>NZ_JAMYMA010000008.1:0-310248 GCF_040318275.1 Mesorhizobium sp. M1217 | reverse complement strand
ATCGGTCGAGCGGCGAAGTGCCGCCCACAAGCTTGGTGCCTAGAAAAGCCTCCGCCAAGCTCAACTGGCCCGTCTGCTTCACTGCCATCGCGATTCCCTCAGACCGTCCACCTCAGAGAATCACAATCAGCGAATTACGCAACAGGCCCACAGGGGGAGATCGGCAGGGCAGAGGGGGGCACTGTCCCCTCGGCCTGTCAGTCGGAGACAACTACGTCGTCAGACCGTCATTAGCAGGTGAACGGTCAAGAGGCTGGCGATCCTTCGCGCCCCCCTCTGTCCTGCCGGACATCTCCCCCACGAGGGGGGAGATTGGATGGCGCTTCGGATTTCGCCAACCTCGAACGTCAAAGGCAGGGAATGAGAAGCGCAAAGCTGGGGCGATTATTCTTTGGGCACAGCAATTTTGTTCTTGCTTTGTGCCGGCAGCTATGCTACTAATTTGGGTATGGTGCTAACTGGCTCCAACGACCCGCCGCTTGGCGGGTTTTTTGTTTCCGCTCGATCTCGAGCGCAGGTCACGCCAAGATAACGACCACTGCGACCACCCCGAACAGCCCGATCAGCAGCAAGTCGGCGACCCGGTAGAGTTTCAGCGCCCGCCGGATGTCGGTGCTCTCGGCATCGCGGCGGCCGCCTTCGCCCATCAACGCGTCTTCGACCATGACGCCGTCATAGGAACGGGGGCCGGCGAGCGCCAGGCCGAGCGCACCGGCCATCGCTGCTTCCGGCCAGCCGGCATTGGGCGAGCGGTGCTTTTTCGCATCGCGCCGCACGGCGTGCCAGGCGGCTTTGGCATCGGCGCCCTTGACCAGGAAAGCGGCAAGCACGATCAGCAGCGCCGTCAGCCGTGATGCCGGCAGGTTGATCCAATCGTCGAAGCGCGCCGCCGCCCAGCCGAAGGCCTCGTGGCGCGGGGTGCGGTGGCCGATCATCGAATCGGCGGTGTTGGCGGCCTTGTAGGCGACGCCGCCGGCGAGCCCGCCAACGCCGATCCAGAACGCCGGCGCGACGACGCCGTCGGAGAAGTTCTCGGCCAGGCTTTCGATCGCGGCGCGGCAGACAGCGGCCCTGTCGAGCTTTTCCGGGTCGCGGCCGACGATCCGCGAGACGGCAATGCGGCCCATGTCCAGTCCGCCGCTGTCGAGGGCGTCGGCCACCGCTTCGACATGCTCGGCCAGGCTCTTCTGCGACAGCAGCGACGTCGCCAGGATTGCGATGACCAACAAGCCGAGGGGAATGCTCCAAAGCATGGCTTCGATCCAGAAGGCGAGGGCGGCCGGCACCAGCACGATGACCAGCAGCGCGAGCACGCCCCAGCGGCGACGGTGGGCGTCGGAATCAGTGGCGCGGTTGAGCCTGCCGTCGAGAAAGGATATCAGCCTGCCGAACCAGGTGACGGGATGGCCAATGGCATCGAAGAGCTGGGCCGGGTAGCCGAGTACAAGTTCGATGGCCAGCGACAGGAAAGTGATCAGGATCGACATGAAGTCTCTTGATGGAGTGACGGCGGCAGTGGACCACGGCGGAAGCCTTGGCCGGGCGAGGGCGCTTTTCCCTCACGCGCCGCTGCCTTTCGTCGACCTCTCGACCGGGATCAATCCGCACTCCTACCCGCTTTTCGATTTGCCCGCCACCGCCCTGTCGCGATTGCCGGAAGCAGCGCGTGCCCGCGAATTGGCCGAAGTCGCGGCAAGCGCCTATGGCGCTCCATCGGCGGCGAATGTCGCAGCGGCGCCCGGCACGCAGATCCTGTTGCCGCGCGTCGCCTCGCTGGTCAGCCCGGGCAGGGCGCTGGTGCTCGGGCCGACTTATGCCGAGCATCGGCGGGCAGCGGCGATCGCCGGCCATGCGGCGGCTGAAGTCGATGATTTCGAAGCCTTGGCGGCGGCCGACCTTGCCGTCGTCGTCAATCCCAACAACCCGGACGGGCGCGTCGTCGAGCGCGAAAGATTGCTTCGACTTGCCGCAAAATTGCGCGCCAGAGGCGGGCTGCTGGTCGTCGACGAGGCCTTCATGGATGTCGGCCCACGCAGCGAAAGTCTCGCTGGCGACGTCGACCAGGGCGGCATCGTCGTGCTGCGCTCGTTCGGCAAGTTCTTCGGCCTGGCCGGCCTGCGGCTTGGCTTTGCATTGACCGACGCGCTGACGGTCGAGCGGCTGCAGGCGCAATTCGGGCCATGGGCGATTTCCGGGCCGGCGCTCGAATATGGCATAAGGGCGCTTGCCGATACCGGCTGGCAGGCCGGGATGCGGCGCCGATTGGCCGAGGATGCCGCACGGCTCGATGCGCTGTTCGGCCGGTTCGGCGTGCCTGTCGCCGCTGGCACCGCGCTGTTCCGCTATATCAGGCTGGCGAACGCCGCCCGCCTGTTTTCGGTGCTCGGCCAGCGCGGCATCCTGCTTCGGCATTTCGCCGACCGGCCGGATGTGTTGCGCGCCGGCCTACCGGGAGCCGACGAAGAATGGCGGCGGCTCGAATCAGCGCTTGCCGGCTGGGCCTCGCGGCGCGACGATGATGCCAAGGGAGAAACGATCCAATGATCCATGTCTGCTCGCTGTCCAAAGTCGAGGAAACGGTGACGAAGACCGGGGCCGGGCGGCTGCTTTCGCTGCTCGCTGCCGGCACGGAGGTGATGCGGCCGGCCTCGATCACCAGGGAAAACCATCTGCACCTGGTCATGCACGACATTGCGGTAGCGCAGGAGGGCATGACCATGCCGGGCGAGGAGCATGTCTTGAACCTGCTCGATTTCGCCCGCCAATGGGATCGCTCGCGGCCGCTGGTGGTGCATTGCTATGCCGGCATCAGCCGGTCGACCGCCTCGGCCTACATTATCGCGGCAGCGCTGGCGCCGAAGCGCGACGAAGCCGAACTGGCCAAGACGCTGCGCGCGCTGTCGCCCACGGCGACACCCAATCCGCGGCTGATCGCAATTGCCGACGCACTGCTCGAGCGCGACGGCCGCATGAGCCGCGCCATCGAGGCGATCGGGCGCGGCGCCGAAGCGTTTGAGGGCACGCCGTTTGCGCTGAGGATCGAGGGCTAGTTACGCCAGCCAATCCGCCAGCTTTGCCTTGCGCACGTCCTTCAGCAAGCTGATGAAGCCGTCGGCTTGATGCTCGGCGGTGAGCCGGCCTTTTTCGGCGGTTGCAATGCTGGCGTCGCCGACCACGCCATTCGGGTTGAGGTCGCTGGCGATCCAGGCGAAGGCGTGCGTTCCGGTGTGGCGCAGCAGCGAAAATTCCCTTTCGGCGCGCGCAACCTTGGAGACGAAATTGTCGGCCTTGGCCATGTCGACGAGGTCGGGCCGGAAGTGCAGCATCAGCGAGGTCTCGACGTCGCCGCCATGAATGCCGTGGCGGTCTTCGAGGTCGGTGTACATGCCGGCCGGCCGGCCAAACCGTTGCCAGCTGGTCTTTACCGCCAGCATCTTTGCCCGCACGCGCAATTCGCGGGTGACGATGCCCATGATCTCCTCATTGCCGCCATGCGAGTTGACGACAATCAGTTTTCGCACGCCGGCGCGTGCGACCGACAGGCCAAGTTCGGTCCACGCCTCGACCAGGGTCGTCGCCGGCAGAGTGAGGGTGCCGGGCGCATGCAAATGCTCGTTCGACTTGCCCACCGCCTGAACCGGCAGGATGCGGATGTCGAGATCGCCGGGCAGGCGCGCGATCACCGTTTCCAGCATGCCGTTCATGATCGAGGTGTCGGTCGAAACCGGCAGATGGGGCCCGTGCTGCTCGATCGCCGCCAGCGGCAGAACGGCAATGGTCGCCTCAGGATCGACGGTCGCGTATTCGGTGGTCCGGTAGTCACCCCACCATACGCGTTTTTTTGTTCCGGCCATTTTTTACCTCGAAGAGACTGGATGCGCGCTTGATGAGGGGCGGCACCAACCTTTGTCGTGTAACTTGAGATCATCGGCCTGTCGATTCCAGCCGCTGGCCAGCGCTCCTCAACCCGCCGCGATGACCTCGATCTCGACCTTAAACTCCGGCCGGGCAAAGCCGGACACGATCATCAGCGTCGAGGCCGGCGCCGGACTGGCGAACAGCCGGTCGCGAACCTCCATATAGGGCCGCAGGAAGGCGCGGTCGGTGACGTAGGCGTTGATGCGGACGATGTCGGACAGGCCGAGCCCGGCCTCGCCGAGAATCGCCGCTATGTTCTGGAAACAGAGCTCGGCCTGTGCGCCGGCCTCCTCGGGGATCTGGTCGTCCGCTGTGGTCGCGACCTGGCCCGAACACAGCACCAGCCGCTTGCCGGGCGGCAGCTCGACGCCATGGCTGTAGCGGGCGAAGGGCGGCTTGATCGACTTCGGCGTGAGAAATTTGAACATGGCAATCTCCGTTCACGGCAGCGTAAAGCTGGATGTAGGCGGGCATCAAGATGGCGGTGCATGTCACGAGGGCGATTGTGGACAGGCGATCAAAAAATAGGCACGATGCCTCCCGTACAGCATGACCCGTCCGGCCTTCGCGCCGCCATTGCACAGGCGGGCATTGCACAAGCGGGCGGTCCCGACGCAACGCGCCGGTGGCATGTGTCTTGCTTCTTGAAACAATGGTGTCGAGCCCGGCGCGTGATGCGCCGGAGCGAACAAAGGGTGGTGTGGATGTACGGAAGACTCAAGATTTCGGCGGGCGTGATCGTGCTGCTTGGCGCAGGTACGCTTGCCGCGGCAGCGAACGAAAAAGTCACCTTCGGCACCAACTGGCTGGCCGAGCCGGAACATGGCGGTTACTACCAAGCCGTGGTGGATGGTACCTATGCCGCATGCGGCATCGACGTGACGATCATGCAGGGCGGCCCACAGGTCAGCGGCCGGCCGCTGCTGCTCGCAGGTAAGATCGATTTCTACATGGGCGGCAATCTGCTGTCGGCCTTCGATGCCGTGCAGCAAGGCATACCGATGCGCGTCGTGGCCGCCGACTTCCAGAAGGACCCGCAGGTCATCATGTCCCATCCCGGCCAGGGGCTGGACAAATGGGAAGACCTGAAGAACGCCGACCAGTACATCCTCGGCGACGAAGGTGCGCAGACCTTCTTCCAGTGGATGGTCACCGACCTCGGCTTCGATGCCGCAAAACGCGTGCCCTACACTTTCAACCCGGCTCCGTTCATCGCCAACAAGAAGTCGATCCAGCAGGGCTACGTCACCTCGGAGCCATTCGCCGTCCAGAAGCAGGGCGGTTTCACGCCGAACCAGTTCCTGCTGGCCGACTATGGCTGGGACACATATGCAACGACGGTCGAAACCATGCAGGAGACGGTCGACAAGCGGCCCGAGGTGGTCCAGTGCTTCGTCGATGGCTCGGCCAAGGGCTGGTACAATTATCTCTACGGCGACAACAAGGCCGCCAACGAGATGATCAAGAAGGAAAATCCGGACATGACGGATGAGCAGATCGCCTTCTCGATCGAGCAGCTGAAGAAGTTCGGCGTGGTCGATTCCGGCGACAGCGAAAAGCTCGGCATCGGCGCCATGACCGATGCGCGCATCCAGAGTTTTTACGACAAGATGGTCAAGGCCAAGGTAACACCGGCGGGCATCGACATCAAGAAGGCCTACACGCTGGCCTTCGTCAACAAGAGCGTCGGGCTCGACCTGAAGAAGTAGGCCGTGAAGCTGGAGAAAGTGGCGCAACAGCCAGGAAGCGTATCGGGGCCGACGCTGTTGGCGCTGCGTGGCGTCGGCAAGGTGTTTTCCAACGGCGTCACCGCGCTCAGCAATGTCGAGCTGACGATCCGGGAAGGCGATTTCCTCAGCCTGCTCGGACCGTCGGGCTGCGGCAAGTCGACGGCGCTGCGGCTGATTGCCGGCCTGTCGACGCCGACCTCGGGTGTGCTCGACTGGCGCGGCAGCGGCGCCCTCGATCGTTCAAATATCGGCGACCGCTCGAATATCGGCTTCGTCTTCCAGGAGCCGACGCTGCTGCCCTGGGCCGATGTCTTCGACAATGTCTGGCTGCCGCTGCGGCTGAAGGGTGTGTCGCGGGCCAAGGCGGCGCCGGCGGTGATGGAGATGCTGGCGCGGGTTCACCTGACCGGCTTCGAGAATGCCGTGCCGCGCGAATTATCAGGCGGCATGAAGATGCGCGTCTCGATTGCCCGCGCCATGGTAACCAAGCCGCGCATTCTGTTGATGGACGAGCCATTCGCCGCACTCGACGAGATCACCCGCTTCAAGCTCAACAACGATCTTCTGGAGCTATGGCAGGATGAGCGTTTTACCGTCGTTTTCGTCACTCACAGCGTCTTCGAAAGCGTTTTCCTCTCCAACCGCGTCGTCGTCATGGCGGCGCGGCCGGGCCGGGTGTTTGCCGAGCTTGCCGTCGATGCATCCTATCCGCGCGACGAGGCGTTTCGCACCTCGCCCGATTATGCCGCGCTCTGCCGCCAGGCATCCGACGTGCTGATCGGCGCCATCAACTCAACTGCCGGACCGCATCATGACGGCCATTGAAGAACAAGTCCTGGCGCTCGACCCGGAGGAGGCGCGTCGCGTTCGCCAGGAGCGCTTCGAGCGCATCGGCAGGTGGCTGCTGCCGCTGGCGATCATGATCCTGGCGATCTGGCTGTGGGACCGCGTCTGCGTCTGGAACGACATCCCGAAATATATCCTGCCGCGTCCCGGCGTGGTGCTGCAGACGCTGCACGACGATGCCGGGCTGCTGTTCTCCTCGCTGCTGGTGACGCTCAGGATCACCTTCTTGAGCCTGCTTCTCGCCGTCATCGGCGGCGTCGGGCTGGCAGTGCTGTTCGCGCAGTCGAAATGGGTGGAGATGTCGTTCTTTCCGTTCGCCATCGTGCTGCAGGTGACGCCGATCGTCGCGATTTTTCCGCTGATCAACATCTATGTCGACAACCAGACGACAAAGCTGCTGCTTTGCGCCTGGATCGTCGCCTTCTTCCCGATCCTCTCCAACACCACGCTCGGCCTCAATTCCGTCGACCGCAATCTGCGCGATTTGTTCAAGCTCAACGGTGCCACCCGCTGGCAGCAATTGCGCTATCTGCGGCTGCCGGCGGCGATGCCTTATTTCCTCGGCGGGCTGAAGATCGCCGGCGGCCTGTCGCTGATCGGCGCGGTGGTGGCCGAGTTCGTCGCCGGCGCCACCGGCCAGTCGTCCGGCCTCGCCTCGCGCATCATCGAGGCCGGCTACCGGCTCAACGCACCAAGGCTGTTCGCGGCGCTGATCCTGATCTCGCTCACGGGCATCCTGATCTTCCTGGTGCTGTCGCTGATTTCGCATCTCATTTTGCGGCGCTGGCACGAGAGCGCGCTGAGGCAGGAGCGGTGATGGTGGACAGCGCCGCCTTGATACCAGCTTCTGGTTCCTACCATCTCGCCAAGGTTCGGCTTCATGCCTCACTGACGCCGGGCTTTTCTGGAGCCTTCGATACCGACGGGTTTGGGCTCGCGGATATCGCCATCGCCGATGGCAAGATCTCCGGGATTACGGCGCATCGATCCAACGCACAGGCAGGCGCCATCGACCTTGGCGGCCGGATCGTCTTGCCCTGCTTCGTCGACTGCCACACCCATATCGACAAGGGCCATATCTGGCCTCGAAAGCCGAACCCGGACGGCACCTTCATGGGCGCGCTGAACGCAACGGGCGCCGACCGCGCGGCGCACTGGAGCGCCGACGACGTTGCCCGCCGCATGGATTTTTCGCTGCGCTCTGCCTATGCGCATGGCACCAAGGCGCTGCGTACGCATCTCGACAGCGTTGCGCCGCAGGAAGAGATCTCCTGGCCGGTGTTCGAGACGATGCGGGAGAAATGGCGCGGCCGCATCGAGCTGCAGGCGGCCTGCCTGCTCGGCATCGAAGGCGTGCGCGACAGGAAATGGTTCGAGAGGCTGGCCAAGCGGGTGGCTGCCGCCAAGGGCGTGCTCGGCGTCGTCACCTATATGGTGCCGGACCTCGAGGAACTGCTTGACCAGGTGTTTGCGCAGGCGATCAAGCATGGCCTCGACCTCGATTTCCATGCCGACGAGACCGACGATGTCTCGGCGATCTCGCTCAAGAAGATTGCCGAAGCCGCCCTCTGGAACGGTTTTGACGGGAACATCCTGGTCGGCCATTGCTGCTCGCTGGCGCGCCAGCCCGATCTCGAGGTGCTCGACACGCTGGACAAGGTCGCCAAGGCCGGCCTGGCGGTGGTGTCGCTGCCGATGTGCAATCTCTATTTGCAGGACCGGCGCGGCGATAACACCACGCCGCGCTGGCGCGGGGTGACGCTGCTGCACGAGATGAAGGCGCGCGGCATTGCCGTCGCCGTCGCCTCCGATAATACGCGCGACCCGTTCTACGCCTATGGCGATCTCGACATGCTGGAGGTCTATCGCACGGCGACGCGCATCCTGCATCTCGACCATCCCGTCGCTGACTGGCCGCAAGCGGTGACAGCGACGCCGGCCAAGGTGATGCGGCTCGATGGTTTCGGCACGCTTGCCGCCGGAGGGCCGGCCGATTTCGTCGTCTTCAAGGGGCGAAGCTGGACGGAATTGCTGTCGCGGCCCGAATCGGATCGCATCGTGGTGCGCGACGGCCAGGCGATCGAACGCCAGCTGCCCGATTATGCCGAACTCGATGATCTGATGGTGGAATGATGGATATTGCGGCGCTCAAGCGCGACCTGGACGGCCTCAAGGTCGACGACCATCCGGCGATCGTCCAGCAGAAGAGCCGCGACTTCTACTGGTACAGCCCGGTGCTGAAGCAGCAGCTCGAGCATGTCACCGGCGACCTGATCGTGACGCCGAAAACGGAAGACGAGGTCGTCCGCGTGCTCGCCGCCTGCCACCGGCATGGCGTGCCGGTGACGCCGCGCGGCAGCGGCACCGGCAATTACGGGCAGGCGATGCCCCTGTCCGGCGGCGTCGTGCTCAATCTCGCCGAGATGAACGCGATCAAGGCGATCGCGCCCGGTCGTGTCGTCACCGGTCCCGGCGCCGTGCTCGCCGACATCGACAAGGCGACGCGGGCGCATTCCGGCCAGGAGCTCCGCATGTCGCCGTCGACCTACAACACGGCATCGATCGGCGGCTTCGTCGCCGGCGGCTCCGGCGGTATTGGCTCGATCCGCTGGGGCGGCTTGCGCGACCTCGGCAACGTCATCCGGCTGAGGACCGTGACGATGGAGGCACAGCCCCGCGTCATGGAGCTCACCGGCGAGGACGTGCTGAAAGTGATGCACGCCTACGGCACCAACGGCATCATCACCGAAGTCGAGATGCCGCTAACCGCCAGTTATGACTGGATCGACGTCATCGTCGGCTTCGACGATTTCATGGATGCGGCCGGCTTCGGCAACGATCTCGCCATCCAGGACGGCATCCTGGCGAAGCTGATCACGCCGATAGCAGCACCCATCCCCTACGATTACTTCAAGCGCCACCAGCGGTTTTTCCGGCGCGGCCAAAGCATCGTCGTCCTGATGATCGCGCCGCATGCGATGGATGCCTTCCTCGCCTTCACTGCGCGCAGTAAGGGCGAGATCGTCTTTCGCGCCGATAAGGAGGCCGATCTCAAGGGGCTGCCGCCGGCCTATGAGCTGACCTGGAACCACACCACGCTGCGCGCCATCCGGGTCGACCCGACGATCACCTATCTGCAGACCCGCTACCCGTCGCCGGACCACCTCGGTCACGTCAAGGCGATGGTCGAACGCTTCGGCGACGAGGTGCCGGCGCATCTCGAATTTATCCGCTTCGATGGCGCCATCGGCATCGCCGGATTGCCGCTGGTGCGCTTCACCACGGCGGAGCGGCTGTACGAGATCATCCGCATCCACGAAGACAATGGCTGCTGGATCTTCAACCCGCACCGCTACACGCTGGAAGAAGGCGGCATGAAGCGGACGGATGAAGTGCAACTGGCTTTCAAGCGTGAGACCGACCCGCAAGGGCTGCTCAATCCGGGCAAGATGATCGCCTGGGAAAACCCGGACTATGATTATCGCTCAGGCAAGTCGTTCCTGTTCAAGGGGCTGGAGAAGACGGGTTGAACGTCCTCGTCCTCTACGCTCATCCGGTCGAGACCAGCTTCAATGCCGGCCTGCACCGGACCATCGTCGAGCGCCTGAAGGCCGCCGGCCATGTCGTGGACGACTGCGATCTCTATGCCGAGGGTTTCGATCCCAGGCTGACGCGGGCCGAACGGCTGTCCTATCACGACGAACGCAGCGACGGCGATCCGGCGTCGCCTTATGTCGAGCGCTTGCTGTGGGCCGAGGCGCTGGTGCTGTCATTTCCGGTGTGGAACTTCGGCTATCCGGCCATTCTGAAAGGCTTTTTCGATCGGGTCTTCCTGCCCGGCGTGTCGTTCAAGCTGGTCGACGGCAAGGTGCAGCCGTCGCTGCACAACATTCGCAAGGTGGCGGCGGTCACCACCTATGGCGGCGGCCGGTTCCGCGCCATGCTGATGGGCGACCCACCGCGCAAGCTGGTCAAACGGGTGCTGCGTGCGACGATCAAGCCCGGCGGCTCGGTTTCCTACCTCGCGCATTACTCGATGAACCTGTCGACCGGCGAGACGCGGACGAGGTTCGTGGCGAAGGTCGCGGCCAGGATGGACGCGTTCTGACGCGGGAGGGGATTTTTCCTTCTCCCCTTCTTGTGGGAGAAGGTGGATCGGCGCGTAGCGCCGAGCCGGATGAGGGGTGCTGGAAGAAACGCGGCGTGGAAAGATCGAGGGATGGGTGCGCTAAATTGACGAGGATGGGAGCGCTAATTCTTTCGAGGTAGCGATCCTTCCAACACCCCTCATCCGACCGAGCTTCGCTCGGCCACCTTCTCCCACAAGGGGAGAAGGGAAGGTGCGCTACGCCCGCACCCGCTCCGCTTTCGGATCATACATAGGTTTCAGCGACGCTTCCGCCGCAAAGCGCTCGCCGGCGATCTCGATCTCGTAGGACGACGACAGCACATCCGCCTCGCTCTCACCCTTGCAAGGCACGTAGCCAAGCCCGATTGCGCCGCCGAGATGATGGCCGTAATTGCCCGAGGTGATCGGACCGACGATCTTGCCGTCGCGCAGGATCGCCTCGTTGTGGAAGAGCAGCGGCTCGGGGTCGTTCAGGCGGAACTGCACCAGCCGGCGTGACAGGCCGGTTTCTTTCTTCTTCAGCACCGCATCGCGGCCGAGGAAATAGCTCTTGGCCGTCTTCACGGCGAAGCCAAGGCCGGCCTCCAGCACATTGTCTTCGTCGGTGATGTCGTGGCCGAAATGCCGGAACGCCTTTTCGATGCGGCAGGAGTCCAGCGTGTGCAGGCCGCATAGCTTCAGACCGACATCGGCGCCGGCCTCTTCTATCGCCTCGAAGACGTGGGCGGCCTGATCGGTCGAGACATAAAGCTCCCAGCCGAGCTCGCCGACATAGGTGACGCGGTGGGCGCGGGCCAGGCCCATGCCGATCTCGATCTCCTGAAACGTTCCGAACGGATTGTTGTCATTGGAGAAATCATTCGGGCTGACCTTTTGGATCAGCTTCCTCGAATCCGGGCCCATCAGGCAAAGCACCGCTTCGGCAGCGGTCACATCGGTAATGACGACGAACTCGTCGGCAAGATGTTTTTTCAGCCAGGCCAGATCGCGCTGCAGCGTGGCGCCCGGCACGACGAGGAAGAAGGCTGTTTCGGACAATCGCGAGACGGTCAGATCGCTCTCGATACCGCCGCGCTGGTTGAGCATCTGGGTGTAGACGATCTTGCCCGGCGCCACGTCCATGTCGTTGGCGCAGAGCCTTTGCAGGAAGGCGCAGGCGTCGCGGCCTTCGACGCGGATCTTGCCGAACGAGGTCATGTCGAACAGGCCGACGCCGTTCCGGACCGCCAGATGCTCCTCGCGCTGGTTGTCGAACCAGTTCTGCCGTTTCCAGGAATAGCGGTATTCGCGCTCCTGGCCGGGCCTAGCGAACCAGTTGGCGCGCTCCCAGCCGGCGACCTCGCCGAACACCGCGCCGCGCGTCTTCAGGTGCTCGTGCAGCGGCGAACGCCTCACGTTCCGCGAGGTTGCCATCTGCCGGTAAGGAAAATGATCGGCGTAGAGCAGGCCGAGCGTTTCAGAGACGCGCTCCTTGAGATAGCGGCGGTTCTTCTGGAACGGCTGGGCGCGGCGGATGTCGACCTCCCAGAGATCGAACGGCGCCTCGCCGTCATTGATCCATTGCGCCAGCGCCATGCCGGCGCCGCCGGAGGAGACGATGCCGATCGAATTGTAGCCGGTCGCCATCCAGTAGCCGGAAAGCTCCGGCGCCTCGCCGAGATAATAACGGTCGTCGGGGGTAAAACTCTCTGGGCCGTTGAAGAAGGTGTGGATGCCGGCGGTGGCCAGCATCGGCATGCGGTTGACGCCCATTTCGAGGATCGGCTCGAAATGGTCCATGTCCTGCGGCAACTGGTCGAAGCAGAACTCCTCGCTTATGCCGTTCATGCCCCACGGCTTGGCCACCGGCTCGAAAGCGCCGAGCATCATCTTGCCGGCATCTTCCTTGTAGTAGGCGCATTCGTCCGGCACGCGCAGCACCGGCAGGCGGGAGAGCCCCGGGATCGGCTCGGTGACGAGATAGAAATGCTCGCAGGCGTGCAGCGGGATGGTGACGCCGTTCTGGGCGCCAAGTTCGCGTGCCCACATGCCGGCGCAGTTGACGACGATATCGGCTTCGATCGTGCCTTGCTCGTCGCCTTGCGCCCAGGAGACGCCGGTGACGCGGCCGGCCCTGGTATGAACCTTGGTGACCTTCACGTTCTCCAGGATGGTCGCACCGCGCTGACGTGCGCCCTTGGCCAAGGCCATGGCGATGTTGGCCGGATCGCACTGGCCGTCGAGCGGCAGATGCACGGCGCCGACAACATCCGAAACATTGAGATGCGGGTACATCTCCTTGACTTCACCTGGCGAAATCTCGCGCACGTCGACATCGAAGGCGCGGGCGAGAGACGCCTGCCGATAGATCTCGTGCTTGCGCTCCTCGGTAAGCGCCACCGTGATCGAGCCAACCTGGCGCATGCCGGTGCCGACATCGGTCTCGGCCTCGAGCTTGACGTAGAGATCGGCCGAATACTTCGCCAGCCGGGTCATGTTCTGCGAGCCGCGCAGCTGGCCGATCAGGCCGGCAGCGTGCCATGTCGTGCCCGATGTCAGCTGCTTGCGCTCGAGCAGAACGGTGTCGGTCCAGCCGAGCTTGGCCAGATGGTAGGCGACCGAGCAGCCGGAGACGCCGCCACCGATGATGACCGCCCTTGCGTTGGGAGGAATGGCCTTGGTCGGAATGGTTTTGGCGGGCGGCGCGTTCATGCGGCCTCGCGGCGGTAGCTGGAGGCGAAGCGGCGCAGGCGTGTGGCAGCCTCTATCAGCACCGGCTCAGGCTGGCAGAGGCTGAAGCGGATGTGGCCGGCTGCAGCCTCGCCGAAGCTCGAGCCGGGCATGACGGCGACCTTCTCCTGGTCGAGGAACGCCCAGGCGAATTTCTCATCGTCCGGCTCGATCGCCGATATGTCGAGCATCACGTACATGCCGCCCTCGGAGCCGCGCACGGTGATGTTGTTCATGCCGCGCATGGCATCGAGAACGACGGCGCGCCTTGCGGCATAGCGCTCGGCGATCTCCTTGACGCCGTAGCCGTTTTCGAGCGCCTCGGCGCAGGCGAGGCTGATGAAGGCCGGCAGGCCGTAGGTCATCACCAGATTGAGGTCGGTCAGCAGCGAGACCATTGGTTCGGGCCCGGTCAGCCAGCCCATGCGCCAGCCGGTCATGCCGTTGCTCTTGGACATCGAATTGATGACCAGCGTACGTTCGGCCATGCCGGGCAGCGAGCGTGGTGAGACGTGCTCGCCGCCACCCAGCGTCCAGTAGACCTCGTCCGACAGCAGCCATAGGTCATGCTCGCGGCAGATCTGCGCCAGCTCTTCCAGGCGCTCGCGCAAATAGACGGCACCGGTCGGGTTGTTCGGCGTGTTGATCAGAATGGCGCGGGTGTTCGGCCGTAGGGCGGCGCGGATCTCGGCGGCGCGCGGCTGAAAGCCATCCTCGGCGGGTGTCTCGACGACGCTGAACGCGGCGCCCGCCGCGCTGAAGGTATTGGGATAGGTGGCGTAATAGGGCGCGACGACGATGGCATGGTCGCCCTGGTCGAGAACAGCTTGAATAGCTGCGTAAAGCGCGGCCTGCCCGCCCGGCGTGGCGATGACCTGGTCGGGGCTGGTCGCAACACCGGTGCAGAGCGTCGAGGCCGCCGCCATCGCCTTGCGCAGCCGCGGAACGCCGGCAAGTGGGGTGTAGTGGTGATTGCTGGCGCGGACCGCCGTCACGCAGGCTTCGATCGTCTCGCTCGGCGTGTCGAAATCATGGTCGCCGACCGACAGCATGATGATGTCCTCGCCGGCCTGCTTGCGCGCCCAGGCAGCGGAATGAACCTCCCAGCCATCCTTGCCCGAAGGCACGATGCCGGAAATGCGCGATGATGGCCTGGGCATTATGCTACTCCCGAAATTTCGTAGCCGGCCTGTTCGAGCCGGTCGCGCAAGGCGGCGATGTGGGCCGGTCCGACTTCGCAGCAGCCGCCGACGATGCCGGCGCCGGCCTCGACCCAGCCGATCGCCTGGCCGGCATAGGCGTCCGGATCGAGGTCGTGGCGGGCGTGCAGCACTTCGACGGTGCCGCCATGCTTGAGCGCCTCGACCGAGGTGAAGCCATTGGCATAGGCGCCGACCGCACCGCCGAGAGCGATCAGTCCGGGCAGCGCTGCAGCGATCGCTTCGGGCCGACAGCAATTGATCAGCCGGGCCGCGACGGGTAGGCCGTCAAGAGCGCCCGACGCCGCCGCAATGGCTTCGCCGCTGCGCAGGCGCGGCATGCCGTGATCCGCGAGCGTCCACGACACCCAGACAGGCTTGCCGCTTTCCGATGCCGCGGTGACGGCGGCGCGCGCCTCTTCGGCCGACGCCATGGTTTCGCACAGAAACAGATCGACGCCGTCCGCCTGCTCGGCAACTATACGGCGATAGATGTCGAGCGTATCCTGGAAGGATATCGTCAGCGCCGGCGCATAGCTGCCGAACAGCGGCGACAGGCAGCCGGCGATCGCCGCGTCGCCGGTCTGGTCGCGTGCTTGCCTTGCCAGTTCGATGCTGCGCTTCTGCAAAGGCTTGAACAGCTCTTCCGCGCCCTCGCGCGCCAGCCGCTCCGGCGTTGCGGAATAAGTGTTGATGGTGATGACGCGGGCTCCGGCGCGGATGAATTCCGCATGCAGGTCGCGCACCAGATCCGGTTCGTCGATCAGCACCCTGGCCGACCAGAGCGGCGTTGGCTCGGAGCTGCTGCGGCGGACCAGCTCCTGGCCCATGCCGCCATCGGTGAGGATGACTTTCTTCATGCTTTGAGCCTCTCGTTCTTCGGATCCCATAACGGCTCATCCTTCTGCACGATCGCCCGAAAACGTTCGCCGAAGATATCGACCTCGACCGCGGTTCCCGGCTCGGTGAGGTCGGCGCGCAGCATGCCGAGCGCGATCGACTTGTCGATGCGATGACCCCAGCCGCCGGATGTCGTCTCGCCGACGATCCGGCCGTCATGCCAAAGCGTCGACATGTAAGGTGTGTCGCAGTCGCCGGGATTTTCGACGACCAGCGTGACGAAGCGTTTCTTGACGCCTTGCTGCTTTTCGCTCTGCAACGCCGCCTTACCGCGGAAGTCGGGCTTGTCCCATCTGACGAAGCGCTCCAGCCCGCCCTGCAGGATCGAGTAGTCGGTCGACAGATCGCCCTTCCACGTACGGTAGCCTTTTTCGAGCCGCAGCGAATCCAGCGCGTACATGCCGAATGGTTTCAGGCCGTGCCTCTGGCCGGCCGCCCAGACAGCGTCGAAGATGACTGCGGTATCGTCGACCTTGCTGTGGATTTCCCAGCCGAGCTCGCCAGCGAAGGATACGCGCACCAGCTTGGCCCAGCGCCCGGCGATCGATGTTTCCTGATGCGTCAGCCAGGGCAGGGTGAGGTCGGCCGCGCAGAGTTCGGCGAGGATGTTTCGCGAGTTGGGTCCGGCGAGGATCTGGGTCGAATACTCTTCTGTCCGGTCAGTCAACTTGAACGTCGCGTCCTTCGGCATGCGCGATTTCAGCCATTCGAAATCGTGCCACTGCGCCACCGCGGCGGTGATCAGCGTCATGTGATCTTCGTCGTGACGCACCACCGACATCTCGGTGACGACGCGGCCCTTGTCGTCGGCAAAGTAGACGAGGCCGATGCGGCCGGGTTTCGGCACCAGGCCTGTCACCTGGAGGCTCAGCCATTCGGCGGCACCCGGACCGTCTAGATTGAACCGGGAAAATCCCGGCAGGTCCAGAATGCCGGCGGCATCGCGGACGGCGAGGCATTCCTCGCGCACACGATGCTGCCAGGGGCCGTCACGGCGGAAGGTCAGCGTGGATTGTTCGGAGATGTCGTCGCCTGGCTTCGCATACCAGGTGGCGCGTTCCCAGCCATTATAGGCGTCGAACTGGGCGCCGAGCGCCTTGATGCGGCCGTGGAGCGGCGACAGCTTGCGGTCGCGCCCAGCCGGCCAGGCGTGGCGCGGGAATTGGATGGCATACTCGTTGCCGTAGATCTCCATGCCCTTGGCGACGCAGTAATCCGGCGCCGACGCAAAGGCGGTGAAACGGCGTGGATCGCAGGACCACATGTCCCATTCGGTCTGGCCCTCGGTCACCCACTCGGCCAGCACTTTGCCGGCGCCGCCGCCCTGGGCGATGCCGAAGGTGAAGACGCAGGCCTCGAAGGCGTTGGGCACGCCAGGCATCGGGCCGATCAGCGGGTTGCCGTCCGGCGCATAGGGGATCGGCCCGTTGATGACCTTGGACAGCCCGGCGGTGCCGAGGATCGGCACGCGGGCGACGGCATCGGCCAGGTAATGTTCCAGCCGGTCGAGGTCGTCGGGAAACAGCTGGAACGAAAAGTCGTCCGGCATCGGGTCGTTGTGGCCGACCCAATGGGCGCGGCAATTGCGCTCATAGGGGCCGAGGTTCATGCCGTTCTTTTCCTGGCGCAGATAATAGGACGTATCGACGTCGCGCAGCAGCGGCAGCTTCTTGCCTTGTTCCTTCGACCACGCCGCCAGTTCGGGGATTTCCTCAAACAGGATGTATTGATGGCTCATCACCATCATCGGCACCTCGCGGCCGAACATCCTGCCGACTTCGGCGGCGCGGTAGCCGGCGGCGTTGACGACAATCTCGCAGCGAATCTCGCCTTGCGGCGTCTCGACCACCCACTCGTCGTTCTCGCGGCGCACGCCGGTGACCGGGCAGAAGCGGATGATCTTCGCACCCATGTCGCGCGCGCCCTTGGCCAGCGCCTGGGTCAATTGCGCCGGGTCGATGTCGCCGTCGCTCGGATCGTAGAGCGCGCCCTTCAGCTCATGCGTTTCGATGAAGGGGTAGCGGCGCTTGATCTCGTCGGGGCCGACGACATTGATGTCCATGCCCTGATAGCGGCCCATGCCCTTGGCGCGCTGGAATTCCTGCATACGCTCGATCGTATGGGCGAGCCTGAGCGAGCCGGTGACATGATAGTTCATGGGATAGCCGACCTCGTCGGCCAACCGGCGATAGAGCTCGGTCGAATAGCGCTGCATGTTCATCAGCGACCATGACGAGGAGAACGTCGGCACGTTGCCGGCGGCATGCCAGGTCGAGCCGGAAGTCAGCTCGTTCGTCTCCAGAAGCACGCAGTCGGTCCAGCCCGCCTTGGCGAGATGATAGAGCGAGGAGGCGCCGACGGCACCGCCTCCGATGATCACCACGCGTGCCGTGGTCGGCAAACTGGCCATGTTCTTCTCCAGATCAATAGACGGGCGGCGAAACCACCCAGATCACCACAGCCGGTTCCGCTCCAGGATTGCGCCAGCGGAACGGCTTGCCGTCAAAGCGGAAGGAGTCGCCTGCTCCAAGCCGGTGCCAGACGCCGGCAATTTCGATGTCGAAGCTGCCGGACGCGACGTAGCCGGCTTCCTCGGTCGGCCGGCGGGCCTCGGTCTTCAGCTCGGCACCGGGGGCGAAGACCGAACGCAGCATCTCGAAGCTACCGCCGAGATCCGGCGACAGAAGCTCCTCCACCAGGCCGGAATCGCTTGTGCCAAGGGTGCGCCGGTTGCCGGCGCGCACGACCACGCCGCGTTCGGTCTCGACAGGCACGTCATGGCTGAAGAACAGGCTGACCGGCACGCCGAACAATTCGGCGAAGGCCCTGAGATCGCCGAGCGACGGGATCGACAGGCCGCGCTCGACCTGACTGACCCAGCCGACGGAACGGCCGAGCTTCAGCCCGATTTCGGCAAGCGTCAGGCCGCGCGCCTTGCGCAACGCGCGAATGTCGCCGGCCAGCAGCCGTTCGCCGTTATCTTGTTCCGGTGTTGCGGCGGTTGAGGGCAAAGCCATCCCTGTCTCGATGAAAAATTCCCAGCAAATTTCATGTGACCGCAGGTCTGTGAAAAAATCAAGATGATTTTCATGAACCCACAAGATTTACTTGCGCCATTTTGACGGTTCAGGCAAAGGCTCGGCACACGAGCGGCGAGTGGGGCGTCCGGTCGAGGCGGATAGGGCGTCGAGCGTTCATAGAAACTCGCAAGGATGCTCCATCACTTCTAGTCGGCGCATGATCCTTTCCGGAAAAGCCGGGTTCCAGGATTATGCGCAAAGGGACGGCCCATGCTGGAAAACAACTCCCGGATTGCGGCGGCGATCGTCGATGACGCGATCACCTCGCGCCGGTCCGTACGCGCCTTCTTGCCTGACATGGTCGATGACGACACCATCCGCGATATTCTCGCCGTTGCCGCGCGCGCGCCTTCAGGCACCAACATGCAACCCTGGAAGGTCTATGTGACCAAGGGCGAGGTCAAGCAGCGCATCACCGACGCCATTCTCAGTTCGGGCATCCGCGCCGAAAAGGCGGAGTGGGACGAGTACCGCTACTATCCTGACCAGTTCTTCGAACCCTATCTGACGCGACGGCGGGCCAACGGCTTCGGCCTCTACGGCGTGCTCGGCATCGGCCGGCGCGAGGTCGACAGGATGCGTGCGCAACACGACCGCAATTTCGTCTTCTTCGATGCGCCGGTCGGCTTGATCTTCACCGTCGACCGGCGGCTGAACAAGGGGTCGTGGATCGACTACGGCATGTTCCTGCAGAACATCATGGTCGCGGCGCGGGGCAGGGGCCTACACACCTGCCCGCAGGCCGCCTTCGCGCCCTATCACCGGCAGATCAGGCCCGTGCTCGACATTCCCGACGAGGAGATCGTCGTGTGCGGCATGGCGCTCGGCCACGAGGATACGTCCAAGCCTGAAAATGCCTTCCGCACCGATCGCGCGCCGCTGGAAGAGTGGGTGACGTTCGCCGAGTAAGGTGACGACGCGCCGTCTAGCTACTGCACTTCGTAGCCGACTTCCTCGCTGGCGTGGCAGAGTGCCTTCCAGAACGAGCGTGCGAACGAGCGGAACACATAGATGTCGAACTGATCGGCGCCGGTGCGCTGGATCTGGGCGAAGACGTCGTGATGCATGGTCGAGCGGCCGGCGCCGATCGGGAAGGCCGGCAGCGCGAAGTCGATGGCGAAGAATTTTGCCAGGACCCACTCGGCCTTTGGCCCGGCGATACGGATCGCGGTGCGGCCGTGCGAAAGGTCGGTCACCGTACCGATGGACGGAGTGACGACGTCGGCAAAGGCCGATGCCAATCCCTCGGCCTCATCGACCATTGTGAACTTTCCCGGCGCAAAGCCGAACACCGACCTGACGCCGTCCGTGACACCGCCGCCGGCGCCGTCGGGCAAAGCCAGGCCGGTAACAGTGCGGATGCCGGCCATCAACGCCTTCTCCTGGCCGGGCCAGGCGGCGAGCTGCAGGATCGAACCCGGCCTGGTTTCGGAGAGGATGATTTCGACACCGTGCTCGAAATTGCCATGCGAGCCTGGATGCAGCACCGGCTCAAGCGGTGATTGGCGCTCAACCATGCATGCGGCTCCCGTCCGGATCGAAGAAATGGTTGGAGACGATCTCGACCGGCCCGAACCGGTTGCGCAACGGGTCGGAGACATAAGCGCGCGTGCCGCGCCGCGCCTTGCCGCCCTT
Organism: Mesorhizobium sp. M1217; assembly: GCF_040318275.1. Classification (NCBI taxonomy): domain Bacteria; kingdom Pseudomonadati; phylum Pseudomonadota; class Alphaproteobacteria; order Hyphomicrobiales; family Phyllobacteriaceae; genus Mesorhizobium; species Mesorhizobium sp. M1217. The sequence goes on along the minus strand of NZ_JAMYMA010000008.1, from coordinate 290,102 downwards.
GACCAAGGCAAGCGCTATATATTTGCCGAGCGCCGGCGAATAGCAGCAAGCGGTGATGTGACCGAGCGAGCCGTGCGGATTGGCTTCGTCAAGCTCCTCGACGATGTGTGCGCCGCCGTTTAGCGGCTGGTTGTCGAGCGAAACAATACCGACGAGTTCCAGGCGGTCGGGCGCGATCAGCCCCTCGCGATCCATCATCGCCGAACCGATAAACGGCTTCTTCTTCGACAGCATCCAGTCGAGATGCAGGTCGCGCCCCGTGGTACGACCGTCGATCTCGGCGCCGGTGACGTGGCCCTTCTCGATGCGCAGGGTGCCCAGCGCCTCCAGTCCGTAGGTCACCAGCCCGAACGGCTTGCCGGCTTCGATCAGCGCCTCCCAGACATGGGTGCCGTAACCGGCGCCGGAATAGACCTCGAAGGCCATTTCGCCGGAGAAGGACAGCCGGCAGATCATCACCGGCACGCCGGCGATTTCGCCGTGGACGATGCCCATGAAGGGCAGGGCGGCATTGTCGACAGCGGTGCCGCTGACGCAAGCAGCCAATATCTGCCTGGCGTTCGGCCCGCCGATGGCGGCACCGGCCCATTGGTCGGTGACCGAGGTGACGTGGACCTTCAGCTCCGGCCAGATCACGTCGAGAAAATACTCCAGATGCTGCATTACCTTGCCGGCATTGGCGGTGGTGGTGGTCATCAGGAAATCCTGCTCGCCAAGCCGCCAGGTGGTGCCGTCGTCGAAGGCGAGGCCGTCCTCGCGCAGCATTAGCCCATAACGCGCCTTGCCGACGGCCAGCGTCGAAAACATGTTGGTGTAGACGCGGTCGAGGAATTCCGCCGCGTCCGGGCCTTGCACCGCGATCTTGCCCAGTGTCGAGACGTCGACAATGCCGGCGCTCTCGCGCGTGGCTCTCGCCTCGCGCACATAGGCCTGCTCGATCGTTTCACCGGGATGGCCGTAGATCATCGGCCGGTACCAGAGGCCGGCCGAATACATGGTGGCGCCGTTGGCGACGTGCCAGTCATGCATCGGCGTCAGCCGCTCGGGCTTCAGATCGCCGAAGCGTTCGGCGGCAAGCGAGCCGATCGACACCGCCGAAAAAGGCGGACGAAAGCGCGTCGTGCCGACCTGCGGGATCGGCTTGCCCAGCGCCTCGGCCATGATGGCGAGGCCTGGTATGTTGGAACTCTTGCCCTGGTCGGTCGCCATGCCGAGCGTGGTGTAGCGCTTCAGATGCTCGACCGAGACGAAGCCTTCGCGATGCGCCAGCCGCACGTCGTCGGCCGTCACGTCATGCTGGAAGTCGACGAAGCTTTTTCCTGCGGCCTTGATCTCGAACACCGGTGCCGGATCGGGATCGCCAGGTGCTGCCCCGACGGCAGGCAAGGCCGCCGGCGTGGCTGTTGCGCCCGCAGCGGAAAGGCCGGCGGCGCGACCTTCGGCGATCGCCTCGGCGGTGGAGAAACTGCCGGTGAAGGCGCCGGCGCCGATCCATTGCCGTGTTGTCGGTTTCGGCGGCAGGAACGCTTGTAACGCTTCGTTCCATTCCGCTTTGGCTCCGGCCTGGCTGGCCAGATGGATGGTCGGCGACCAGCCGCCCGACATCAGCAGGCAATCGGCGTGGATGCTGCGCGCATCGCCGGAAAGCGCACCACTGGCCATGTCGAAGCGCTGCACCTTGAAGCCGGAAAGCGCCTTGCCGCCCTCGGTGGCTATCACCGCGTGGCCAGAAAAGATCTCGGCTTCGGTCTCGCCGGCCAGCTTGCGCATTTCGCTCGAAAGCTCCGGGCGCGCGTCGACGATGGCGACGACCGCGGCACCGGCCTTCTTCAACGCCAGTGCTGCGCGATAGGCGCTGTCATTGTTGGTGAACAGCGCGACCCTGTGACCCGGCAGCACGCCATATTCATTGGCATAGCGCTCGGCCGCATGCGCCAGCATCACGCCTGGCCGATCATTGCCAGGAAAGACCAAGGGACGCTCCAGGGAGCCGGTGGCCAGCACCACCGATTTGGCGCGGATGGTCCAGTAGCGATGGCGCGGCTCGCCTTTGTCCGGCGTTTCCTTATGGTCGGTGACGCGTTCGATCGCGGCAAGCGTGTTGCCGTCGTAATAGCCCCAGACGGTGGTGCGCGGCAGCAGGCGAACATTGTCATGGCCTTCGAGCTGGCCGGCGGCGCGCGCCGCCCAATCGGCGGCCGGCATGCCATCGATCGTCTCGCCCGACCAATTGGCCGAGCCGCCGAAATGCGGCTCGAGCTCGGCCAGGATGACGCGTGCACCCTGATCGGCGGCCGCCCTGGCGGCCATCAGCCCGGCCGGGCCGGAACCGACCACCAGCACGTCGCAAAACGCGTTCATGCGTTCGTAGCGCGCCGTATCGGGAGCCGTGCCTGCCTTGCCCAGGCCGGCGGCACGGCGGATGAAATGCTCGCAGAACATCCAGAAGCGCGTGCCCTTCAGCGGACCGACCACCGGTCCCATGAAGGTCTTGTAGTAGAAGCCGGCCGACAAAAGCTTGCCGCCGAGCTGGTTGATGGCATTGACGTCCCAGGCAAGCGAGGGGAAGCGGTTCTGGCTCATTGCGGCCAGCCCGTCATAGATCTCGACCATGGTGGCGGGAATGTTCGGCTCGCGAACCTCGCCCCTCAACACAGTCACGAGCGCGTTTGGCTCCTCGACGCCGGCAGTCAGCACGCCGCGCGGGCGGTGATATTTGAACGAACGCCCAAACAGGGTGACGCCGTTGGCCAGCAGCGCCGAAGCCAGCGTGTCGCCGGCATGGCCGGTATAAGGCGCGCCGTCGAAGGTGAAGCGGATGGTCCGCAGCCGGTCGATGCGGCCGCCGGTCTCGGTACGGCGCGGGCTCATGACTTGTCCTCGGCCCTGTGCCGCGCAACCGAGTTGTGGTCGCCGCGCGCGAAGGCAGTGCTGGAGATCTCGTGCGTCAGCGTGTTGCGCACCACCCTGAGATGAGCGCGGCAGCCGCCGGAATGCTGCCAGATCTCATTGTGGTCGCCGGCGGGGTTCAGCCGGTCGTAGACATAAGCGTTCCAGGCGTCGAGGTTTTGCGACGCGGGCTGTGGGCGCTGGCGATTGCCGTCGCCCTGATAGGTGAATTCGATAACGTCGCGCGGGCCGCAATAGGGGCAGGTGATGAGCATGGATCTCTTAAACTTCTCGTTTGACCATGATCTTGTCCGAAAACCGGTTTCCACTTTTCGCTGACGCGGACCTGCGGTTCGGTATCATGGCCTAATGCAGCCGGGGCGTGGCGCCCTGGCCCTTGTCGTCGATCACCATGCCACGGTAAAAGCGGTCGAGCGTGAAGGCCGCGTTGAGATCGTGCGGCTCGTCCTTGGCAATGGTCCAGGCAAAGCACCAGCCGGAAGCCGGCGTCGCCTTGAAGCCGCCATAGCACCAGCCGCAGTTGAGATACATGCCCGGCAGCGGACCGGTGGTGATGATTGGCGAGCCGTCCATCGACATGTCGCAGACGCCGCCCCATGAGCGCAGCATGCGGACGCGGGCGAGCCCCGGGAACAGCGCCAGCATCTCGCTCATCACCTCATCGACGATCGGCAGGCTGCCGCGCTGGGCGTAGCTGTTGTAGCCGTCGAGGTCGCCGCCATAGACAAGGCCGCCCTTGTCCGATTGCGACATATAGAAATGGCCCATGCCGAAGGTCAGGACCGTATCGATAAACGGTTTCAGCGATTCCGTAACGAAGGCCTGCAGCACGTGGCTCTCGATCGGCATTGTCTCGATGCCGGCAAGCCGCATGACCCGCCCGGTGCTGCCGGCCACCGCGACCGCTACCTTTTTAGCGCGGATTTCGCCGCGGGTCGTCGTGACGCCGGTGATGCGGTCGCCGTCGCGCAGGAAGCCGGTGACCTCGCAGTTTTCGATGATGTCGACGCCGCGGCGATCTGCGCCACGCGCATATCCCCAGGCGACCGCATCGTGGCGGGCGGTGCCGGCGCGTCGCTGCATCAGGCCGCCGACGATCGGGAAACGCGCCGTGGCGGAGACGTCCAGCGCCGGCACCAGGCGGGCGATCTCCGCCGTGGTCATCAGTTCCGCGTCGACGCCGAGATGGCGCATGGCGTTGCCGCGCCGGACATAGTCGTCGAGCTGAGCAGGTGTGTGGGCGAGGTTCAGGCAGCCGCGCTGCGAGAACATGACGTTATAGTTGAGGTCATGCGACAGGTTCTCCCACAGCTTCATCGAATGTTCGTAGAAGCGCGTGTTGGCGGGCAGCAGGTAGTTGGAGCGGACGGCCGTCGTGTTGCGGCCGACATTGCCGGAACCGAGCCAGCCCTTCTCCAGCACCGCGACATTGGTGATGCCGTGCTCTTTGGCGAGATAGTAAGCGGTCGACAGGCCATGGCCGCCGCCGCCGATGACGATGACATCGTAGGACGCCTTCGGGTCGGGCTTGCGCCAGGCCGGCTTCCAGTCCTTGTTTCCGGTCAGCGCGTTCTTGAGAAGCGAAAAGGCCGAATATTCCGCCATTCTTATTGTCATCCATTTCAGGCTTTGCGGCAGACTATAGAGCAGGCCGCCAACGCAAAGCCAAGATTGCGCCATCGCTTTTCGACTCCCCGACTTCGATTGGATTGGCCGACTTCGAAAGCGGGCCGTCAGGGACGGCTTGCCCCCAGATATGACGGTCTTTATCAAGAGCAGGCCTTTAGAACGCCTTATCGCCCGTGAGTCGCCAGACAATCATGTTTTTCCGACTGCTCCGCTTCGTTCTGGTCCTGATGCTTGTCGCCTCGGCGCCGCTTTCGTTGCGAGCGGTGGCGCAAGGGCTTGGCCAGGCGCCCGCGGGACTGGTCAGTGATCAGCAGAAAATCCTCCAGGACCTGACGACGAAGACCGACAATCTCGAAACGAAGTTCCAGCAGGACGGCGACGATGACGCCAGCCTTGTCGATATTCGGCTGCAGCTGGAAGAAATGTCGCGTGCCTCGCTCAACAGCGCGCTCGCTTTCCGGCCGCGGCTGAGCGAGATCAACAGCCGGCTAGAGCAGCTAGGCCCGCCGCCGGCCGCGGGCCAGCCGGCCGAGCCCGATATCGTGACCGGCGAACGCCAGGCGCTGGCCTCCGAAAAAGCCGAGATCAATGCCGTCATCGCCACGGCGCAAAACCTGTCGATCCGCATCAGCGGGCTGATCGAGAAGATCGGCAATATGCGCAGCGAGCTTTTCCGCAACCAGCTCACCAAGCGTTACGTGCTGTCCGATGCATTGAGCCCGGAGGTCATTTCCGATGCCAACAACGAATTTACCAGTTTCTACAAGGCGGTGTCGTCCTGGCTGAGCTTTGCCTTCAAGTTCAAGTTCCAGGCCGTTCTTGCCGCGGCCTTGATGGCGCTTGCCTTGGCCGCCGTGCTTTTCGTCGGCGGGCGGCGCCTGTTCGGCCGTGTGTTCGAAGCGGACCCCTCGGTGGAGGATCCCTCCTATCTCAGCCGGCTGTCGGTGGCGTTCTGGTCGACATTGCTGCCGACGCTGGCAGTCGGCGTCTTCCTTGCCTCGACCATTTTCTTTTTCAATTATTACAACGTCTTGCGTGGCGATATCGGCATCTTCCTGAATGCGCTGGCTGCCGTTGTCGCGGGTGTGTTCTGCGTCAACCGGCTGACCAATGCGGCGCTTGAGCCGCGACTGCCGAACTGGCGTCTGATCCCTGTCGAAACCGGCCCGGCGCGCTGGCTGGTGCGGCTGACGACGGCCATGGCCGTCGCCATCGGCATCAATTATTTCCTGTCGGTCGTGAACGACAAGATGGGCTCGCCGCTGTCGCTGACCATCGCCAGAAGCTTTGTCGCCACCATCATCGTCGGCGTCATCCTGATCCTGATGGGCCTGCTGAAGCCGTTCAAGGCCGCCGACGGGATCTGGCGGCCGTGGCCGGCGTGGCTGCGTTACACCGCCGTGGCGCTGGGGCTGTTCACCATCGCGTCGGCGCTGTTCGGCTATATCGGCCTTGCCATGTTCGTCTCGGTGCAGGTCGTGATCACCGGCACCATCCTGGTCACCGCCTATATCGGCTTCCTGTCGGCGCGGGCAATCGGCGAGGAAGGCGGCTTCGCCAATAGCTCGATCGGCCGTTGGCTATCCGCCAATTCAAGCTATGAGCCGACCGCGCTCGACCAGCTCGGCCTGGTCGTCAGCGTCGCCATCAACGTGATGATCGTGCTGGTGTTCCTGCCGCTGATCCTGTTGACGTGGGGCTTCCAGCCCGGCGACATCCAGGCTTGGGCCTACAAGCTGGCAACGGGGCTGACCATCGGCTCGGTGACGATCTCGATCACCGGCATCCTCTCAGGCGTCGTTGTCTTCATCATCGGCTATTTCCTGACGCGCTGGTTCCAGGGATGGCTGGACGGCTCGGTGATGGCGCGCGGCCGCGTCGACACCGGCGTGCGCAATTCGATCCGGCTGGCGGTCGGCTATGCCGGCGTCGCCGTCGCGGCACTGGTCGGCATCTCGGCCGCCGGCATCGACCTCTCCAGCCTCGCGCTGGTCGCCGGTGCGCTGTCCCTCGGCATCGGCTTCGGCCTGCAGAATGTCGTCTCGAACTTCGTCTCGGGCCTGATCCTGTTGGCCGAGCGGCCGTTCAAGGTCGGCGACTGGATCGTCGCCGGCGACATCAGCGGCACTGTCAAGAAGATCAGCGTGCGCGCCACCGAGATCGAGACGTTCCAACGGCAATCGGTGATCCTGCCCAATTCAAACCTGATCAACAATGCGGTCGGCAACTGGACGCACCGCAACAAGCTCGGCCGCGTCGACATCAAGATCGGCGTTGCCTATGGTAGCGACGTCAAGCACGTGCATGGCGTCCTTTTGGAGATCGCACGCAGCCATCCGCTGGTGCTGAAGAACCCGGAACCCTTTGTGCTGTTTTCCAATTTCGGCCCGGCCGCGCTCGAATTCGAGATTCGCGTGTTCCTGGCAGACGTTCTTAGTGGCAATATCGTCCAGAACGACATCCGCTTTGCAATCTTCGATGTGTTCGCCGACCAGCATATCGAAATTCCGTCGGCGCCGCGCGCCGTCGTCGAGACCAAAAAGCACGAGGCGTGGCCGATCGACGACGACAAGATCGAAGTCGAATTCGCCGAGCGAGAGCAAGCAAAAGCACTGGCAGTGGCGGAGGCGAAACGTCTCGCCAAGTCGGGACGCAAGGTGCGGAAGCCCGATCCTGACTAGCTGTTTGGAGCTTGCCTTCAAGCCATCGGAAACCAATTGCGGCATGAATGCGGCATTCAGTTGCCGTTCAGCTTGCATTGCATATAAGCTCACCTGCAAACGGCGAGAATGCCTTGCAAAATGCAACAGAGGCGGTGGCAACACCGATACTGCAAAATGTGGAAGTCTCTCGTCGCCGCCATCGCTTTTCTGGCCGTGGGCGGTTCGGCCCATGCCGCCAGCGCGGTCAACAAGGACGCTGAGACCCGCACGCTGATCGTGACGGAAGGCGGCGGCAAGACCGAGCTGGCGCTGGCCGCCGGCGAAACCGTGGAATTTTGCCCGAGCGGCTGTTTTGTTACCTTGCCAAATGGCGACCTCGAGGCGCTGACCGGTTCGGAGACCATTGAGATCTCGGGCGGCGTCGCGCGCATCAAGTAAAGTCGACGCCATGATTTTTTGAAGGCCGGGCAAACGCCCGGCCTTTTATTTGCTTCCGGTAATCGGCGATGAATGTATGCACTTTTCTTCGAAGCTGCGCAGGACGGGCTCTAGCAGCGCCTTCGTACTGAGCAGGGCGAAGGCGTAGGTCTAACTGCATTCGACGGGCTGGTGGCGCGGGCTTTTTTGGCGATGTCGCAAACAGGCTGCAAGCGCGGCGCGGCGCCGCCCTATAGTCTGGCGCAATAGCATCTTGGAGTCGCGGGCAATGGCAGGGTTTCCGGAAAAGGCGAAGGTCGTCATCGTCGGGCTTGGCGGCATCGTCGGCGCATCGGTCGCCCATCACCTGATCGAGCGCGGATGGGACGATATTGTCGGCATCGACAAATCAGGCATCCCGACGGATATCGGCTCGACGGCGCATGCCTCCGACTTCTGCTACACGACCAGCCACGATTTCCTGTCGTGCTGGACGACGCTCTATTCCATCGATTTCTACGAAAAGATGGGCCATTACGCGCGCATCGGCGGCCTCGAGGTCGCCCGCGTCGGCGACGACGCCCGCATGGCGGAGATCAAGCGCAAGATCGCCTCGGCGAAGGCCTTCGGCACACGCGCCCGCCTGATCGATCCCGCCGAGATCAAGGAAAAATTCCCGCTGATCGAAGAACAGATGGTACAGGGCGGCCTGTGGGATCCCGACGCCGGCCTCGTCATCCCGCGCTCGCAGACGGTCGCCGGCAAGCTGGTCGACCAGGCGGAAGCCTCCGGCAAAGTCAGCGCGTTTGCCAATACCTCCGCCAAGTCGCTCGTCATCGAGAACGGCCGCATCAAGGGCGTGGTGACCGACCGCGGCACTATCGAAGCCGACTATGTCGTGGTCTGCACCGGAATCTGGGGACGGCTTATTGCGGAAATGGCGGGCGAGGACCTGCCCGTGATGCCGATCGACCATCCGCTTACCTTCTTCGGGCCGTACACCGAGTTCGCCGGCACCGGCAAGGAGATCGGCTGGCCGCTGCTGCGCGACCAGGGCAACTCGGCTTACATGCGCGATACCGGCGATCCCAAGACGGCCGAAGGCGGGCAGATCGAGTGGGGCTACTACGAAGAGACCAATCCGCGCCTTTGCCATCCGCGCGACATTCTCGAGAAAAACGAGGCACGGCTTTCGCCGTCGCAGCGCGATCTCGACATGGAGCAGATCATGGCGCCGCTCGAGCGCGCCATGGAACTGACGCCGATCCTGGGCGAGTTGGGCTACAATGAGAGCCATTCCTTCAACGGCCTGCTGCAGGTGACGGCGGACGGCGGCCCGTCGATGGGCGAAAGCCAGAAGGTCAGGGGCCTCTGGTATGCCGTTGCCATCTGGGTCAAGGATGGCCCGGGCATGGGCAAGCTCATCGCCGACTGGATGACGGACGGCCGCACGGCGATCGACCACCACGCCATCGACTATTCGCGCTTCTATCCGCACCAGACGAAAGAGCAGTTCATCTGGGACCGCTGCACCGAAACGGCGATGAAGGTCTACAACCCGGCGGTGCATCCGCGCGAACCCTTCTCCAAGGCCCGCAATGTCCGCCGCTCGCCCTTCTGGGAGCGCGAGAAGGAACTCGGCGGCTATTTCATGGAGCTCGGCGGCTGGGAACGCGCCCATGGCTACGCCGCCAACGAGCATTTGCTCGAGAAATACGGCAACCGGGTGCCGATGCGTCAAAACGAGTGGGACAACCGCCATTTCTGGCGCGTCTCGAATGCCGAGCATCTCGCCATGAGCGAGGATTGCGGCATCGTCAACCTGTCGCATTTCGCCATGTACGACGTCGAAGGCCCCGATCACGTCGCGCTGATGGAATGGCTGTGCGCGGCAAAGATCGGCGGCGACGGCAATATCGGCAAGGGCATCTATACCCATTTCCTCGATGAGGAAGGCATGGTGCGCGCCGACCTGACCGTCATCCGCATGGCCGACCGCTGCCGCGTGATCGACGGCGCCGATGCCGGACCGCGCGACTTCCAGTACATGCGCCGGACGGCAGAAGACAAAGGCTTCGACGTTACCGTCACCGACGTGACCGAGAAGTACGTGACCGTCGGCATCTGGGGTCCGAATGCGCGGGCGGCATTGAGCAAGGTCGTGGAAAATCCCGACGGACTGACGCCGGAGAATTTTCCCTTTGCCGCCATCAAGCCTGTCAGGATCGCCGGCAAGGACGTGACCGCCTTCCGCATCTCCTATGTCGGCGAGCAAGGCTGGGAACTGCATATGCGCTACGAGGACGGCCTGGCCGTCTGGGACGCCCTGCGGTCGACCGGCGTAATGGCCTTTGGCGTCGAGACCTATGCCAACAGCCGCCGCATGGAGAAGAGCCTGCGCCTGCAGAACGCGGATCTCTTGACCGAGTACAATCTGCTGGAGGCTGATCTTGCCCGGCCGAAGGTCAAGGAGGCCGATTTCTGCGGCAAGGCAAAGCATCTGGAATATCGCGCCCGGGCGCATCAGCCGGCCATGCTTTGCACCCTTGTGATGACGGACAATACCGATTCCAACGGCGTTCCCCGCTATCCGGTCGGCACGATGCCGGTGATGGACCCGCAAACCGGTGAGACGCTGGTCGACGAGCTCGGCCGTCGGTCGTTCACGACCTCGGTGGCCTATGGTCCGACCCTCGGCAAGAATATCGCGCTCGCCTACCTGCCCTGGGCTTATTGCCAGGAGAGCCGCAAGTTGAGCGTCGAATATTTCGGCGAGAAATACCCGGTCGAAGTGGCCGCCGTCGGCTACAGGCCGCTCTACGACCCGGAGAACCTCAATCCGCGCAGCTGAACTTAGAGACGTGCTCGCAAAAACGTGACTGGAACAGCCGCGCTCTCGGCCGGGCTTTCCTCTTTGTCGGTCGTCGATTTTAGCTTACCGTGCGGCATGTCTGCTTTTGCCTGTGCAAGACATCTCGTCTCGGGTGCCGCCGCGCTGGCGTCGGTGCTATGGCCGGCGGCAATCTCCCGCGCCGCCGAGCCGGTTGACGTCGAACTGGTGCTGGCAGTCGACGTGTCCTTGTCCATGTCGCCCGACGAGCTCGAAATCCAGCGCCACGGCTATGCGGCGGCGCTGACGCACGACGACGTGCTGCAGGCAATCGGCGACGGCGCTCACGGCAAGATTGCCGTCACCTACGTCGAATGGGCAGGCGCGACCTGGCAGCAGGTCGTTGTGCCGTGGACGGTAATCGCCAACCGTGCCGACGCCGAGCGGCTGGCAGCGCAGCTTTCCGCTCATCCGCCGGCCAGTGCCAGGCGCACCTCCATCTCCGGCGCGCTGGAATTCGCCAGCGATCTGTTCGCCGAAAGCGGCTTCCAGGGCGTCAAGCGGGTGATCGACATTTCGGGCGACGGCCCCAACAACCAGGGCGCACCTGTCGACATCACCCGCGACGCCGTGATCAAGCAGGGCATCACTGTCAACGGCCTGCCGCTGATGACCAAGGGCGGCGGGTTCAGCAGCGCTTACGATGTCAACAATCTCGACCGTTACTACAGCGATTGCGTCATCGGTGGGCCGGGTTCCTTCATGATCCCGGTCAATGACTGGACGCAGTTTCCGGAGGCCATCCGCCGCAAGCTGGTGCTTGAGCTTGCCGGTCCGGCCTCGCCGCAGCGAGCGGCGGAAGAGGCGGCGCATCCGCCATTGGTCTTGGCACAGGACAGCCCCGTCACCGACTGCCTGGTCGGCGAAAAAATGTGGCGCGACCGCAGCTGGATGTACAACACCCGCTAATGGCGAAGTTTGCTGCCGGCGGTGAGATACCGCAGTGCAGCATCGGCTTCATTGACAAGCCTGCGGGCGTCTGTGACACAATTCCGATCCGAACAAAAAAGGGGAACCGACATGAACAGGATCGGAATTCTTGCCACAGGCTTGACGCTTGTCGCTGGGTTGTGCGCGCCGGCGATGGCCGCCACATCGGTCAGCATCGGCATCAGCGGATGGACGGGCTTTGCGCCGCTGACGCTCGCCAAGCAGGCCGGCATCTTCGAAAAGCATGGCCTCGACGTCACCTTGAAGAAGGTGCCGCAAGCCAGCCGGCCGCTCGCCATCGCCAGCGGCGACTTGCAATGCGCCGCCACCACGGTCGAGACCTGGCTGGTCTGGAACGCCAACGGCGTGACGACCAAGCAGATATTCCAGCTCGACAAATCCTACGGCGCCGACGGCATCGTCGCCCGCAACGACATCAAGACCGTTGCCGATCTCAAGGGTAAGTCGGTCGCGTCTTCGGCGCCGGGCACGTCGCCCTATTTCATGCTGGCCTGGGTGCTCAACAAGAATGGCATGTCGACCAAGGACGTGACGGTCGTCAATCTGGAGCCGGATGCCGCGGCGCAGGCGTTTCTTGCCGGACAGAACGATGCGGCAGTCACCTATGAGCCGTTCATCTCGGCGGTGCGCGAAAAATCCGAGCAGGGGCATATCCTCGTGACCACTCTCGACTATCCGATGGTGCTCGACACCGTCGGCTGCACGCCGGAGTTCCTCAAGGCCAATCCGGATGCGGCCAAGGCGCTTGCCGACAGCTATTTCGAGGCGCTCGACCTGATCAAGAGCGATCCGGCGAAATCCTATGAGACCATGGGCGCCGACGTGAAGCAGTCGGCCAGGGAGTTCGAAGAGTCGGCCAAATACCTGAAATGGGCGGACAAGGCCGAAAACAAGCAGTTCTTCACCAAGGAGTTCCAGGACTTTTCCAAGACCGCTGGCGAGCTTCTGCTGCAGATGGGCCTGATCAAGGAAGCGCCCGACGTCTCGACATTGGCCGACACCAGCGCCGTCGCCGACTGACCGGCAGGATTGTCGCCCGGCGGCGGTGCCCTGCGCCGCCGCTTTTTCATTCAGATCAAAGGACGGTTGACGATGCCGCGCCCCTTGCATCCGGTCTCGCCCGGCATTCGAACCGTGCTCGGCATCTCGTTCTTCGTGCTGTTCGTGGCGTTCTGGGCGTGGATCACGCTTGGCGGCCACGTCAATCGCATCTTCCTTGCCGATCCGCTTTCGATGCTGAGAGACGGCTGGCGGCTGCTGGTCGAGGACCGCTTCTGGCTCGACATCCTCATCACCATCTGGCGCGTCTTCGGCGGGTTTCTGATGGCAGCCATCGTGGCCGTCCCGCTCGGCATCGTGATGGGCGCCTGGAAGCCCGTGGAGGCGTTCCTGGAGCCGTTCGTCTCCTTCGCCCGCTATCTGCCGGCATCGGCCTTCATCCCGCTGCTCATCCTGTGGGCGGGCGTCGGCGAACTCGAAAAACTGCTGGTGATCTTCGTCGGCTCGGTGTTCCAGATCATTCTGATCATCGCGGTCAAGGTCGGCGGCACACGGCGCGACCTGGTCGAGGCGGCCTACACGCTGGGCTCGTCCGACAACGGCATCGTGCGGCGCGTGATCATGCCGGCCAATGCGCCGGAGATTGCCGAGACCCTGCGCCTGGTGCTCGGCTGGGCCTGGACCTATGTCATCGTCGCCGAGCTGATCGGCTCGTCGTCGGGCATCGGTTACATGATCATCAACAGCCAATCGCGGCTGGCGACGGGGCAGATCATCTTCGGCATCATCGTCATCGGCCTGATTGGGCTGTTGTCCGATTTCGCCTTCAAGGCGCTCAACCGTTGGCTGTTTCCATGGAGCCTGGCGTGAGCAAGCTTCTTATTGAAGGCGTCTCGCGCACGTTCGCCGGTGTCGGCGGCGGGCAGCCGGTCCAGGCGCTGATGCCGATCGATCTGGCGGTCGCCGCCAACGACTTCATCACCATCCTCGGGCCGTCCGGCTGTGGAAAGTCGACGCTGCTGAGGATCGTCGCCGGCCTCGAAGCGCCGAGTGAGGGCCGCGTGTTGCTCGACGGCAGGGTGGTGGACCGGCCGGGTCCAGACCGTGGCATGGTTTTTCAGTCCTATACACTGTTTCCGTGGCTGACGGTCGCCGAGAACATCGCCTTCGGCCTGCGCGAACGCGGAATGGCCGACCGCGAGCGCAGCGACATCGTCGCGTCCTATGTCGATCTCGTCGGGCTGAGAGGTTTTGAGAACCATTGGCCGAAGCAGCTTTCCGGCGGCATGCAGCAACGCACGGCGATTGCCCGGGCACTGGCCAACGATCCGGAGATCCTGCTGCTCGACGAGCCGTTCGGCGCACTCGACAACCAGACCCGCGGGCTGATGCAGGAACTGCTTCTCGGCATCTGGGAGCGCCGGCAAAAGACGGTGCTGTTCGTCACCCACGACATCGAGGAGGCGATCTTCATGGCGTCGCGCGTGGTGGTGATGACGGCGCGGCCCGGCCGCATCAAGTCGGATGTTGCCGTCGACCTGCCGCATCCGCGCCACTATACGCTGAAGACCAGCCCGGAGTTTTCGGCACTGAAGGCGCGGCTGACGGAAGACATCCGCGTCGAGGCGATGCGCACGGCCGAAGCGCTTTAACTCGGTGGACTTTCTTCAGCTGATGGCTCGGATCAAGCCGCCAGAAGCTGCTTGCGGTCGACGCGTTCTTGTTGCGGCGAGCGGGCATAGAGTTCGCGATAGCATTTGGAGAAATGCGAGGCGGAAACAAAGCCGCAGGCGACTGCCACTTCGACCACCGGCAACGACGACTGGATCAGCAGGTGCCGGGCGCGGTCGAGGCGGATTTCCAGATAGTAACGGGCAGGGGAGCGCCCCATCTCGGTGCGGAACAGGCGCTCGATCTGCCGTCGTGACAGGTCGACATGGTCGGCGATCTCGATCAGCGAGAGCGGCTCAGAGAGATTGGCCTCCATCAGCTCGATAATGGTCAGAACCTTGGAATTCTGCACGCCGAGACGGGCGCGCAGCGGCAGGCGCTGGCGGTCGGTCGGGCTGCGCACGCGATCGGTCAGCACCTGCTCGCAGACGCGGTTGACGAGGCTCTCGTCGAAATCGTCGCCGATCAGCTTCAGCATCATGTCGAGCGCGGCGGTGCCGCCGGCGCAGGTGTAGATGTTCTGGTCGATCTCGAAGAGGTCGGCGAAGACATTGGCCTTGGGGAACGCCTCGGAAAAGCCCGGCAGGTTCTCCCAATGGATGGCGCAGCGCTTGTTGGACAGCAGGCCGGCGGCGGCCAGGATATGCGCGCCGGTGCACAGGCCACCGACGGCAACGCCGCGATTGTACTCCTCGCGCAGCCAGGCAAAGGCCGATTTGTTCTGGTAGCGCTCGACATTGATGCCGCTGCAGACGATGGCCATGTTCGGCCGGTCCGGTCCGGACATTTTCTTGCGCTCTTCCTCCAGCGAGGTGTTGACGGCGCATTCGACGCCATTCGAGGCGCGCACCGGCTTGCCGTCGATGCTGGCGAGCCGCCAGCGATAGGCTTCATAGCCGAGCATGCGGTTGGCCGAACGCAACGGATCAAGCGCCGTCGCGAAGGCGATCATGGTGAAATCGGGGACCAGGAAGAATACAAACGATCGCCGGATCGGGTGCTTTACGACGTTCACGGATAGATCCTCACGCTGCAATGGCGCGAACAGGATGTCGCGATCAGCATAGCGACATCAGGAAAAACGTTTCCTGTCAATTGGCTAGATGGCAACGGAAAAACTTTATTTGCGACATGGGTCGCAAATGGGCAATCGCTATGCGGCGAAGGGCACAGCGTGCCGCCGGATTCTCCAAACGAGCCGACGCGGCCTGCGCACACGAAAACGCCGCCTCGGCAAAGCCGAAGCGGCGCTGGGTCGACTTCGAAGCAGCGCTAGGCTGCTTCTGCCAAGATTTGCTGTCTCAGGCGACAAAGCCGAGGCGCGCGGCGGCCATGGCACCGGTCTGGCCAGGCATGGTGTTGGCCAGGCGCTGGCGCTCGAGCGCGGTCGTCAGGTTCATTTCGCGGCGGGCAAAGAGGCGGGCAAAAAGCTTCATGATCATCTCCATTCGGTTGCTCAGACGGGTCGCCTTCGCTTGATGGAGTGGGGCAGCTCGTTTGTTGATGATGATATAGGCTTAGGTGAGGGGAAACTAAATCGCAAAAGCGAAGCACTTGATATGAAAAGCGACACGGAATGCGACAAATTTGGGCATTCTGCCCAGGATTTACGATTATTTACAACGTGTTGATTGCCGGCGCGGGCTGCTATGCGACTTGCTCATATGCGTCATGCGGCGGCGACATGGCTCGGGGAAATCATTTGAATACAAACAAAAAGGCCTGCCGGGCTGATCTGCGCGGCAGGCCTTCAGCTGTTGATACACACGGTTACTTTGCTCCGGCCCAAGATCCCACACCATGGCGATTGCCGGTCTTGGCATCGGCAGCTTCGGGCCAGCCGATATCCTTCTGCAGTTCAATCGGCAGCGCGCGGATGGCGCGTTCCGTCTGGTAGCGGGCACGGGCCTCGCTGAACTCGGTCGCGATCCGACCGATGGATGACAGGATAGACATCTCATTCTCCTTCGCGTTGGGCCGGGATTGTCCCGGCGCTTGCAGCGTCAGGCGGTACACCGGGTTTGTTTCAGCTTCATTTCGTGTCGATTGCAGGTCCGTGTCATGGTTGTTTCGGGACCACTTCTACGTGTCTTGCCTTCGATGGAGTTGACTATCCTCCCAAACTGATGTTCAATCAAACGAAATGGAATGATGGTTTGCATCAGAAAAATTGAAGGTCGCTTCCCATGAACGCCCCACTCAATCATCCGCTGCCGCTGCTCGATCTCGACGTCCTGCGCACTTTCGTCGCAATCGCCGAGACCGGCAGTTTCACCACTGCGGCCAATGCGGTCTTCCGCACGCCGTCGGCCGTCTCCATGCAGATCAAGAAGCTGGAGGACATTCTCGGCCGCTCGGTGTTCGCGCGCGACGCCCGTTCGGTGACGCTGACCACCGATGGCGAGATGCTGCTCGGCTATGCGCGCCGGCTGCTGTCGATCAATCGCGAGGTGGTGTCGAAGTTCATCATTCCAGACATTGTCGGGGTGGTGCGGCTCGGCTCGCCGGACGATTACGGCGAACGTGTGCTGCCGCATGTGCTGAAGCGGTTCGCACAATCGCATCCATCGATCGCGGTCGACGTCACCATCGACCAGAGCGTCAATTTGCGCCGGCGCATGGACGACCGGGCGCTCGACATCACGCTGCTCACCAACTCCTACAAGACCAGCGCGATCGGCGCCGAAGTGCTGCTCACAGAGCCGATCGTCTGGGCCGGTGCCAAGGGCGGTTGCGCGCATCTGCGCGAGCCGCTGCCGGTCTCATTGTGGGAAGAGGGCTGTGCCTGGCGGGCAGGGGCATTGGAGGCGCTTGGCCGCGAGGGCCGCAACTACCGCATCGCCTATATGAGCGCACACACGGCCGGCCAGCGCGCCGCGATCATGGCGGATCTTGCAGTCGCGCCGCTGCCGAAATCATTTCTCGGCAGTGACATGGTCGAGTTGTGCCCGAAGGACGGCATGCCTGACATCGGCACCTACAATCTCGCCATGGTGGTGACGCCAGACGCCAGCGCGCCGGTGAAGGCAGTCGCCGACCATATCCGCGCGACGTTTGAGATGTTCAGGGAAACTGGGAAGTTCTGACCCAAACTACGACCTGAGCGGCGCAACCAGATCGCGAGGGGTTCCGTCGCGGTCTGTCCTCTGCAGCGACAACACGCCTGCCGTGGCATGATAACTGTCAGTTTCGTTGGTCAAGAAGGCCACTATACTGTCCCGCGCGCGTCGCGCCTCCGGCATGTCGATCAACGGCCAGACATGGAACATGCCTTGCTCGTGGACGACCTCAATTTCGACGCCGGCCGCGCGTGCCTTTTCCGCGAAGATCAGATTGTCGGGGGTGAGCAGATCGCGTGAACCGGTCAGCAGCAGCGTTTTGGGCAGCACCGACAGGTCGCCGTAAACCGGGCTGATGCGCCAGTCGGTGGGATCTATACCGGCGCTGTAAAGCCGGATCGCCTCGCGGCCGCCAGCAATGCCCAGCCACGGATCGTTGCGTTCAGCCTCATACATTTCTGGGTTGGCGAGCGACACGTCGAGGCCGGGCGAAATCAGCACGTGGCGTGATGGCAAGGGCAGGCCGTCTTGCGCAGCCATCATGGTCAGCACGACGGCCATGTTTCCGCCGGCGGAATCGCCCATGAAGATGATGTCATTCGCCCCGGTTTCGCCGAACATCTGGCGGTAGACGGCGCCGACCATGCCGAACATGGCGTGGAAATCGTGTTCGGGAGCAATGGGATAGATCGGCACAGTGATGCCGAACCCGAGACGGTCGGCCATGTCCGCGATCAGCCGCCAATGATAGGGTGTGATTTCAAAGACGTAAGCGCCGCCGTGCAGGTAGAGAATCCGCCTCCGCTCGCCAGCCTTGGGCGCGATCTCGTAGACGGGGAAGCCGCTGATCGTGCGGGTTGTGATCTCCAGGCGCGACTGCAGCGACGCAGGCGGCTGATGGTTTTCAGTCTTGCGCGCATAGGCGATCCAGCGCTGCAGGTTCTCCGGGCTGGAAAACGCCTTCTTGCGGCTGTACCTGAGGACGAACGACACGACGTGGCTTTTGAGGCTGAGCATACAGATACACGGACTTCGGCTGAGCCGACTAAGAGAACCCCCGACTATTTCGAAGATTGTGTCGCCACCAAAAAAGTCAAGATTTATGCGATCTCAACACGGTGGTTTGATCCCGGCCGGCGACAAAGCGTCCGGCCTATGGAGTCCCTGGCCCAGCGGCGCAGCTCAACGCCGGGGCAGTAATGCGGCGCGCAGCCAATTGCTGGGTGCAGCCGGAGCCGCATTGCGGCCCCGGCGAATACCGAGCAGCTTGCATTTGTCGGTGAATTTCATCCGCGCTGCATGCCCCAGCCGACCGAAAGCTGCTTTTTGCTCGATCGCGGCGACACCGGCCAGCCAATGTCCTTCTGGATCTCAGGCGGCAGGCTGTTCAGGATGCGCAGCGACTTGCGCGCTTCGCGTGCTTTCTTGAAGGCCGCACCATAGCGGCCGAGGCTTTCGAACATCGACATCTTGATCTCCTTTGGAGCGTTGCGGTGGCCGGAAACTGGTTCTGCCTGCCGTTCGATGCCGGTTAAATGCACCGCCTATGTATCTGGCGGATTTCACGAAAACGCGATTTCGTTTCCAGATCGGCGCGATCTGGAAACATTTGCATACAAATGAAAATGGAAGGTATGACAGGCCTAGCGGGGGCGAGTCATCCCCGCCCGCGCCGCGCGGCGTGGCCTTCGCGCGAACGCCGCCGCGGGGCGGCGTCGCCGGCAATGCCGTCTTCGCTCACCGTCTTGCGCGGCGGCAGTTTGACCGCCGCCGAAAGCTTGGGGAACGGGTCGATCTTGTTCGGCAGCGCCATGGCGTAGACGAAATGCTCCTGGAATTTCGGCTCCAGGGCCGTCTCAATCTTCTCGATCCTGCTGACGGTTTCCTCGATCTCGCGGCGATAGCCGCGGTTCAACAGCGCCATGCGGGCACCGGCGCCGGCCGCATTGCCAACGGCCGAGACCTTGTCGAGGTCGCAATCCGGGATCAGGCCCAGCACCATTGCGTATTTCGGGTCGATGAACGAGCCGAATGCACCGGCGAAGTGGATGCGGTCGACATGATCAGTGTGCTGCTTTTCCATCAAAAGCTTGGTGCCGGCATAAAGGGCGGCCTTGGCAAGCTGGATAGCGCGCACGTCGGTCTGGGTGATGGTGATCTTGGGCCCGCCTTCCTTCAGCACATAGGAGAAGGTGCGGCCGTTGGCGACGACGCGCGGCGAGCGGGCGCTCAGCGATCCGTCGACGACACCGTCCTCGGAGATGACGCCGGCGAGATACATCTCGGCGACTACCTCGATGATGCCGGAGCCGCAGATGCCGGTGACGCCGGTCGCCTGCACGCTGTCGAGGAAGCCCGGCTCGTCGGACCAGAGTTCCGAGCCGATGACGCGATATTTGGGCTCCAGCGTTTCGGGATCGATACGGACGCGCTCGATGGCACCCGGTGCGGCGCGCTGGCCGCCGGAGATTTCCGCGCCCTCAAAGGCCGGGCCGGTCGGCGAGGATGCCGCCACGACCCGCTGGCGATTGCCGAGCACGATCTCGGCATTAGTGCCGACATCGACGATCAGCATCATTTCGTCCTGGCGGTGCGGCCCCTCCGACAGCGTCACCGCCGCCGCATCGGCGCCGACATGGCCGGCAATGCAAGGCAGCATATAAAGCCTGGCGCCCTGGTTGAGCTTCAGGCCGATATCCGATGCCTTGATGTGGACGGCGCCGGAGATCGCTAGCGCGAAGGGAGCGCCGCCGAGCTCGGTCGGATCGATGCCGAGGAACAGATGGTGCATGATCGGATTACCGACGAAAACGGAATCCAGTATGTCGTTGCGCTGGACGCTGCCTTCGGCGCAGACCTTGTCGACGAGGCCCGAAATGGCCTCGCGCACGGCGACTGTCATGCCTTCGCGGCCGTCCGGGTTCATCATCACGTAAGAGACGCGGCTCATCAGATCCTCGCCGAAGCGGATCTGCGGATTGGATGTACCCGACGAGGCGGCGACGCGGCCCGACAGCAACGACACCAGATGCATGGCGATCGTGGTCGAGCCGATATCGCAGGCAAGCCCGTACGCCTCGTTCTTGAGGCCTGGCCACAAGGCGATGACCCGTGCGGTCTCGCTGTCGGTGTCCTTGTGGATGGCGGCGGTCGCGGCCCAGTTGCCTTTGCGCAAAATGCCTTGCACCTGCGGCAACAGATGGAAATCGAAATCGAGGCTCTTGAGGCCCCAGTCCTTCATCAGCGCGATTTTCAGGCGGTCGAGGTCGCCGAGCGGCTTGTGCATGTCGGGTTCTTCGATCTCGACATAGCACATGCGGATTGCCGCATCGCGGGCGATGACCCTGGTGTCGGCGTCTTTGCGGATGGTTTGCGCGTTGATGACGGTGTCCTGCGGCACGTCGACGACGAGATCGCCGAGAATCTGCGCCGAGCAGGACAGGCGGCGGCGTTCGGGCAGCCCACGAACGCGCTCGTAGCGCTCTTCCTTTGCGCCCTTGGGCGAGATGTGGTCGTTGGAGGAAACGATCTTGTGCTTGGCGAAATTGCCTTCCTGCACCTCGATCTGGCAACGCCCACAAGTGGCACGCCCGCCGCACACGCTCTCGACATAGACACCGAGCTGGCGTGCGGCATCCAGCACCGGCGTGCCGACCGGAAACCGCCCGCGCTTGCCAGACGGCATGAACAGCACGAGCGGATCGGTGATGTTGACGGGAGAGTTCATACGTTCCAGACTTTACTTTCTACGCTGCTCAGGTCTTGGCCGCGGCAGCGATGCCGCAGTGTTTCGGTTCCTCCCCAGTCCTAGGCCCCATATCGTGTCGGCCAAGCCATGGCTCAACCCCGGGCCATCCGCGCTTCGCGGCCGCCGCGCCTGCGTCCGCCATTGCCATTGCCATCGCCCGGCGCGTTGACCTGCGTCCGGGCGGCAACGGCCTGGCCGCCTTCGGCAGGCTTGTAATCCTTGTAGGTCCTGATCCAGTTGGTGCAGTTCTCATCGGTGCCGTTCAGCACATTGGCGCCACGCACCGCTTCCATTTCCTGCGGCCGCACCGGGTTCATGATCGCCGAGGTCATGCCGGCGCCGATCACCATCGGAATGAAGGCGGCGTTGATGCCATGACGGTGCGGCAGGCCGAACGAGATGTTAGAGAGGCCGCAGGTGGTGTTGACCTTGAGCTCCTCGCGCAGGCGGCGTAGCAGTGCAAACACCTGGCGGCCGGCATCGCCCAACGCGCCGATCGGCATGACCAGCGGGTCGACGACCACGTCATGCGCCGGAATACCGAAGTCTGCGCAGCGCTGAACGATCTTCTTGGCGACGGCGAAGCGCACGTCGGGGTCCATCGAAATACCGGTCTCGTCGTTGGAAATGGCGACGACCGGAACGTTGTATTTCTTGACCAGAGGCAGGATGGCCTCGAGCTTTTCCTCCTCGCCAGTGACGGAGTTGACCAGCGGTCGGCCCTTGGCGACTTTCAGCGCCGCTTCGATCGCCGCGGTCACCGAGGAGTCGATCGACAGCGGCAGGTCGACCAGGCCCTGCACGATCTCCAGGGTCTGCACCAGCAGGCCGGGTTCGGTCTCGTTCGGGTTGACCGAGGTGACGCCGGCATTGACGTCGAGCATGGTTGCGCCGCAGGCGGCCTGTTCCAGCGCATCCCTGATGACGGTCTCAAAATTGCCCGCGATCATTTCGGCGGCCAGCTTTTTGCGGCCGGTCGGGTTGATGCGCTCGCCGATCACGCAGAAGGGCTGATCGAAGCCGATGATGATTTCTCGTGTCGCCGAGGCGACGATGGTCCGGGTCATGAAATCTCTCCATCGTGATATAAAGAGTTCTTTATATCGTTATCTGTTTCCGATCAAGCGAATGCTGACGATTCGCGCTGTCAATGCGCGGTCTTGACCATGTCGACCTGGGTTTCGGTGAGGTCGTCATGCAGTATGTGGTCGAGCCGGTCGGCAACGAGCTGGTCGTCGCGGCGGATTTCGCGCTTCCACGGCCGGCGGCCCTTCAGCACGCCGGACTCGTCGACGATCTCGGCGACATACTCTTCCTGGCGATAGGCCATCACATGGACGCCGGACACACCTGGAATTTCCTTCACCTCATTGATGATGTCGATGCAGAGCTGCTTGCCTTCCTTCTTCTGATCCTGAGCGCCTTCCAGGCGCTTGACGATCTGATCGGGAATGTGAATGCCCGGCACGTTTGAGCGGACCCATCTGGCCGTCTTGGCCGAGGCCAGCGGCCCGACGCCGCACAGGATGAAGCATTTCTCGGTATAGCCGAGATCGCGAACCTTCTGCATGTAGGTGCGGAACATCGGTACGTCGAAGCAGTACTGGCTCTGCACGAACTGCGCGCCGGCGGCGATCTTCTTGCCCAGCCGATAGGGCCGGAAATCAATCGGCGGCGCGAACGGGTTGATGGCCGCGCCAAGGAAAAGCTGCGGCGGCGTCGTGAGTTTACGGCCGGACAGGAATTTTCCGTTATCGCGCATGATGCGGCAGGTTTCGAGCAGCGACATGCAGTCGAGATCGAACACCGGCTTGGCGCCGGGCTGGTCGCCGGCCTGCACGCCGTCGCCAGTCAGGCACAGCATGTTGGCAACACCCATCGCAGCACCCCCAAGCACGTCGCCCTGGATGGCGATGCGGTTCCGGTCGCGGCAGGCGATTTGCATGATCGGGGCATAACCCATGCGGGTCAGCAGCGCGCAAATACCGACCGACGACATGTGGCAGTTGGCCCCGGAAGCGTCGACGGCATTGATCGCGTCGACCCAGCCGTCGAAAATCCTGGCGCGGTTGTAGACGTCTTCCGGATCGGCGCTGTCGGGCGGATTGAGCTCGGTCGTCACTGCGAACTCGCCGCGCCGCAGGACCCGCTCAAGCCGGCCGCGCGAGGTGTGACCGGGCAGGGGATCGAGCGGCAAATGGATGCCGGCCGGATTCTCGTCTGGCTGACGGCCGATCATGCCGACGCTCCGGTGTTCGTAGTATTCTGGGCCGCATTGCGGGCGGCCGCGGCCTGCGCGGTCACCCGCAGCCAGGCGGAGGTTTCGCGCAAGGACTGATCCACCGGCTTCTGCACGTCCAAAATCTTGTCGCCATGCACCATGTTCTGCGAGCCTTCCCAGGCCTTGACCCAGACGCAAGGCATATCAGGCTCGACCTCGCAATTGCCGTTGGCGCGCACACCGCCGCAAGGGCCGTTGCGCAATTGCTTAGGGCAGTTCATCGGGCACGACATGCCGGTCGAGGAAAGAATGCACTGACCGCACATGCGGCAGTCGAACATGAAGCCCTTGACGCGCTTCTCGACGAATTTCACCGGCCCTTCGACACGGCTGTAGCCGATGCCCTTCCATAGCGGGTGGAGAGTCAGGAACATGTCGGCGAATTTGGCGTAGAACCATTCGAGCAGCCGCGAATGCCGCACCGACCAAAGCCGCACCGCAAACGAGCGCTGCACGCGCCGCTGCGGCGACACGTCAGCCGGCTTGTAGTCGGATTTCGGCGCCGCCTTCTTGACGATTGTCGCCTGGGTCACGCCGGCTTGAGCCGTCGTCACCGGCATTGATTGGGGATCAGACATTTTCTTTGCCGCCCGCCTTGACCAGAGCGACCAACCGCTCACGGTCGTATTTCGCATCGAGCTCCTGAAGAGCCTTCTCGGCCTCAACTTCAAGATCGTCACTGACTGGGACGGGCTCTGCCTTGCGCCATTCGGCAAGATAGTCGTCGGTGCCGCCGGCGCCGGTGCGCATGGCGCACATGTCGATCGCCTCGGTGAAGCGCAACGGCAGTTCGCGCTTGGCGTTCTGCCGGCCCTTCTTGATGATGACCTGGGCGGGGATGTCGCGCCAGTAGACGACGATCAGATCGGCCATGAATTCCTGCTCCTGGAGAGCGCCGCGCGTCCAATCGAACGCACAAACGATGCTCTACCACCTAACTCCGTTGCATCGTGCCCTGCGAAGATCGATTCCGATCCTTTGGGCCGATGCAGTGGTTTCGAGCATTGCCGGAAGCGCTGTTGGGCTGCTTGTTATGGGACGACGCGGGGGCCTTCAAAAGCGACGCAATCGACGGCCGCGGCCGAAAGCGGAGTCTCTTCCAGCACTGGTCAGCCGGCGCGGCCATCGAAGCTGCCGACCAGTTTCCTGTGGAAGCGCATGTAACCTCGTTCGGTCGTGCGTAAATGCTCCGCGATGATCGCATGGAAGCGCGGCAGGCGATGGAAGGGAACGGCCGGATAGGAATGGTGCTCGGAATGGTACGGCATGTTCCAAGCCACGAAGCGCACCAGCCTTGAGGTGAAGGTGGTGCGAGTGTTCTCGAGCATGTTGGCGACATGCGGGCACAATGCATGCTCGGCCAGCAGGTAGGCCCGCAAAAACGGCTGTCCGACCAGCACCGGCACGATCCAGACCCACAACAGCAGCGCCGACTGTGCGGCGAGCGATCCGGCCAGCAACACCGCATAGCCGATCAGGAACAGCCGCGCTTCAAAAACCACCTTGCCGCGGCCCTTTTCCGGCACAAAGCCGTCGCGGTTGCGGCCCGCCGCATTGGTTGCGAACACACGAGCCATGCCTATCCAATAGGGGCCGCCGGACAGATAGCGCAGATATTGGCCGATGGTCTCCGGCTTCGGGGCCATCAGTTCGGGGTCGTTGTCCGGGTCGTGGGTGTGGCGGTGATGGGCGAAATGGAAATAGCGGAACCATGCGGGCGGCAGCAGGATCAAGAAGCCGGCCACGGCGGCAACAGCGCGATTGAGCCACGCCGTTCTGAACGCCGTTTCATGGATGGTCTCGTGCAACAGCGTGAAGAAGAAGACGATCAGGATCCCCTGCGGCAAGACGAGAAGCGGCCAGAACGGGATGCGGGCGGCGATCAGTGCGCCCAGCACGACAACCAGCCCGCCATGGACGGCCAGCCGGACAATGCCTGGCCCGTCGACCCGGGCGGTGAGGTCGCGACGTTCCTCAACCGAAAGGCCGGCAATGATGGTGCGGTGGTCGATGTCGCTCATGATGCAATGTTAGCGGCGGGTGGCTGTCGGGTAAATCGGCGCGCGTGTCACCAGACGCCGTTTCTTATCCCGGTCCAGAGATAGAACCAGACCGTCGGATGATACCATTGTCTCGAAGGCAGACCGGGATCGACCGTGCCGAGCTTGCCGGCCAGCGCATCCCTGACCGCCTCGACGCAGATGTCGCGCGAGAATGCCGCCTGCCGCAACGCGTAGCTTGAAATAGTGTCGCTAGGTTGGGGTTTGCCGCGTGCCTGCCGCAACACCCCGCCAGTGTCGACGCCGGCGTCGACCAGATGCACGGTGGTGCCGAAGTTTTCCGCATCGCCTGAAGCCAGCGCCCAATAGCCGCCGTTCATGCCACGATATTTCGGGGCGATGCCGGCATGGTAGTTGAGGACCGGGCAAGGGATTTTCGCCAGCGTCTGCCGCGACAGCAAGCGGCAGCCGGCGAGCAGCACGACACCCGGCTGGATTTTCTCGATCGCCTGCAGGCACTCCGGCGCGTTGGCCGACGAGACCTGGACGATCTTTTGCCCAGGCTTCGGTTCGGTTTGCAGCTTTTGCTCGGCGGCGAGCCGTGCTGCGTGGCCGGCGAAGAAGCGCTTGCCGAGCCGGGTCAGCATCATCGTGCCGAGTTGACCGATGGCCGAGGTCCAGCCTTGCCGCCGCGCCCGCCCGAGAAGCAATTGTTTTTTGGATTCAGGGGTTTCGAGGATGACGCTGACAGGCGCGAGGTGGTCGGCGATGGCGTTGACGATCGCCCAGATATGCGGGCCGCCTTCGGTGACGACGACGATCGGCCGTTGGTTTGTTTTCGACCGTGCCATGCTTCGCGACCCCCGCAAAGAGCTGTTCTTTGTGCGCGAATGCTAGGTTGACCGGGTTAACCCTTGGTGATCGGGGGCGGGCTCAGCGCTTGAATTCGAGGATGTCGAGCTTCGATTCGTAGTGGGGCGCCGGGAACTCGATGCGCCATTCGCTGGCGCTGTGGCGGAAGGCATAGCCGACCTGATCGCTTTCCGGGCCGCTGCCGTAGGGCTTTGCCGGATCGTCGTTGACGTAGAAGGAACCTAGATAGATCGCGCGTTTCTCGCCATCGTCGAAGAAGCGGCCCTTGGTGCGCTGCGAACCGGTGATCTTTTCCAGTCTCCAGCCGGAACCGTCGTCGCTCACCTTGCATTTGAACCAGCCATAAATGACGAGCGGGCTCAATCCGCCGGCCTTGATGGTGCGGCATTGCCAATTGCCGGTCAGGTCCTTGTCGGAGAAGGAAACCAGCGGCTTTGCCAGCAAGGCGTCGAGCTGCTTGACCTCGGCGGGATCGCCGGCCTTCGCCTCATCAAGCGCTGCCTTGCGCGTCTCGCCATATTTGTCGAGGCGCGCCTTGTCGGCAGCGGTGATCAGCTTCTGCACTTCGCCATCGGCGAACGCGGGCAACGCCAAGCAGAGGACAGCTGCTACGGCAAACATAAGGCGAGCGATCATTGGTGGCGTTTTCCCTTTTGATGACTGGAGCAGCCTGTTTTCTTGTCTGGCGCATACCTTAATGTTTCGCCGCGCTCTGTCATCCTTGCTTGAGCATCGACAGCAGAAACGAGGTGGAAAGAATGCGGATCTTGCTGACGGGATCGTCGGGTTGGCTGGGCAGGGCCTTGGCGCCACGCCTGCGGACTCTCGGCCATGACGTCACTGGCCTCGATCCCGTCCCATCCTCGGAAACGCGAATCGTCGGCTCAGTCGCCGATCGCGACCTGGTCATGAGGGCGGTCGAGGAGAACCGCATCGAGGCCATCATCCATAGTGGCGCGCTGCACAAGCCTGACATCGAACATCATCGCAACGAGGATTTCGTCGAGACGAATGTGCGCGGCACGCTCAACCTGCTCGATGCGGCGGCAACTTTCGGCGTTCAGCGCTTCATCTTCACGTCGACGACATCGCTGATGATTACCCAGGCCATCCGCGCCGGCTTGCCCGGCAGGGCGGCTTGGCTAACGGAAGACATGTCGCCTGAACCGCGCAACATCTACGGCGTGACAAAGCTTGCGGCGGAACATCTTTGTCGGCTCTACCATATCCAGTTCGGCCTGCCGGTGATCGTACTGCGCACCGCCCGCTTCTTTCCCGAAGCAGACGATATGGCGCATGTGATCGAACAGTCGGACGCCAACACCAAGGCCAATGAGCTGTTGTTTCGCCGGCTGACGGTGGAGGATGCTGCCGACGCCCACATCGCTGCCTTGGAGAAAGCGCCGCAATTGGGCTTCGACACCTTCATCATCTCGGCACCGACACCTTTCCAGCCCGACGATTGCGCGGCATTGATCGCCGACGCACCGTCGATCGTCGCGCGCTATTTTCCGGATTATCCGGCACTCTACTTGAAGAAAGGCTGGACGATGTTTTCGTCGATCGACCGGGTCTACGATGCGTCGCGGGCGAGGGACCGGCTGGATTTCGTCTGCAAGACGAGCTTTGCCGATGTGCTCGCTGGGCTCGAAGCTGAAGAAAACGGTGCCTAAAGTGTCAGGCCAGGGCTGAGGCCCCAGCTAGTTCCTTCGTCAGGTCGCCGTAGCCGGTCGAGCGGCGCTCATAGGCGAGGCCGAGCATTTTCGCCGCCTTTTCGGCGACCTTGTCGAGTTCCGGGTCGTCGGTCTGGGCGATGTAGATCAGCTTCTCGTAATTGCCGAAATAGTCCTTGATCAGCTCCGGGTGCTTGTCGAGGCCGAGCGGCTTCATGAAGAAGGCATCGAATTGCCGGCAGAGGAAATCGGTCATGTAGAACGACATCATGTCGTCATCGGCAACCTTCGCATAGGCATCCATGCCTTGGTAGAAGGCAAAGCAATGCGGCCCGGCCATGCGCTCGACGCCATGCTTCTCGCAGATCCGGTCGAGCAGGCCACCCGTGCCGCAATCGGCATAGCCGACGAAGATGTGTTTGTAGCCGTCAGCCCTGGCCTTGGCGATTGCCTTGTCCATGGCCGGCGCAATGCGGTCCGGATAGAAATGGAACTCCGCCGGGAGGCAGGTCAGGTCGAGATGGTCGAGCCCGAGCTGCTCCTTGACCGCCAGAACTTCGCGCGCAATCATCCCGCAGGCGATGACGAGCAGCCTGTCGCCTTGATCGGATTGTTGTTTTCGCGCGGTAGTCATGGAACCAGTCTAATCCATCTTCGTTGCTGTCCAGCGAATTTATATTCTGAGGGAGACACCAATCATGAAATTGTTCCGCGTTGCGCCAATCGCTATTCTCGCCTGCGCCCTGGCTGTTTCGGCCTGCGCCAACACGGTGCGCGGCGTCGGAAAGGATATCAAATCCACTGCGAAGGCGGTTGACGATACCGTCAAGAAACCCTGATCTGCACGATTTCAAACATTTGGGAATAAAAAAGCCGCACTGCAAGGCGCGGTTTTTCTCGTCGGTGCCGAATTTATTGACTCAGGCCGAAGCGCGGACGTTGTGCTTGCGCTTCATGAAGTCCTTGGCGGTCTCGACCGCCACCGCGGCGTCGCGGCAATAGGCGTCGGCGCCGACGGCTTTGCCGAATTCCTCGTTGAGCGGCGCGCCGCCGACCAGCACGACATAATCATCGCGAATGCCTTTTTCCTTCATCGTATCGATGACGACCTTCATGTAAGGCATGGTCGTCGTCAGCAGGGCCGACATGCCGATGATGTCGGGCTGATGCTTTTCGATGGCATCGAGATATTTTTCGACCGCATTGTTGATGCCGAGGTCGATGACATCGAAGCCGGCGCCTTCCATCATCATGCCGACGAGGTTCTTACCGATGTCGTGGATGTCGCCCTTAACGGTGCCGATCACCATCTTGCCCTGCTTCGGCGCGCCGGTGGCGACAAGCAACGGACGCAGGATGAACATGCCGGCCTTCATCGCGTTGGCCGACAGCAGCACTTCCGGAACGAACAGAATGCCGTCGCGAAAATCCTCGCCGACGATGCGCATGCCTTCGACCAGAGCCTCGGTCAGCACCTTGTAAGGCGCCCAGCCGCGCTCGAGAAGGATGTTGGTGCCTTCCTCGATTTCTTCCTTCAACCCATCATAAAGGTCGTCGTGCATCTGCTGCACCAACTCGTCGTCGGAGAGTTCCGAAAGGATGATCTCGTCGTCGGCCATTTTTTCTCAGGCTCCTTGCCGGCTGCAACTATCGCGGCAGCTTAAAAATATCGCGCCATTACCTAACCCGCGCGGGCCAGTTGTCCATAGCTGATTTGCGACTTCCCGCAAAACGAAAGCGACCGTAAATCTCTTGGAATTCTTGTCGATTTTGCGACAGGCGTTGGCGCTGGCGGGCCGTTTCGAATAAGGTGCATGGCTACGATCCGGCCAGAGACCGCAATATGCGGCTGCAAATGGATTTCAGGCCGGAACAAGAGCCCGGCCAAAGCAAATCAGGCCAGAACGAAAGCCAGGGAAGAACGATTATGAGTGAGAACGCGCCGGTCGATCAGGAAGCGTCAAACGCACGGCGCGGGCGCGCTGCCAGCGGTGGCGCCGCAGCGCGCCGGGCTGCACGTTCGGGCGGCGGCCCCGGTACACAGCTCACCTATATCAAGCGCAAGATCAACGTCTATGAAGTGCTGGACGAGGAAGGCCTGGCGCTGATCGAAAAGAACACCGACACGGTGCTGGAAGAGATCGGCATCATCTTCCGCGACGACGCCGAGGCACTGCAGCTTTGGAAAGAGGCGGGCGCCGACGTCAAGGGCGAGCGGGTGCATTTCCCCAAGGGCCTCTGCCGCTCGCTGTTGAAGACCGCTCCGTCCGTCTATACCCAGCACGCCCGCAACGGCGAGCGCTCGGTGCAGATCGGCGGCAACGCGACCGTGTTCGCGCCGGTCTATGGACCGCCCTTCGTGCGCGATCTCGGCGGCGTCAGGCGCTACGCGACGATCGAGGATTTCCGGAATTTCGTAAAACTTGCCTATATGGCGCCATCGATCCACCATTCGGGCGGCACGGTTTGCGAGCCGGTCGACGTGCCGGTCAACAAGCGCCATCTCGACATGGTCTACAGCCATATCAAATATTCGGACAAGCCGTTCATGGGCTCGGTGACCGCGCCCGAGCGCGCCGAAGATACGGTGGCGATGGCCAAGATCGTGTTTGGTGACGATTTCGTCGAGAACAACACGGTGCTGACCAGCCTGATCAACGCCAACTCGCCGATGGTCTTCGACGAGACCATGCTGGGAGCGCTGAAAGTTTATTCGCGCCATAACCAGGCGTGCATCGTCACGCCGTTCATCCTTGCCGGCGCGATGAGCCCGGTGACGGTCGCCGGCACACTGACCCAGGTTTTGGCCGAGGTTCTGGCCGGGGCGTCGTTCACACAGCTGATCCGGCCGGGTGCGCCGGTACTGTTCGGCACCTTCGCCTCGTCGATCTCGATGCAGTCGGGCGCGCCGACCTTCGGCACGCCGGAGCCGTCGCTGGTCTCCTATGGCGCCGCCCAGCTTGCTCGCAGGCTCGGGCTGCCGTTCCGCACCGGCGGCTCGCTTTGTGCTTCGAAAATCCCCGATGCGCAGGCGGCCTATGAGAGCGCCAACACGCTGAATTCGACGATCCTCGCCGGCACCAATTTCGTGCTGCATTCGGCCGGCTGGCTCGAGGGCGGGCTCGCCTCCTGCTACGAAAAGTTCATGATGGATATCGACCAACTCGGCATGACGCAGAAGTTCTCCGAGGGTGTCGACCTGTCGGAAAACGGTCAGGCGATGGATGCCATCCGCCAGGTGGGTCCGGGCAGCCATTACCTCGGCTGCGATCACACCCAGGCCAATTTCCAGACCGCGTTCTACCGCTCCAACATCGCCGATAACAATTCCTACGAGCAGTGGCTGGCCGAAGGCGAAAAAACCGCGCCGCAGCGCGCCAACGAGCTCGCCCGCCGCTGGCTGGAGAGCTACGAGGCGCCTTATCTCGACCAGGGCATCGACGACGGGCTGAAGGACTTCATCGCCAGGAAGAAGGCGTCGATGGCCGACGCCTTCACCTGAAAGGAGCCCGAATCAGGCGGGGCTAAAGTCGCCAACATCATCCACAAGGAAGTCTGGCGGAGCGCCTTCTCCGACCCCGACAAGAAGGGATGATTCTCGAGCGCGGCATGGTCGAAACCATCGCGGCCGCGCTTTCCGCCCACGGCCTCATCCTGCGCGGCGGCTTCAATTTTGCGGGCGGTGAGCGGACACCTTCCGGTCTCTCCGGCGCCGCCGCCAGATCCGTCCTGCTGGTGGGGCAGGCAGGCGCCGCACCTTGGCCGCACTTCCTGCGCTGGTTGGAGAAACAGTCACAGCCGATCGACGATCCGCTCGACAGATGGTCGCGCGGAGTGATCGGCGCTGTGGCCGAAAAATTCGGGGCACGCGCGGTGTCACCGTCCGACAGGCCTTATCTGCCGTTCCAGCAATGGGCGATGCAGGCGGAGGGGCTGAAGCCGTCGCCGCTCGGCATCCTCATGCATCCGCAATACGGGCTCTGGCATGCCTATCGCGGCGCGCTGTTGTTCGAGAACGAGATTGCGCTCCACGAACGTCGCGACGTGATTCACCTTTGCGACACATGTTTGGAAAAACCTTGCCTGAAATCCTGTCCGGTCGCGGCTTATTCTGCGGATGGTTTTGTGCATGAAACCTGTCTGGCGCATGTGCGTGGGCAAAACGGCGGACCTTGCCGGACCGGCGGCTGCCTTGATCGCAACGCCTGTCCTTACGGCATCGATTATCGCTATCCGGCCGAGGTTCAGGCCTTTCACATGGCAGCATTCGCGCGCTAGCCAGACAAGACCCCGCTGCACGCAAAGACGTCGACCGTTCCGATCTCAGGATTTTTGGCCGAAAGCCAGCCCCGCCGCGTGAAAGAGACCCATCAGCAGCACCCCGATGGCACCAGAGACCAACGAGACGATGGGATACTGTGCGAAGTTGGCCCCGTACGCGAAGAGGGTTGCCACCACGAAGCTCGCCCAGCCGGCTATCAGATTGGCCACGGCGGAGTTACCGAAGACGCACGGGTAGGAACCCTTGGTTATCCCACTCACGAAATGTGGGACGCCATTGGCGCCAAAAACACCCGCGAAAAAAGCAAGGAATGCCGTCAGCCACATATGAGCTCCGTCCCTTGGCAAATTGAAGCGCGCCGTTCACTTCAGGCCGCCATAGCATGGCAGGCAGTCGGCGAAATTGTGCACAAAGCCAGCGTAAAGCAACCCCGATACGCATTTGTGAACGTGGCGGCTCCACATAGTGCCTTCGATGCAGCCGGCGCCGAACGCCACTGGAAGCGGCTGACGATGCTGTTTGCGGAGACGCTCGGCCAAGGCGCGCCAACCATTACGACGTGACTGCCCGCCAAAAAATTCTTCCCATCACCCAAGGAATCGCCATTAGCCTTCGTCCAACAGGCAAATGATGGCGATGATGCTGGACGAAAGCGAAGCCTCCGACGCCGAACTGATCGGGCGGGCGAAGGGCGGAGACAGGGGTGCTTTCGGCAAGTTGCTCGAAAGGCACTACGGTTTCGTCTATCGCGCCGCCTATCGCTGGTGCGGGAAAAAGGCCGACGCCGAGGATATCGCCCAGGAAGTCTGCGTCCGGCTCGGCCGGGCGATCCGCGACTATCACGGCAGCGGTGCCTTTACGACATGGCTCTACACCATGACGCTGAATGCGGCGCGCGACATGATGCGCAAGACCGCCCGCGAGACGGTCAAGACCGAGGCCTATGGCGCCTATGCGCTGATTTCGGGGGAAACCTCGTCCGAGGCGGAAGACCCGGCCGAGGCGCTCTGGGCAGCGGTGCGCAAGCTGCCGGACAAGCAGCGCGACGCTGTGCTGCTGGTCTATGGCGAAGGGCTCAGCCACGCAGCCGCCGCCGAGGCGATGGCGATCTCGGAGACGACGGTTTCCTGGCACATCCATGAGGCGAAGAAACGGTTGAAGACGCTGATGCGTTCAGCCGGGGAAGTGTGACCATGGTCGACGATAATCAACTGAACAGGCTGCGCGATATCGCAGCACCGGCGCCCGACGCGGATGCAAAGGCGCGTGCCCTCCAGGCCGCGCTGCGCGCCTATGACATGGAAGAAAAAACTTTACCGGCCGCCCAAGGATCGGCAGGCGGGCTTCGTCTCACAGAGCGAGCACAAAGGCTCTGGAGCGAAATCATGCAAAAGAAACTCTTCGCCACGCCGGCCATTGCCGGGCTCGTTGCCCTGCCGATCGCCGGATACGCCACCATCTATATGCTTGGGGAATCCAAATTCGGCGGGCCCGAATTCGGCGGGGACGATAAGATCACCGAAACGCTGGCTGACAAGCCGGCGACCGTCAAACCGCCGGTCGTTGCCGAAGCAGATAAGCAGAAGAAGGCGGACGCCGACAGCGAAAGCCGCGACGCCGGCGAGGCGCTTGTGGCGCCGACATCGCCGCCGAAAGCGGAATCGACCGCGGTCGGCGGGTTGACGCAGCAGGATGTGCTCACCCGCAATGCACCCGAACCGGCGCAGAGCGGCGAGTTTGCGCTGGATGGCGGTGCAAACTCCGTGGCTCCGGCAGTCGATGGTGGCGCGCGGGTCGGACGCATGCCTGGCACGGTTGCCGAGTCCAAGCTGATGGCACAGCAGCCTGCCGCTGCGCCGGCCGACCAGATGCTGCCGCGAGAGGAAAACCGTGACCGGGTCGAGGATTTCAAGACCAATCCGGTGCATGCCGCACTCGAAGACCCGGTCTCGACCTTCTCTATCGATGTCGACACCGCTTCCTATTCCTTCGTCCGGCGCTCGCTGAAGGAAGGTTTTATCCCGCAGGCCGATACGGTGCGCGTCGAGGAGATGGTCAACTACTTCCCCTATGACTGGAAAGGCCCGGACTCCGCCTCGACGCCGTTCAACTCGACCGTCAGCGTCATGCCGACTCCGTGGAACGAGCACACCAGGCTGATGCATGTCGCCATCAAGGGTTTCGACGTGAAGCCGGCCGAGCAGCCCAAGGCCAATCTGGTCTTTCTGATCGATGTGTCGGGCTCGATGAACGAGCAGGACAAGCTGCCGCTCCTGCAGTCGGCCTTTCGGCTGCTGGTCAACAAGCTGAGACCCGACGATACCGTCTCGATCGTCACCTATGCGGGCGATGCCGGTACCGTGCTGGAGCCCACCAAGGCTTCGGAAAAGGACAAGATCCTCGCTGCCATCGACAACCTGACATCCGGCGGCTCGACGGCAGGCGAGGCGGGCATCAAGGAAGCCTACAGGCTGGCGCAGAAATCCTTCGTCAAGGACGGCATCAACCGGGTGATGCTCGCCACCGATGGTGATTTCAATGTCGGCCAGACCGACGACGACGACCTGAAGCGGCTGATCGAAAAGGAGCGCAAGACAGGCGTGTTCCTGTCGGTGTTCGGCTTCGGCCGCGGCAACCTGAACGACCAGATGATGCAGACCATCGCCCAGAACGGCAACGGCACCGCCGCCTATATCGACACTTTGGCGGAGGCCGAGAAGGTGCTGGTCGAGGATGCCTCCTCGACACTGTTCACCATTGCCAAGGACGTGAAGATCCAGGTCGAGTTCAACCCGAACAAGGTCTCGGAATACCGGCTGATCGGCTACGAGACCCGCGCCTTGAACCGCGAGGATTTCAACAACGACCGCGTCGACGCCGGCGAGATCGGCTCAGGCCATTCGGTCACCGCGATCTACGAGATCACGCCTAAGGGCAGCGGCGGCGAACAGATCGATCAGCTGCGCTATGGCCAGGCCTCGGTGAACAATGGCGGTGTCGCCAATGCCGACGAATATGCCTTCGTCAAAATCCGCTACAAGCTGCCGAACGAGGACACTTCGAAGCTGATCACCACGCCGGTGACGTCAGCCAACGAGGTGGCGTCGTTCGACCAGGCCAGCACCGACCAGCGTTTCTCCGTTGCCGTCGCTGCCTTCGGCCAGAAGCTGCGCGACGAGGATGCGACCGCGAAGTTCGGCTACGACAAGATCATGGAGATTGCCACCGCCGCCAGAGGAGCCGACCCGTTTGGGTACCGGTCCGAGTTCCTCTCGCTTGTGCGCCTTGCCTCGGCGCTCGGCGGTAACCGGTAGTGGCAATGATGGCCGGTTTCTTTCAGATGGGATCGTTCTGACAGGGGGAACCGGCCTACGGGCGGGTGAGGCAGGCCGGCGAGGGAAACCTTGCCGGCCTTTTTTCGTGGCTGCACCGCTTCGCGGACCGCGTCGCAGCCGAAAGCGTCAGGCGCGTCCGCGGCGCCGTTCGCGGCGGGCTTCGCTGGTCTCGGCGACGTTGACCGTCGCCTGCTTGTTGCGCATCGGGCCGATGCGTTCGACGATCTGCTCGACGGTCGGGCGATCCGACCTGGTGTGCGCATCGAGCGCCTTGCGCATGGCGGCAAGGTGCTGGAACGAGGTACCGCAGCAGCCGCCGACGATCTTGGCGCCGGCATCGACGGCCAGGCGCACATAATCGGCCATCAGCTCGGGCGTGCCCGAATAGTAGATCTCGGCACCGCGAAATTCGGGGATGCCGCAATTGCCCTTGACGATCACCGTTGCCTCGGGCTTCGCCTCGGTCATGTCGAGCAGCGAAGCGAGAATATCGGAGGCGCCGACACCGCAATTTGCGCCGACACCGAGCGGCGTCTGCGACAGGCCGTCGACGACACCGTGGATGTCCTTCGGCAGCAGCCCCATCATGGTGCGGCCGGCGGTGTCGAAGGAGCCGGTATAGGTATAGGGCAAGCCGACGCGGATGGCGGCTTCGGCGGCGGCACGGATCTCGTCCGGCGCCGACATGGTTTCGATCCAGGCGACTTCGGCGCCGCCGGCCTTCAGGCCCTCGATCTGCTCGGCAAAGGCCTCGACCGCCTCGTCATAGGTCATGGCGCCGAGCGGCACCAGCAATTCGCCGGTCGGGCCGACTGAGCCGGCCACGATCACCTTGCGGCCGGCCTTGCCGGCGACGGCGCTTGCGATCTCGGCGGCGCGCTTGTTCAGTGCGTGGACGCGGTCCTGCGCATGGTGCAGCTTGAGCCGATGGCGGGTCCCGCCAAAAGAGTTGGTCAGGATGATGTCGGCGCCGGCATCGACAAAGTTCTGGTGCAGGCTGGTGATGGTGTCGGGCGCGGTCTCGTTCAAGAGCTCAGGAGCCTCTCCGGCCTCAAGGCCCATCGCGAACAGATTGGTGCCGGTGGCGCCATCGGCGAGCAGGACGCCCTTTTCGGCAAGCAGAGCGTCGATCGGATTGGTCATGTGAAATACGCCTTCCCGGAAGAATAACTGAGATAAGGATATAAAGAATTCTTTATGTGCCGTCAATGTCGACACGGAGAGCAACCGGTCAAAATCGCATCTCCGCCAGCTTTCGTGTGAAGCTGGCCGCTTCATGCGCGTTGACGTCCGCGGCACGGATCAGATTGTCGAAATGGCTGGTCAGGATGCGGATCGGCTGCGTGGCGTTTAGCACCAGATACATGTCGCCGACGTAAATGGCGGCGCGATAGGGCCCGAAGATGGTGTACGGGATCGAATAGCGCATCCGCCCGTCATAGAGAAACAGGCGGAAGGTGGGATAGAGGTCGTCGAGTAGCGTCGCCATGTGCAGGAGCTGCTGGTGGCGGTCGGCCTCCGGAAAGCGGTCCCACACGCCCAGCCCGCGCGCGAAGATCTCCAGCGTGTGGCGCGGCATACAGACTTCCATGTCGGTTTCGGGCCGTCGATTGTAGTCGATGCGGTACTGCGTTTCGCCGGCCTGTGCCTCGCGGCTCTTGTTGGCGATGACGGCTTCATAGTCGACAAGCGCCTCGGTTCGCAGAAGATCGGGAATGCCGGCCGGCACGTAGCGGATTTTCGTTCCCGCCGCCTCGGCATGCCAGCGAGCCAGCAGCGTGCGGTCGAAGCCGTCCGGCGCCTCCTCGATCTCAAGGCTCTCGCGGATTTCACCGGTGACGCCCTCGTCCTGGCTGAGGCCGAGCAGCCAGTCGAGCGAGACTTTGAATTCGGCGGCGATGTTGAGCAGCGTTTCGGCGCGGGGAAGGCGGATCGACGCGCCGGAGAGCAGCTGCGACAGCGCCGAACGGTCGATGCCAACCGCGGCGGCGAAGGCCGACTGGTTCAAATCGGACCTTGTCAAGAGCATTTTCAGGCGCTCGCGAAAGATCGTCGACAGGTCGCGCTTGTCCAAATCTCTACTCTCCCTGACGTGAGCAAAATTTTGCGCCGAAGCGATCTACATGGCGTTTCGAGCGCAAATGAATCTACGAGCTTGTTTACAATAGATAACATCTGCAGCCGAAAATGCGCAATCGCAACAGTTTGTGCGCTTTATCGCGTTGCAGCAATGCAACGCTCCTGACACAATGCTGTCAGGAATCAAACGGGTTCCGGCGACTGGAAGGCAGTGGTCGATAGCATGACGAGCATGGGCAACAGGCGACATGGCGCGGCGACCATCGAATGGCCGACGGTGTTTCTCGCACTTTTCTGCTACGGCGGCTGGCTCGCTACCGGCTTTCTGCTCTGGCCATCCTACCCGCTGTTGGCGCTCGCCCTTCTGGCCCTGATTGCGGCGCTGCAATCCTCGCTGATGCACGAGGCCCTGCACGGCCACCCAACCCGGAACGCGCGGCTCAACGAAGCCGTTGTGTTCCTGCCGATTGGCCTTGTCTGGCCGTTTCGCCGGTTCAAGACCATTCATCTGCGCCACCATGCAGACGAGCGCCTGACCGATCCGCTCGACGATCCCGAAAGCTATTACAAGGCGCTCTGGCAGCACGAAGAGCTGCCGTCGGCTATGAAGTTCCTGCTGAAGGTCAACAACACGATGCTCGGGCGTTTGGTGCTCGGTCCGTGGCTCTCCTGCATCGGCTTCTTCATCGACGACGCCAGGCAGGTTGCCGCGGGCGACAATTCCATCCGCAAGGCATGGCTGCTGCACACGATCGGCCTCGCCGTGGTGTTGCCTGTCGTGCAGTTCGGCTTCGGCATGCCGTTGTGGCTCTACATACTGGTGCCGGTGTGGCTGGGACAATCGCTGATTTCGATCCGCACCTACGCCGAGCACCAATGGTCGGAACATCCGGAAGGCCGCACGATCATCGTCGAGCGCTCGCCGCTATCCTTTCTGTTCCTCAACAACAATCTGCATTTCGTCCATCACAAGAGCCCGACGGTGGCCTGGTACAGGCTGCCGAAGCTGTTTCGCGACCGCCGCGACGAGTGGCTGCGGATGAACAATGGCTACGCCTATCCGAACTATTTCGCGCTGCTCAAGGCCTATGCCTTCAAGGCGAAGGAACCGATCGTCCATCCCGTGCTGCGGCGCATGCCGGAACCAGGACGCGCATTCAAGCCGCGCGTCAGGGCACGCAGCCTCAATGGGCTTGGCAGCGCACCGGTACCCGCCGAGCCGCCGAAGGAATGATCCTTGCGGCATTGTAGGAGCTGCCGCGCGGCAACGCTTTCTTGACCTTGTCAATTTCCCCACATAACGGTCAAATCCCAGCATGGGCGAATTCATTGCGGCTTTGCCGATGTACGACTGGCCGGAAGCGCGGGACGAGGTCGACGCAGAATGGGCGCGGCTGCGCGATGCTTTCAGACAAAAAGGCATCGATGCGCCGGAGACGATCATCCGCCGCAACGGCGATTTGCCCCCGGTGCCTGGCGGTATTCGCGACAATCAGGGAAAACTCATCGCGCCTGATCCGGCGACATTGCCGCCGGACGAGCTGGATTTTCACCGGCTCTGGCTGCACCCGGCGCTGCTCTTTGCGCAAACCTGCTGGGGACCGATGGAACTCGGCCTGTCGCAGCGTGTCCACCTCGTCGGCCAGCCGCGCTACGACGCCTTTGAAGGCGGACAGGGCGAACTCTATTCGAGCGCCATCGTCATGAGGGCGGGCGAGGCACCGCCGGCAAGGTCGCCGGCCGACGGCGGCGCCGTCATTCCGCTCGATCAGCTTCGCGGCAAACGTTTCACCTTCAACAGCCTCGATTCCATGTCGGGCATCATCGCGCCGACACGCGACCTGCAAGCACTGGGCGAGAGTTTGGATATCTTTTCCGCGCTGAGCGAAAGCTGGGGGCACCGCGCTTCGATTGTTGCTGTTGCCGAGGGCAGGGCGGACGTCGCGGCGATCGACTGCGAGAGCTGGGCGCTGGCGCAGCGTTTCGAGCCTGCAGCGCAGAAGATGACGGTCGTCGGCTGGACAAGGCGGCGCAAAGGATTGCCGTTCATCACGGCCAGGACGACGCCGGAAACGATCGTCGCCGCGATGCGCAAGGCGATCGCTACGCTCACGTAAAGCGCGTCGCGTTCGGTCGGCCTCATGCAACGCGCGTTAGATTCTTGTTTTACGCATGTCGTTATCGCAAAACCGCTGCACACTTTTGCGCGACATGCATTAGCTTCGCTCAGCCGCCAAGCAGCCGATTGTCGAGCGGGTAGGTCGAAAGCTTCTCGTTGCCGGTGTCGGTGATCAGGACCTGTTCCTCGATCTTGACGCCTTCGTAGCCGCCAAGCCTGCCGATGTAGCTCTCGACGCACAGCACCATGCCCGGTTCGAGCACGCCGTCCGGTGTGTCGTCGGTCCAGTCGCCGGCATGCGGCAATGTCGGGTATTCGTCGGCCAGGCCGACGCCGTGATAGAGCACCCCGTAGCGCGCCGGGAAGCAGTCTCCCGGCGGCACCGACGAGCCCTCGACGAGGTCGCGGAAGGATATGCCCGGCCGCATCAGCTCGGTGTTGTGGGCGATCTGGTCGGCAGCGATCTGAAACAGGTCACGCTGTTCCTGCGACGGCGGCGCGTCACCGCAAAGCCAGGTGCGCGACAGGTCGGCGCAGAAGCCGTAAGGACCGATCAGGTCGGTGTCGAAGGCGACGAGATCGCCGGCCTCGATCGTCCGCGACGAACACTCCTGGAACCACGGATTGGTGCGCGGACCCGACGACAGGAGCCGGGTTTCGATCCATTCGCCGCCGCGCGCGATGTTGCCGCGATGGAGTTCGGCCCACAATTCGTTCTCGGAGATGCCAGGCCTCAGCGCCTGCTCCATCTCGCCCATCGCCGCCTCGCAAGCGACGATCGCCCGGCGCATGGCAAGGGTCTCGTCGGGCGATTTGATCAGCCGCGCATTTTCCATCACCGCCTCGCCATTGCCGGTCGAAATGCCGAGACGGGCGAGTTCCTCGATGCCCTCGGGGTTGATGTGATCGACCGCGATACGGCGATTGCCGCCGCCATGTTCCAGTACCAGCTCGGCGATGCCGGCTGCCCAGCGGCGGACTTTTTGCCCGGTCAACTCGCCGCTGTAGAGATACGCCCACGACACCGCCGGCCGCACCTCGTCGACGACGCCGGAATGGTCGGAAAGGTGCTCACAGGAAAAATAGTCGAACAGTACCACCGGCCCATCGGTGGCGACGAAACAATGCCTGGTCGGATTGTGCGCGACCCAGAGCTGCATGTTGGTCGCATCGGTCGCGTAGCGGATGTTGACCGGATCGTAGAGCAGGGCTCCCGCATAGTCGCGGCGCTTCAGCTCGGCGCGGATGCGCTCGAGCCGGTATCGGCGCATGGCGGGCAAGTCAGGAGCGTCAATACCCGCCGCCTGCCACTCGGCTTCCGCCAGCGCACCATAGCCCAGCAGATGCTGGTTGAGTTCAGCGGCCTTCAGGCGCGATTTTTTGCGCAGCGCATCGATCGAGTCCTCCGGCTCGAACGGCATGATCTTGCGATGATGACGGGGCCGGTCAGTCGGATTCCTGTCCACCCTCGACTCCTTCGCCAGCGCCTTCCTTGGGCGCCATGGCTCCTTCCATTCTCTTCAGTCGGACGAATGCGCCGGGCCGGGCGGACTTGTCGGTGCCACGCAACAGCGGAACCATGATTTGCCGCGGTTGGCCGTCCGGCTCATAGCCGGCCGCTTTGAGCTGGTCCAAAATGACCGGCCGCGGATCGTCGTGATCAAGCCAGACGAGTACGGCCGGCCCCCGCATCAGCGTTTCGAAATCAGGCACTTCCTGGTCAAGTGCGACCAGTTTTTCGTCGACCAGCCGCAGGTTGCCGACCCATGCACCGTCGGATATTGCAGTTTTCACCGGTCCGTCCGCGGTCAGTTGGCGATAGAGGGCCGGGTAATCCAAGCGGATCATGCGGGAGAGGCCACTGGTCCCGTTTATCTGGACGTACCAAGTGGCGGGCGCGAGCAACACGGCGATGATCGCTCCAGCCGCGATCACCAGGAGCTGCGCATTCCTGCCGCGCGGCGCCAGCCGTTCCATAGTGGCGACGATGGCCAGCGGCAACATGAACAGGACCGGCAGCAGCCAGCGGTCCTTGACAACCGTCACGCCGGTGGCCAGCACAAGTATTGCCAGCATAGCCAAGCCGAGCGCCAAGCTACGCCACAACAGAATTTCCCTGGCCGGACGTTTCGGGTGCCGCTCGGAGAAACGGAACTTCGCCACCCCGAAGGCCAGCGCGGAAACGAGCACCGGCAAGACCGCGAAATTGAAGGTCCCCATGACAAACTTGCCGGCGCCGACAAAGGCCGCCGCGATGCGCCCTTGTTGCGGGTCTATTCCGAACTTCTCGCCTCTCGACAATAAATCGGCGGGATGCATGAGGCTCCAATAGGTGGTTGGTGCCAGCACCAATATCGCGACCGCTATGCTGATTGCGAACTTTGGATCAAGGATGGCGCTGCGCAATTCGCGCAGCGACAGCGCTGCCGCAACAAGGGCCACCACGAGGAAGACATCGTTATACTTGGCAAGAATTGCCGCCGCCGTGGCTAGGCCAAACGCCGCATAGGCAATCATGCTACGCCGTTCGAGAAGATAGGCCATGGTGAGCAGGAGCAGCGAGCAGAAGCCGACGACGGCGACGGAATGCGACAAAGCGCGCTGCGATTCCCAGACGACCTGCGGGATCGTAAACAGGCCGAACATGGCCGCCGCCGCTGTCGCCTTGGTGTAGCCGAACCGCCGCATGGCGGCGAACACGCTGCAGGCGGCGAGGAACAGCACTGAGTATTTGACGAGCTTCAACGTGAAGATACTGGTGCCGAAAACATGCGCGGCCAGCCAATTGATCCAGGTGTAGAGAGGTGGTTGCGAGCCGCCATATCCAGCCCAGAGATACGGTACATAGATCAGCTGCTCCGCATCGTCGATGCCGACGCCGGTTCCCGCCCAAGAGCTCAACAGGGACAGTATGATGGTCTGCAAGGCAAAATAAGCCGCGACCATGACGATCGCCGCCGGGAAGGGGCCGATCCGTCCCTCGGCCAGCCACTCGGCCCATTTCATGTCGTACTTCAAGGAAGTCTCATCGCCCCTGCCGGCACAGTT
Organism: Mesorhizobium sp. M1217; assembly: GCF_040318275.1. Classification (NCBI taxonomy): domain Bacteria; kingdom Pseudomonadati; phylum Pseudomonadota; class Alphaproteobacteria; order Hyphomicrobiales; family Phyllobacteriaceae; genus Mesorhizobium; species Mesorhizobium sp. M1217. The sequence continues at coordinate 247,475 of NZ_JAMYMA010000008.1, read as the reverse complement.
GCCGGCTGGGCTAGCATGAAGAGCGTGCTCCGCACAATGCGACCGGCTGGCTGCACCTACGTTCGCATCTTTTCGCCACTCGGATCGAAGGGCGGCTCGACGTTGATGCGCGCCGACCGCCGGTGTCCAAGGATCTCGATCTCGAACAGCCCGGCGCTCTCGTTTTCGGCAAGCACTGCCGGTACGTAGCCTTGCGCCATCGACTTCTCGACATAATGCGCATAGCCGCCGGAGGTGACCCAGCCGACCACGCGCCAGTTGCCGTCGACAATACCGCGCACGGCAGACGCGCCTTCAGCGGCGTTCGAGCCGCGCACTTCCTTGCCGCCCGCGTCGAAGCGCGGCGCGCCATAGCCATGCGGCTTTTCTACCGTGCCGAAATCCTTGTCGCCGACCTTGGCCCAGATCGGCTCGTCGCCCATGACGTCGGCATCCGCAGCATCGACGATAAAGGAAACGCGGCGCAGCTTCGGCCCTGCCGCCTGTTCCTTGGCCGCTGCCTCGCGGCCGATGAAATCGTTCTTCTCCAGCTTGATAAAGCGGTCCATCGAACCTTCGAACGGTCCGTAGATCGGACGTAGCTCGCGGAACCAGGTCGGAAAGTTCTTTTCAAGCCGCATCGAGAGCAGGGCGCGCATGCCGAAATCAACAAGTCCGAACTCTTCGCCGGCCTCCTTGATCGCCTTGTAGACCAGACGCTGATAGGCCGGCGCCATCCAGATCTCATAGCCGAGATCGCCGGTGTAGGTGATGCGGTTGACCATGCAGGGCGCGCCGCCGACCGCCATCTCGCGGAAATCCATGAAGCGGAAGGCCTTGGTCGAGATGTCGACGTCGACCAGTTTCTGCAGCAGGTCGCGCGATTTCGGCCCGGCGATGGAGAGGCCAACCAGCGTCTGGTCGAAGCGGTGGATGCGCACCTCCGACGCCCTTGGACCGTCCTTCGGCAGATGCTTCTCGAACCAGCGCATGTGATATTTTTGCGCGGCCGAAGAACCCCAGATCATGAAGCGTTCTTCGCCCGCCTTGGCGATGGTGAAGTCGCCGATCAGTCTGCCGAACTCGTTCAGCATCGGCGTCAGCACGATGCGGCCGGTCTTCGGCATGCGGTTGGTCATCAGCCGGTTGAGGAAATCCTCGGCCCCAGGTCCGGAGACTTCGTATTTGGCGAAGTTGGCGATCTCGGTGACGCCGACCCTCTCGCGTGTGGCGCACACTTCCTCGCCGATCGCGCCGAAATCATTCGAGCGGTGGAAGGACACGATGTCCTTCGGCTCCGAGCCTTTCGGCGCGAACCAGAGCGGGGTTTCGAGACCCCAGCTGTCGCCCATGACGGCGTTGTTGGCGAGCATGGTGTCGTAAAGCGGGGTCGTCTGCGCCGGTCTTGCCGCCGGCAATTCCTCGTTGGGAAAGCGGATGGAGAAACGGCGCGAATAATTTTCGCGCACCTTTGCGTTGGTATAGCGCAGCGTTGCCCATTCGCCGAAGCGCGCAACGTCCATGCCCCAGACGTCGAAGCCGGGGTCGCCATGGACCATCCAGTTCGACAGCGCCAAGCCGACGCCGCCGCCTTGGCTGAAGCCGGCCATGACGGCGCAGGCGCACCAGAAATTGGTCAGGCCCTGCACAGGGCCAACGAGCGGGTTGCCGTCGAGCGCGAAGGTGAAGGGGCCGTTGATGATCTGCTTGATGCCGGCTTTCTCGATGCCGGGAAAATGCTTGAAGCCGATCTCGAGCGACGGCGCGATGCGGTCGATGTCGGGCTGCAGCAGCTCGTGGCCGAAATCCCATGGCGTGTTGACCGGCGACCACGGCTTGCAGGCTTTTTCATAGGTGCCGAGCAGGATGCCGTTGCGTTCCTGGCGGGTATAGATCTCGCCCTTGAAGTCGAGCACGCCGATCATCTCGCGCCCGGTCGACTTGTTGAATTCCTCGACCTCCGGCATCGGCTCGGTCAGGAGATACATGTGCTCCATCGCCAGCACCGGCAGCTCGACGCCGACCATGCGACCGATCTCGCGCGCCCAAAGGCCGCCGCAGTTGACGACATGCTCGGCTTTGATCGTGCCTTGCTCGGTGACGACGTTCCAGGTGCCGTCGACCTCCTGCGTCAGTTCGACGACGCGGTTGCGCAGCACGATCTCGGCGCCGAGCTTCCGGGCGGCTTTGGCATAGGCGTGGGTGGTGCCGGAAGGGTCGAGGTGGCCCTCGACTGGATCCCACATAGCGCCGACGAAATTCGTCTCGTCCATCAGCGGGAACATCGCCTTGGCTTCGGACGGCGTGATCAGTTCGGTGTCCATGCCGAGATAGCGGCCCTTGGCATGGGCGAGGCGAAGGAAGTCCATGCGCTCTGGCGTGTCGGCCATCATGACGCCGCCGGTCAGGTGCAGCGAGCAGGATTGGCCGGAAATCTCCTCGATCTCCTTGTAAAGCTGCACCGTATAGGCCTGCAGCTTGGCGACGTTGGGATCGCCGTTCAGCGTATGAAAGCCGCCCGCCGCATGCCAGGACGAGCCGGAGGTGAGCTCCGAACGCTCGATCAGCATGATGTCGGTCCAGCCGGCCTTGGCCAGATGATAGAGCACTGAGCAGCCAACGACGCCGCCGCCGATAACAACCGCTTTTGCATGACATTTCATGAAGATAGTTCCGTTTTTGAAGAGATTGAATCGAGTGAGCGGGGCGCGAAAACAAAGCGGAAATCGAATACAGCGATGTTTTCGGCCAGCCTGCCATCAAGCGCGGCAAGAATGGTTTCACAGACGGAAGTACGATGTTTCAGGACGTCATGGCTCCAAAGACGCAGGATCGAGTAGCCTTGGGCGCGCATGAAATCATCGCGGCGGCGGTCATATGAACTGCCGGCGTGCTGTTGTCCGTCGACTTCAACAACAAGCCATTTTTCGCGGCAGACAAAGTCTGCAAAAAAGGCGCCGATGGAGAACTGACGCGTAAAGCGATAGCCGCCAAGCTTGCGCGCCTTTAGTTCAGGCCAAAGCAGTGCTTCGGCCTGATTGCCTGCTTGCCGCAGGCTACGCGCTCGCTGGGTTGTGCCTGTTTTGCGGCGGCTGCGCGTTTCATGAACGGCTTCCCCCACTCCGTCGCCGCTTCGCGGCGCCACCTCTCCCCCCTCCGGGGGGAAAGGAAGGGCGCCAACTGGAATCGTTTCGCGCCCTTCCTCTACCCCGTCGATCGGGGGAGAGGTGTCGAGCGAAGCTCGACGGAGTGGGGGTCGACTACTCATCAGATGATCAGAAATCGGTCGGGGCGCCGCCTTCGGCCCGGCGCTTGTCGACGAAAGCATTGAGCTCCTCGCGGATCGCCGGGTCCATATAAGGCTCTTCATAGGAGGCCAGCCGCTCCTTCCAGACGCGATTGGCTTTTTCGAGCGCGGTCGGTGACCCAGCCTCCGCCCAACTCTCGAAATTGCGCCAGTCCGAAATGATCGGCGCATAGAAGGCGGTCTTGTAGCGGTCCTGCGTGTGCTGGGTGCCGAAGAAATGGCCGCCGGGGCCGACCGACTGGATGGCGTCGAAACCGAGCGCCTCGTCGGAAAGATCGAGCGGCGTCAGGAACTCGGCGACCATCTGCAACAGGTCTATGTCGAGGATGGTCTTCTCATAGGAGCAGCGCAGGCCGCCTTCGAGCCAGCCGGCGGCATGCATCATCAGATTACCGCCGCCCTGGATGGCACCCCACAGCGAGAACACGCTTTCATAGGCGGCTTGCGCGTCGACGGTGTTGGCGGCGCAGGTGTTGGAGGTGCGGTAGGGGATGTTGTAGCGGCGGGCGAGCTGGCCGCCGACCAGCTGCGCCTTCATATATTCCGGCGTGCCGAAGGCCGGCGCGCCGGACTTCATGTCGACATTCGAGGTGAAGCCGCCGTAGCCGACAGGCGCGCCCTTGCGCACCATCTGTGCGAAGGCGATGCCGGACAGCGCCTCGGCATTCTGTTGCACCAGCGCGCCGGCAATCGTCACCGGCGCCATGGCGCCCGACAGGGTGAACGGCGTCACGATGACCACCTGGCCCTTGCTCGACATCTGGATGATGCCTTCCATCATCGGCACGTCGAGCTTGAGCGGCGAATTGGTGTTGATGATGGTGAACACCGACGGCTCCGCAAGCAACTGCTCGTGGCTGATGCCACGTGCGATTCTGGTGATCTCGATGCCGTCGACGTTGCGCTCTTTGCCGAGCGAATAGATGTGGAACATCTTGTCGGTCAGCGTGGCGAGGTCACGGATGCATTCGAGGTGTCGCACGGACGGATGGATGTCGATCGGCTCGACCGGATAACCGCCCGTGCAATTCAATATGTTGTGCATCTGCGCAAGCTTGAGAAAGTTGCGGTAGTCCTGCTGGTTGCCCGGCCGGCGGCCGCGGTCGACGTCGGAGCAATTGGGTGCCGACGCCATCATCGAGATGATCAGATTATCGCCACCGAAGCGCACATTATGCGCCGGGTTGCGGGCGTGGATGGTGAATTCCGGCGGGCAGTGCGCAACCAGTTCCAGGATCATGTCGCTGTCGAAGCGCACCCGCTCGCTGCCTTCGCGGACATCGGCGCCATGCGCCTTCATGATGCGCCGGGCTTCGTCATGCAGCACGTCGACGCCGATTTCCCGCAGCACCCGCAGAGAGGCGAGGTGGATGGATTCCAGCTCGTCGTCGGAAACCAGCCGGGTCGGCGTCAGCGGGTTCTTCAACTGGCGAAACGGCGGCTGCTCGAACACCGCCGATCCGCCGGCACGCTTCCCCGCGCGGCCGCCGCGACGGGCGCGGTCGTTTGCCAGTGCCGGTTCGGCGGGCTGAAGGGCGGCGGTCATGATAGTCCTCGTACGCTGCGGCAATGCGGCGGCATAATGGACTGCCGGCCGTCCGGCCATTGCGGAGGCGGCGACCACTAGGACGAGGGAAGCGACATGCCCTGGGGGCAGCCGGCGGGATCGTCAGCCTCTTGATCGCGTTCCGGCTGGCGCAAGCGGTTTTCGGTGCCGGTGCTTACTGCGACGGAACCGAAACGCTAATCCTGCATCATGGACCGGGCGGAACAGAACAGCGGCGAGGCAGTGCAATGGGCGGCGATCACCGGCGTGATCGCGACTGTCTCGGTGTTCGCCATTGCGCAAGGGCTGAGCTACCCGCTGTTGAGCTTCATCCTGCAGCGCCAGGGCGTCTCGCCGGCCATGATCGGCCTGTCGGCGGCAATGACGCCGATCGGCTTCATCGTCTCCTCGCCGTTGGTTCCAGCGCTGGCGCGCCGTTTCGGGGCCGGGCGCACCGCGCTTACTTGCGCGGCACTTTCCGCGCTGGTGCTGGCGCTGATCGGCTGGACGCAAAATGTCTATCTGTGGTTTCCGCTGCGCTTTTTGATCGGTGGGGTCACCAACCCGCTCTACGTGCTGAGCGAAGTCTGGGTGATTGCACTGGCGCCGCCAGCACGCCGCGGCCGCGTCATGGGCATCTATTCGACGATCATTTCGGCGGGCTTTGCGGCGGGGCCGCTGTGCCTGCTTGCGGTCGGCACCGTGGGATGGCCGCCGTTTCTGGTCGGCATCGGCGCATTCCTGTTTTGCGGCGCCTGCCTTGCCTCGGTGCTGGCACGGCTGCCGAGGGTCGACGAGAGCGGGCACCGGGTTTCGGTGCTGGGATTCGTGCCGCAGGCGTGGCTGCTGTTGTCGGCGGTCGTGGTGGCCGCCGGTTTCGAACAGGCAGTGCTCGCCTTGCTGCCGGTCTACGGAACGCATTACGGCATCGCCGAAGCGCGCATGTCGGCGCTGCTGTCGGTGATGATCGCCGGCAACATCGCTATGCAGGTGCCGCTCGGCCTGTTGGCGGAACGACTGACGGCGCGGCTGGTGCGGTTCATCTGTGTGGCGGTGACGGTGCTCGGATGCGTGCTGTTGCCGGTTCTCATCGAGACGCCGCTCATATGGCCATGCGTCTTCATCTGGGGTGCGGTTTCCTACGGCATCTACACGATGTCGATCATCGAGCTCGGCGAGCGGTTCACCGGCTCGGCGCTGGTCGCCGGCAACGCCGCCTTTTCGCTGATGTGGGGCGTCGGCGGCATCGCCGTGCCGCCGCTGGCGGGCGGCGCCATGGATGTTGTTGGCGCAGGCGGCCTGCCGCTCACGCTTGGCGCCATTTGCCTGGCGCTGGGGCTTGTAACGGTCATTCGAAGGCGGATGGTGTGAATGCCTGAAGTCGCCGTTCTGACGCAATGACTTGAATATTAGCGGCCCCGTGTCGATCTTGGCGATGCCGACGCCCGACTCAACCGGAGACCTCATGACCAAATTGAACAGCCAGGCCCAACCGGATCCGGCGGCCGAAGATCCCTTCCTCTGGCTGGAGGGCAGGACTGACCAGCGAGCGCTCGACTGGGTTCATCGCCAGAATGAAATCACTGTCGCCGAATTGCAGGGTGACCCGTCCTACCAGGCAACGTTCCAGACCGCGCTCGACCTGATGACGGCCGAGGATAACATCGCCGTCGGGGCCGCTATCAACGGCCATGTCTATAATTTCTGGCAGGACCGCACGAACGTACTCGGCCTCTGGCGGCGCACCACCGTCGCGTCCTACAAGACCGACAAGCCGGATTGGCAGACGATCATTGACTTCGACAGTCTGGCGGCGGAAGAGGGGGTGAAATGGGTGTTCAGCGGCGCCAGCCGGCTTTACCCCGATTTCAGCCGCTGCCTGCTCAGCCTGTCGCCGGATGGCGGCGATGCCAGCGAGATGCGCGAATTCGATATCGAAAGCAGGTCCTTCGTCGAGGGTGGCTTTCGTGCTCCCGCCTCGAAATCGAACTTCAGCTGGCTGGACGAGGACACGGTCATCGTTTCCGCCGCCTTCGAGGAGGACGACAAGACCCAGTCCGGCTATCCGCGCGTGGTCAAGCTCTGGCGGCGCGGCACGCCACTGGAAGCGGCGATGCCGACCTTCGAGGCGCTGAAGCAGGATCTCGCCGCCGGCGGATCCGTCGAATTCGACGGTGACAGGCGCCACGTCTTCCTGGCCCGGACGCTCGACTTCTTCGCCTCGCACAGTTTCCTGCGGCTGCCTTCTGGCGAGAACCGGCGCATCCCGTTGCCGGACGACGTCACCGATACGGCGCTGTTCAAGGGCCAGCTTGTCTTCGGCGTGCGTACCCCGTGGACGGCGCCGGACGGCACGCTGTGCAAGCCCGACGGGCTCTATTCACTCGATTTCGAGCGCTGGATCGAAACCGGTCTGTTCGGATCCATCGATATCGTGCTCGAGCCGGCGCACCGTGTCTCGATCGCCGGCATCGCCCGCACGCAGGCCCGGCTGTTCATCAATTTGATGGACAATGTGCGCGGCAAGGTCATCGCCGGCGAGCGCAGCGACAGCGGCTGGGAGTTCAAGCCCGTTGCATTGCCCGAAAACGGCAATGTCGGCATCAGCCATGCCGAGCATTTCGGCTCCAGCGTCTCCTTCTCCTTCACCGATTTCCTGACGCCGAGCTCGATCATCTGGTCGGACGATAATGCCGCGGCGCTGGCAACGGTGAAGTCGCAGCCGGCGCGCTTCGATGCGTCGTCCCTGGTCTCCGAACAGTTCGAGGCGCGCTCGAAGGACGGCACGATGATCCCGTACTTCGTCGTCAGGCGGCGCGACCAGGACGGGCCGGTGCCGACATTGCTTTACGGCTATGGCGGCTTCGAAGTGCCGCTGCTGCCCGGCTATGCCGGCGTGCGCGGCAGGCTGTGGCTGGAGAAGGGCAATGCCTATGTGCAGGCCAACATCCGCGGCGGCGGCGAGTTCGGCCCGAACTGGCACCAGGCGGCGCTCAAGGCCAATCGCCAGAATGCATTCGACGATTTCGCAGCGGTGGCGCAAGATCTGGTCAAACGCGGCATCGCCACACCGGCCACGCTGGGCATCCAGGGCGGTTCGAACGGGGGCTTGCTGACTGGCGTCTCGCTGACGCAACGCCCGGAATTGTTCGGCGCGGTGATCATCGACGTGCCGCTGCTCGACATGCTGCGTTACACCGAGCTGCCGCCCGGCGCGTCATGGATGGCCGAGTATGGCGATCCGGCGAAGCCGGAAGAGGCAGCTTGGCTCGCCTCCTATTCGCCCTACCAGCATGTAGACACGGATGCAGCCTATCCGCCGGTACTGCTGACGACCTCGACTGCCGACGACCGCGTCCATCCCGGCCATGCCCGCAAGATGGCGGCGCGGCTGCAGGCGGCGGGCCATGGCAAGACGCTGTTCTTCGAAGAGACCGAGGGCGGGCATGGCGGGCGCGGCGATCGGCGGCCGCAGGCCGCACAGGCGGCGATGAAGTACGTCTTCCTGCAGCGGGCCCTGACTGGCACCAATTGACCGACATCGCTTGACCGGTACGGCTTGAACTGAGGGCTGGAGGCAGCCTAAGGTACATGCATGGCTCGGCTGGCGAAATCGGGGTGCGCATTTGGGGTGGCGGTGACGCCGTCGCCGCGCACGCTTCGCGCCGAGCTGTTGCGGCTGTGCGCCCGTATCGGCTATTCGCCGCCCGCTGTCCTCTAACGAATCCGCCCCGGCGCGAAAGCTGCCGGATTGGTTCAAGAGGAAAGACCAGACATGACCTACCAGAATTATTCGCTGAAGCAGCTTCAGCAGATCGATGCCGCGCATCACCTTCATCCGTTCACCGACCACAAGGAGATGCGCGAGACCGGCTCGCGCATCATCACTCACGCCAACGGTCCGTTCATCTACGATGCCGAAGGGACGGAAATCCTCGACGGCATGGCCGGGCTATGGTGCGTCAATGTCGGCTACGGCCGCGACGAGCTTGCCGACGCCGCCTACGCCCAGATGAAGGAATTGCCCTACTACAACTCCTTCTTCAAATGCTCGACGCCGACGCCGGTTCTGCTGTCGAAAAAGCTGGCGGAGATCGCGCCAAGGCACATCAACCAGGTGTTCTACGGCTCATCCGGTTCGGAGGCCAACGACACGGCGCTGCGCCTCGTCCGCCACTATTGGGTGCTGGAAGGCAGCCCCGAGAAGAACCGCATCATCTCGCGCAAGATGGGCTACCACGGCTCGACCATAGCCGGTGCCTCGCTCGGCGGCATGGATTTGATGCACAACCAGCTCGGCGGCGCCGTGCCCAACATCGTCCATGTGATGATGCCCTATGCCTATGAGTTGGCACTGCCCGGCGAAAGCGACCATGATTTCGGCCTGCGCGCGGCAAAAGCGGTCGAGGACGCGATCCTCGAAGCTGGCGCCGACAAGGTCGCCGCCTTCATCGGCGAGCCGGTGATGGGGGCAGGCGGGGTGAAGATCCCGCCGATGAGCTATTGGCCGGAAGTGCAGCGCATTTGCCGCAAATACGATGTACTGCTGATGCTGGACGAGGTTATCACCGGCTATGGCCGCACCGGCGAATGGTTCGCCGCACAAGCCTTCGACGTCGAGCCCGACACCATCACCACGGCCAAGGCGCTGACCTCCGGCTATCAGCCGCTGTCGGCGCTGCTTGTCGGCGACCGCATCGCGGCGACGCTGGTCGAAAAGGGCGGCGAATTCTATCACGGCTACACCTATGCCGGGCATCCGGTGGCCTGCGCGGTGGCGCTGAAGAACCTCGAGATCATCGAGCGCGAGGGCCTGATCGAGCGCGTCAGGAACGACACCGGGCCTTACTTCGCCAAGGCGCTGCAGGAACGTTTCGGTGGGCATGATCTGGTTGGCGAGGTGCGCTCGTTCGGGCTGATGGGGGCGATCGAGATCGTCAAGGACAAGGTGACCAAGGAGCGCTTCCTGCCGGCCGGCAGCGCGGCGGTGATGGTTCGCGACCACGCCCTTGCCCAAGGCATGATGCTGCGCGCCACCGGCGACACGATGATCCTGTCGCCGCCGCTGATCTGGACGCGCGAGACGATCGACATGGCCTGCGACCGCATCGCCAGGGCGCTCGACCTGGCCGAAGCAGATTTGCGCAAGCGGTAAGATGGAACGATCGCCGGGCGTCCGGTAATCGGGCGCCCGGAGTTTGAATGCCGCTTTATGGCGAAGAGTTCGCCAGGCGAGGCTGTTGGCAGTATCGACGACCACGCGTGATCACTGGCCCGCCTTGACACCGATGACGTGCCCCTTCGCGTCAGTGACCAACATCCCTTTCGATTGGTCCAAGATCACAACAATGTTGCCGAAAGGATCGCGGACACGGGCGCACCGCCCGACCGCGATCTCGAATAGCGGTTGCACAGCCTCACCGCCGGCGGCCAAGAATTCCTCAAACGCGTCGTCCACGTTATCGACCAGGATGTCGGTCTCGGGACCGATATGAAGATGGACAACCAGCTCCGCATCGGTTTCAGGCAGCGCAAAGCCGGCGGCTTCATCGTCCCGCCAAACGAGCGCATGACCGAGACGATCCCCATAGAACGATACGGCTGCATCGAGGTCGCTCACCCGCAATAGATGATTATCGAGCTTGCGGAATAATGGTCTTTTTCGAGGCTCGTGCGCCATTGCGGGACCTCAATATGTGAAGAGATTCGTGCGGCCGTATAGCCTCTAATGAAATAGTCTTCGCGACTATGTCTGCAACTGGGTTGCCTTCAAGCTTTCGAGCCCGCTCGGTGGAAATGGTAGCGAGCCGAAATTCATGTGGGGGTCGTGAGCGGAAATTCAAACTGAGACAGCACCGAAGGGCCGCATCAGCGACGCGGCAATCGGAATAGAGCTCCGACGACATGGCGAAAACGCAAAAACCGCGCTCCATCGGAACGCGGCTTTGCCAGATACGCATGGTGCTTCGCCAACAATACACTTGCGAAACTTACGGCGAAACTTACGGGCTCCGGTACGCGAGACCTGATCCGGAGCGCCGGGCGGATGTCCGCCTCGCAATCCGTTTTAAACGCACATCGTTACTGCAGGGTTAGCAAGAGCTTAAGCAAACCTAAATTTGCAGACTTTCCGCTTTGGGCAGATCGAAAACTATGAAATTTGACCTTACGCAGGGTCACCGCGCAGGAAATTGATGATGCCGGAAAAATCCGCGCCGGCATTGCCTTGTGCGTTGAACAGCGCATAGAGCTGGGCTGCCTCGGCGCCGAGCGGCGTTGCCGCACCGACGCTCTGTGCGGCCTCCTGCGACAGTTTCAGGTCCTTCAGCATCAGTGCCGCTGCAAACCCGGGCTTATAGCCATTGTTGGCGGGCGATGTCGGCACAGGGCCGGGCACCGGGCAATAGGTGGTCAGCGACCAGCACTGGCCAGACGAGGTCGAGGCGACGTCGAACAGCGCCTGGTGCGACAGGCCGAGCTTTTCCGCCAGCACGAAGGCCTCGGCAACGCCGATCATCGAAATGCCCAAAATCATGTTGTTGCAGATCTTCGCGGCCTGCCCGGCGCCGTCGTCGCCGCAATGAACGATGCGGCCGGCCATTGGCTTGAGGATCGGTTCGGCCTTGGCGAAGGCGTCCTTCGAACCGCCGGCCATGAAGGTCAGCGTGCCGGCCGCCGCACCGCCCGTCCCGCCGGAGACCGGCGCGTCGATCATCAGCAATCCGTGCTTGGCCGCGGTGGCATGGGCCTTTCGCGCCGACTCGACGTCGATGGTCGAGGAATCGATGAACAACGCGCCTTTTTTCGCGTTGGCCGCGATGTCTGCGTAAACCGACAGTACATGCTTGCCGGCCGGCAGCATGGTGATGACCGCATCGGCATCCTTTACCGCCGCAACGGCATTGGCCATGATGACGACGCCGTGCTCCCTGGCGATGACGAGGTTTTCCGGCACCAGGTCGAAGCCGTGCACGGCATACCCGGCCTTGACCAGGTTGGCGGCCATCGGATTTCCCATATTGCCGAGGCCGATGAAGGCGATGGTGGTCATAATGGCACTCCGCGGTTTGGGTAAGGCAGGCAGTAGGCAGTAGGCAGTAGGCAGTAGGCGACCTATTCGGGCGCAAGTTTGCTAATAAGTTGGCGAAGCATTTTTCCGATGCCCTCGGTCGCTAACGGTACGTGATAAGCTTGGTCATGCGTGGCAAGGCCAATGCGTTCAGCGATCTCAAGGTGTGTCTCGAACTCCTTCAACGATCCTTGGGCTATCCTGAGAAATTGCTGATAGGAGCCTCTGTTGTCTCGACCATAACCTTCCGCGATGTTTGCAGGAATAGAAGTTGCTGAGCGGCGAATTTGGCTGGTCAACCCATACAATTCTTCTTTTGGCCATGCCTTGGTCAAGGAGTAGGTGGTGACGGCCAGATCCATCGCCTGCTGCCATACGATAAGATCCTTGTACGAATTGATCTTGCCGGTCATCTTCCTGCCTACTGCCTACTGCCTACTGCCTACTGCCTACTGCCTTACCGTACGATCAGCGCGCGAGCGATGATGACGCGCATGATCTCGTTGGTGCCTTCGAGGATCTGGTGGACGCGCAGATCCCGTACCAGCTTCTCGATGCCGTAATCGTGCAGATAGCCATAGCCGCCATGCAACTGCAGGGCGTCATTGGCGACGTTGAAGCCGGTGTCGGTGACGAAGCGCTTGGCCATTGCCGACCATTTTCCGGCATCCGGCGCCTTGCGGTCGAGCTTCGAGGCGGCGGTGTAGAGGAAGATGCGCGCTGCCTGCAGTTCGGTCTCCATGTCGGCGAGTTTGAACTGCAGCGCCTGGAATTGGTTGATCTTCGAGCCGAAGGCCTTGCGCTCGGCGGTGTAGGCGAGAGCCTTGTCGAGTGCCGATTGCGCGCCGCCGAGCGAACAGGCGGCGATGTTCAAGCGGCCGCCGTCGAGCCCGGCCATGGCGATGCCGAAGCCGGCGCCTTCTGCCGACAAAAGGTTTTCCGCCGGCACCTTGCAGTCCTCGAAGACGACCTGGCGGGTCGACTGCATGTGCCAGCCCATCTTGTGTTCGTTGGCGCCGAAGGAAAGGCCGGGCGCATCGTTCGACACGACGAAGGTGGAAATGCCTTTCGGCCCGTCGGCGCCGGTGCGCGCCATGACGACATAGAGGTCGCTGTCGCCGGCACCGGAGATGAACTGCTTGGCGCCGTTCAGCACATAGTCACTGCCGCTTTTGACCGCGCGCGTCTTCAGCGCCGCCGCATCCGAGCCCGAGCCCGGCTCGGTCAGGCAGTAGCTTGCCAGCCATTCCATCGAGGTCAGTTTGGGCAGGAAGCGCCGGCGCTGCTCGTCGCTGCCGAAGCGGTCGATCATCGATGCTGCCATGTTGTGGATCGAGATGAAGGCGGAAAACGCCGGATCGGCACGCGAAAGCGCCTCGAAGATCAGCACGGCGTCGAGCCGGCCGAGCCCCGAGCCGCCGACATCGTCGCGGACATAGATGCCGCCAAGGCCGAGCGGGCCGGTCTCGCGGATCACGTCGGCGGGGAAATATTTGTTGCGATCCCAGTCGAGTGCGTTCGGCGCCACACGATCGGCGGCGAAGGCCTCGGCCATCTCTTGGATGGCGCGCTGGTCCTCGTTGAGTTCGAACTGGCTGGTGCCCGCATCGACAGCGGCGTCCATGGCGTGCTCCCTGATGTTTCCGGCCTGCTGGCCTGTCGTTTTTGGCTTTGCGCGCCGTCCAATCTAGACCAATGATGCCGCCGCGCAACCCGACCGTCTGCGCAGCCGCTGTGTGCGAATGCGCTTTGGAGCAAAGTGTGACGACAAATTTCGACGAACTGCTTGGACGCTTCCATGCCTATCTCCAGACGTTCGATGATGCGCTGGTGCGCGACGCCGTGGCCCGAATCGGCTGGGACATGCCAAGCCGGCCGCTCGAACCGCATGCACTGCCTTGTCTCGTCCTGCTCGACCGTATCGTCGAACTCGCTCCCGCTGCGGCCAAGCCGCTGGCGCGGCTGGTTGCGCAGCGTCGCGGCGATCTGCGCTGGGGCCAGACCTATGGCGAAGCGGATTTCGGCAAGATTTTCATCGACAATTACGGCTGGCTGGAGGTATTCGGCACGCGCGGTCATTTCGTCAATGAAGAGGTCGCGGCCGGCCTGCTGATCCTTGGGCCCGACATCGTCTACCCCGATCACCACCATGTCGCGGAGGAGATCTACGTCCCGCTTACCGGCGGCACCGAATGGCGCATGGGCGATGGCGGTTTTCGCCTTCGAGCGGCGGGCGAGGTGATCCACCATGCCTCTGACGTTAGCCACGCCATGCGCACCGGCAAGGAGCCACTGATGGCGCTCTATCTCTGGCGCGGCGGCCCCCTGGCAGCCAAGTCGACGATCACCGGAACCGTTGCGCAGGGCAGGGGCTGATATGGCCAAGGCAATCATGCTGCAGGGCACGGGTTCGGATGTCGGCAAGACGGTGCTCGTCGCCGGTCTTTGCCGCGCGGCGAAGAACCGCGGCTTGAAAGTGCGGCCGTTCAAGCCGCAGAACATGTCGAACAATGCCGCCGTCGCCGATATTCCCGGCGATTCAAGCGGCGGTGAGATCGGCCGCGCGCAATGGCTGCAGGCGATCGCCTGCGGCGTGCCGCCGACCATCCACATGAATCCGGTGCTGCTCAAGCCGCAGACCGATGTCGGCGCTCAAGTTGTCGTGCAGGGCAAGGTGTTCGGCGAGGCGCGGGCGCGCGACTACCAGGCGCTGAAGGGCCGGTTGATGGATGCGGTGCTGGACTCCTGGGCGAAGGTCGGCGAGGGCGCCGATCTGGTCATTGTCGAGGGCGCCGGCTCGCCGGCCGAGATCAATCTCAGGAGCCGAGACATTGCCAATATGGGCTTTGCGACGCGCGCCGGCGTGCCGGTGATCCTGGTCGGCGATATCGATCGCGGCGGTGTCATCGCCTCGGTCGCTGGCACCCATCTGATCCTGCCGGAGGAGGACCGGCGTATGATCGTCGGCTACCTCATCAACAAGTTCCGTGGCGATGTCTCGCTGTTCGATGACGGCATCGAGGCGATCGAAAAATTCACTGGCTGGCGCTGTTTTGGCATCGTGCCGTGGCTGAAGGCGGCGGCGCGGCTGCCGTCGGAGGATTCCGTCGTGCTCGAACGGCTGGCGTCCGGCCAGAGGCGCGCGCTGAAGATCGCCGTGCCGGTGCTCTCGCGCATCGCCAATTTCGACGACCTCGACCCGCTCAAGGCCGAACCGCAGGTCGAGGTGGTGTTCGTGCCGCCTGGCCAACGCCTGCCGCAGGATGCAGGGCTGGTGGTCATTCCCGGCTCAAAGTCGACGATCGGCGATCTCGTGAAATTCCGCGAGAATGGCTGGGACCGCGACCTTGCCGCGCACAGGAAACGCGGTGGCCATATCGTCGGTATTTGCGGCGGCTTCCAGATGCTCGGCCATAGCGTGCGCGATCCCGACGGCATCGAGGGCAGCGTTACCGAGACGCAAGGCCTCGGCCTGCTCGACGTCGAAACGGTTATGGAGCCGGAAAAGACGGTGCGCAATGTCAGCGCGCGCTCGGTGCCGTTCGATCTGCCGCTCGAGGGCTACGAAATCCATCTCGGCCGCACCACCGGTCCCGACACGCTGCGGCCATCCGCCGTTATCAACGGCGTCGATGACGGCGCCATCTCCGCCGACGGCAAGGTGTCAGGCACCTACATGCACGGGCTGTTTTCCGCCGACGCCTTCCGGGCGAAATTCCTCGAAAGCCTCGGCGTCAAGGGCGGCGGCATCGACTACCGCGCCGAGGTCGAACGGGCACTGGACGAGATCGCAGCCGAACTGGAAACCCACCTCGACTGCGACGCGATTTTCGGGCTGGCGCGTTAGCTGGCGGCTTCGTCAGCCTTCGGCCAGTAGGTGCCGAACGACCAGACATTGCCTTCCGGATCGCGGCAGATGAATTCGCGGCTGCCATAGTCGCGGTCGGTGAGCTCTTCCAGAATCTCGGCGCCGGCGGTTTTTGCCCGAGCGTATGCCGCGTCGGCGTCAGCGACCGCGACATAGATCGACTTGCCGCCGCCCGAGCCGGGCGCGCCGACCATCTTTCCATAGGCATCGTCGCGGGCCGTGCCGAGCATGATGATCGAGGAGCCGAATGCGAGTTCGGCATGGTGCACCACGTCGCCTTCGCCATAGCGGGTGCGGACGCTGAAGCCGAAGGCCTCGCACAACCAGTCGATCATTTTGCCGGCATTTCTGTAGCGCAGCGCCGGGTAAAGCCGCGGTGCTTCGGTGGTGTTCGGCATGGCTGATCTCCTTCGCTGTGTTGGTCGATCAACCCAGTCTGGGCGAAGGCCGGTCGCGCGTCTTGAAGAAATGTTACCTCACGGCGACAGTCGTCGGCGTGACGCCTGCGAGGTCGCGAAACTCGCGCACCAGATGCGCCTGGTCGGCATAGCCGCAGTCGGCGGCGATGTCGGCCCAATCGCTGTTGGCCTTTCTCGACAGGCAAAGCGCGTGGTTGAAGCGGACGATGCGCGAGAGCGTCTTGGGTCCAACGCCGACCGCGTCCGAAAATTTTCCGGCGAGATGCTTGCGGCTCCAGCCAAGCTTCTCGGCCAGCGTCGAGATGCGGGTCCGACCACTCGTCGAGACGATCGTCTCATAGGCCCAGACAATTTCGGCTTGAGTGCCGTCTGTGGTTGCCAACCGGTCGGCGACGAAGGCCTCGGCGATGGCAAAGCGTGTGCTCCAATCCGGCGCATTGCCAAGCCTTTCGCGAAGCGCGATGCCTTCGACGCCGAGCACGTCATCCAGGCCGACCATGCGGTCGGTCAGTTCGCTCATCGGGCGGCCGAAGAAGCGACGAGCGCCGAGCGGGGTGAAATTGATCTGCACACAACAGGCGCCGCCGAAGGATTCGATCACCACCGGCCCGGCGTAAAGGCCGGCGGCAAAACTGGCGAAGCGGTCATTGTCGCCGGGGTCCCTGCCGAGCCCGATGGCAAAGGGTTCGGCAAAGCTGATGACCAGCGGCACGGTCAGCGAGGCATATTCGATGGCGCGGAAATGGCCTGGCATGGTTTCGCGAAAGCCGCATATGTCGGTGACGGCGCCCTGAAGCCGATGGCACGGAGCGCGCCGCACCATCTCGAACCGATCGAGCCCCGAGCTATCATGGCGGCTGCCGTCTTCGCTGTCGGCGGGCATGCACTTTCCTCCGCCACGCGACTTTAACAGACCATCAGTCGGAATCAAAAGCGCCCGGCTTTGGCCGGGCGCTCCGAGTTGCCTGAGATTCGAAGTTGTCTGGTCGTGTTAAGCGCCGCGCATCAGACAGCCGGCGGCCAGCACGATGTAAGCGATGACGACAATCCACGCGGTATTCAAAGGGATGAACGCAAGAACGCCAAGCGCGGCGAGAACGCCGATGATGGCGATGACAAGGGATATGATGAAAATAAGCTGGGTAGGCGCACTGAGATTCATGTCCGGTCCCTCCTCAACATGATTCGTACAGCCGCATAGTATCAGTCGCGCGGTCACACACCAATGAGCGCAGCGGGCTTGCCGGATTGGCCGGCAGTTTTATGGGAGTGGCCAGAACGGTGCCGCGAGTTCGATCACGAAGGGCAATCGCTTCAGACGAATGACAGTTTCCAAATTGTGGCGGAGACCACCAATTGTCGATGTCGCCGCCGCCCCTCATTGCCCTGCCGGGCATTTCTCCCCGTATAGTGACGGGGAGAAAGGGCTGGTCGCAACGTCGGCGCCTTTTCTTGCAGCGTCTGCGATTGGCGAAACCGGTGACGAGAGCGCCCTCTCCCCGTCACTAAACGGGGAGAGGATGCCGGCAGGCAGGTGAGGGGCAGCGCCAACGCCCTAAAGGGGTGAGGAGACGAATTCAAAACCTGAAGCGATTGCCCAGTTCCACCCTTCGCACCCCGTTTGCGCAAAGCCGATTCCGCGCTACCTTCCTGACGAATCGGAAGGGGCTGACGGCGATGGGATTGCTGGACCAGATACGCTCGATCTTCGACGGCGACCCCGGCGTGCGCAAGGTCGCGGACGATCCGGTGCTGTCGGCGGAATTGCTGATGCTGTTCCGCATGATCCTGGCCGACGGGTCGGTCAGCGAAAGCGAAATGACAGCCTTCAGGCGTATCTGCCGGGAAGCCTTCGGCATTCCCGAAACCAGCATCGACAGCGTTATCGAATATCTCAACGAGTTCGGCTACGAGACCAACGGCTCGCAAGCCATCGCTCAGTTTCGTGACCTCGACGTCGAGCGACGCAAGCTGCTCGCCCGCCACATGGCCGAGATCGCCAAGGCCGATTCGCAACTTGCCGGGAGCGAGATGCAGCTGTTGCGCCGCACCCTCGACCTGCTCGACATAAGCCCGGCCGATGTGGTGAAGCCGCAAGACTAATCCGCTCACCCCTGTTCCTGCAGCCGTTTCGCAATTGCCCGATGCAAATCGGGAGCGGCGGCGACCAACGCCTTGGCGGCTTCGGATTGCGGGTGGTCGAGCACTTCGCTCGTCCTGCCGCGCTCGACGATCTTGCCGTCATGCATGACCATCACTTCGTCGGTGATGGCGCGGGCGACGGTCAGATCATGGGTGATGAACAGATAGGCGATGCCGAGCTTCTGGTTGAGCTCGGCGAACAGATCGAGGATCTGGGCGCGGATCGAGACATCGAGCGCCGAGACCGGCTCGTCGGCGACGACCAGCTTCGGTCGCGTGATGATGGCGCGGGCGATCGACAGGCGCTGACGCTGGCCGCCCGAAAACTCGTGCGGATATTTGTCCATGTCTTTAGGCGACAGGCCGACCTCGTGCAGCGCATGCGCCACCATCTCGCGCCGCGCGGCGGGCGCCGGCTTCTTCTCCAGCACATGCAGCGGCTCGGCCACCAATCTCTCGACCTTCTGGCGTGGGTCGAACGAACCATACGGGTCCTGGAACACGACCTGCATGTCGCGCCGCGCCGGCTTCAGCTCCGCCTCGCTCTTGCCGGTGAGGGTTTCGCCACGGAAGCGGATCGTACCGGCCGTCGGCTTGTCCAGCGCCAGGACCATGCGGGCGAGCGTCGACTTGCCGCAGCCGGAGCGCCCCACGAGCGCCACCGACTGGCCGGGCGCCATCGAGAAGGAGACATCGTCGACGGCGCGGATGGGAGCTGCCGGTTTCAACAGCGATATGCGCCGTCCGGGATAGTCCCGCGTTACGTTCGCTACCTGAAGCAGCGGTTTGGCTGATCCGCTGTCATGCGTGCGGGCTCGCGCCGGCAAATGCATCGAGGCCTGCGCCAGTTGGCGCGTGTAGGGGTGAAGCTGTTCGGATAGCGTGCGGGCCGTGTCGCCGGCCTCCATCACCTCGCCATGGCGCAGGATGGTGATGCGGTCCGCCATCTCCGTCACCACGGCGAGGTCGTGCGAGATGAGCAGAAGACCCATGCGGTTTTCCGCTACGAGGTCGCGCAGAAGGTCGAGGATCTGCGCCTGCAGCACCACGTCGAGCGCGGTCGTCGGCTCGTCGGCAATCAGCAGCTTGGGTTTCAGCGCACAGGCAATGGCAATGACGACGCGTT
Source organism: Mesorhizobium sp. M1217 (assembly GCF_040318275.1). Taxonomy (NCBI): domain Bacteria; kingdom Pseudomonadati; phylum Pseudomonadota; class Alphaproteobacteria; order Hyphomicrobiales; family Phyllobacteriaceae; genus Mesorhizobium; species Mesorhizobium sp. M1217. The sequence goes on along the minus strand of NZ_JAMYMA010000008.1, from coordinate 228,019 downwards.
GGCGCTGGCCGCCGGAGAGTTCGTGCGGATAACGCGACAGCGGGAATTGTGCTGCCGGCAGGCCGACCCGGTCGAGCATTTTTCGCGCCCGTTCCTCGGCGTCGGCGCGGCTTGCCCTGGTGTGCCAGCGAATACCCTCGGCGACCTGCTCGCCGATGGTCTTGACCGGATTGAGCGCCGTCATCGGCTCCTGGAACACCATGCCGATATCGTCGCCGCGCAGCGCGCACATCTGGTCCTCGCTGGCGGCAAGGATGTCGATGCCGTCGAAGGTGATGCGTCCGCTGGTGTGCGCCGCCCAGGGCAGAAGCTGCATGACGGTGAGCGCCGTCATCGACTTGCCGGAGCCGGATTCGCCAACGAGCCCCATCACTTCGCCCGGCGCGACGGAAAGTTCGATGTCTCTGAGGATACGGGTGCTGCCGATGGTCAGCGACAGCTTGTGGATTTCGAGCAGGCTCATCGCTGCCGCCGCGATTTCGGATCGAGAATGTCGGCAATGCCGTCGCCAAGCAGGTTCAGGCCAAGCACGGTGACGACGATCGCCATGCCCGGAAAGATCGCCATCCAGGGCGCCACCACCATGCGGGTCTGGGCGTCGAACAGCATGCGGCCCCAGCTCGGCATCGGCGGCTGGGTGCCCAGCCCGACATAGGAAAGCCCGGCTTCGGCCAATATGCCCAGCGCGAACTGGATGGTGCCTTGCACCAGCAGCAGCGTGGCGATGTTGGGCAGCACATGTTCGATGCTGATCAGCGTCCTGCTTTTGCCGGCGGCGCGGGCGGCGAGGATGAATTCGCGCGGCCAGATCGCCAGGGCGCCGGCCCGGGCGACGCGCGCGAACACCGGGATGTTGAAGATTCCGATGGCAATTATGGCGTTGAACGCGCCCGGCCCGAAGATGGCGGTCATCATGATTGCCGAAAGCAGCGCCGGGAAGGCAAAGACCAGGTCGTTCAGCCGCATCAGCACGTCGTCGGCGATGCCGCCGCGCGCCGCGGCAAAGGCGCCGAGCGGCACGCCGATGCCCATGCCGATGCCGACCGCCACCAGCGCCACGGCGATCGAGTTGCGGGCGCCGACCATGATCATCGACAGGATGTCGCGACCGAAATGGTCGGTGCCGAACCAGTGCGCCAGCGACGGCGCCTGGGTCTTGTCGGATATTACCAGCCTGGTGACATCGTAAGGCGTCCACAAGAAGGAGAGGATCGCGACCGCAGCCACCAGTGCGGTGATGACGAAGCCGGCAAGGAACGAACGGTTTCGAAACGCCTTGGCCAGGATGCCGGCAAGGTTCTCGTCGGGGATGTCGATGTGCAGCGTCATTGCCGGCCTCTCAGGCGCGGATCGACCACCGCATAGGAGAGATCGACAACGAAATTGACGACGATGACGGCGGCGACCAGCAGCATGACGACGCTCTCGACCACGATCAAGTCACGCTGGTTGATCGCCTGGAACACCAGCCGGCCGAGGCCGGGTAAGTAGAAGACGTTCTCGATGATGATGGTGCCGGCGAGCAGGAAGGCGAATTGCAGGCCTAGAATGGTGACCACCGGGAGCATGGCGTTGCGCAGTGCGTGCCGCCACAAGACAATACGATAGGGCAGGCCCTTGGCGCGGGCGGTGCGGATGTAGTCCTCGCTCAGCACTTCGATCAGCGCTGAACGGGTGACCCGGGCAAGGATCGCCGCCTGCGGCAGAGCGAGTGCGATTGCCGGCAGGAGCAGCGATTTCAGCGCCGGCCAGACGCCGGCGCTCCAGCCGGGAAAGCCGCCGCCAGGCACCAGCCGCAGCCAGACGGCGAAAAGATAGATCAGCATCAGCGCAAACCAGAAATTGGGCACGGCGACGCCAAGCTGGGCGGCGCCCATAGCGATCGTGTCGCCGGCCCGGCCGCTACGGCTGGCGGAAAACAGCCCGACCGGGATGGCAATGACGGTGGACAGCGCCAGCGCCATCAACGCTAGCGGCAGCGACACGACGAGGCGCTCGCGGACCAGATCGATGACCGGCACCGAATAGGTATAGGAACGGCCGAAATCGAGGCTCAGCAGCCCGCCGGCCCAATGCAGATAGCGCAGCACGACGGGAGCGTTGAGGCCCATCTGGTTGCGCAGCAATTCGATCTGGTCGGCGCTGGCGTTCAGGCCAAGCATCAGCCGTGCCGGGTCGCCGGGAATGATCTCCAGCACGGCAAAGACCACCATCGAGGCCAGAACCAGCGTGACGACGGCGATGGCGAGGCGCTTGAGGAGGTAGGCGGTCATGGACGTTGAGGAACCGCTGTGTTGCCGGACGCAAAAACCGGGCGAAGCTTGCGTTCCCGCCCACCCCCCTCTGTCCTGCCGGACATCTCCCCCTCAAGGGGGGAGATTGGCAGTTTCCACGCTGACACTGTCCTTGCAACGCTAGTGGTTAGCGAAAGCGGCGATGAGGGCTCGATCTCCCCCCTTGAGGGGGAGATGTCCGGCAGGACAGAGGGGGGTGTGACGGAGTGCAACTTTCGCCCTTCTGTCAGCGGCTCAATCCGTCCACTTCACCTTGGTCAGGTCGTTGGCCTGGATGGGGGCGTTTTCCCATAGGCCCTGCAGTTTGGCGTCCCAGACGCCGACCTTCGGCAATTCGTAGAGGAAGCCGACCACGGCGTCATCGGCCAGAACCTTCTGCGCCTCGCCGAGCAGCGTCATGCGCTTGGCCTCGTCGGAGGTAAGGTTCAGCTCGTCGATGATCTTGTCGAAGGCCGGATTGTCGTAGTTGAAGTAATAGTCCTTGCGCGAATAGATATCGATGTCGTTGGGCTCGGTGTGGGAAACGATGGTCAGGTCGTAATCCTTCTTGGTGAAGACCTGATCAAGCCACTGCGCCCATTCGACAGGGATGATCTCGAGGTCGATGCCGATTTCGCGAAGATCGGAGGCAATGATCTCGCCACCAAGCCGCGCATAGGAGGGCGGCGGCAGCTTCAGCGTCGCCTTGAAGCCATTCTCCAGGCCGGCTTCCTTCAGCAACTCCTTGGCCTTGTCCACATTGTGCGGATAGAGGCCGGTGAGGTCGACATAGGCCTTGCTGGCGGGCGACATGTGCGAGCCGATCGGCACGCCGAGGCCGGCCGAGGCGCCGTCGATGATCGCCTTGCGATCGAGCGCAAAGGAAATCGCCTGCCTGACCTGCAGCTTGTCGAAGGGCGGCTTCTTGTTGTTGATCGACAGGATGGTTTCGCCCTCGGTCGAGCCGATCACCACCTTGAAGCGCGGGTCGTCCTTGACCTGGGCGACACTGTCAGGATCGAAGAACGGAAAGGCCTGGATGTCGCCGGAAAGCAGCGCCGGAACGGCGGCGGCGGCGTCCGGAACGATGCGGAACTCGGCCTTGTCGAGGAACACCGGGGCGCCCCAGTAATTGTCCGACTTGACCAGCGTGATCGATGAGCCCTTGGCCCAGTTCTGGAACTTGAACGGGCCGGTGCCGATCGGTTTTTCCTTGTTGGTGTCGGCTGTCTCAGGCGCGACGATCACCGCGTCGCCCCAGCCCATATTGTAGAGGAACGAGCCTTGCGGGTTCTTCAGCGTGACCTTCACCGTCGCGGGATCGACGACCTCGACATTGCCGATGGCGGCGAACAGGCCCTTTTGCGCGTTGACGGAATTGTCGGCGCGGGCACGATCGAGCGAGAATTTCACGTCGTCGGCGTTGAAGTCGCTGCCGTCATGGAATTTCACGCCTGTATGCAGCTTGAAAGTGTAGACCTTGCCGTCGTCGGAAATGCTCCAGCCTTCGGCGAGATCGGGCAGCACTTCGCCGTTCGGTCCGATGCGGGTCAGGCCCTCGAAGACATTGGCGTAGAGCACTTCGTCGATCGCAGCCGCGGCACCCGCGGTCGGATCGAGATGCGGGGGTTCGAGCGGAATGCCGATGACCAGGTCGGTTCGCGCGGCCATCGCCGAGGTTCCGGCGGCCAACGCCAGCGCCGCTGCGGCCAGAATGGTTTTCCACAATTTCATCGTGCAACTCCCCATATGCTAAAACACGTGCTGAAACCCGGCGGATAGAAGCGTGAATTCGCTGCCGAGTAAATTGCGTTTCGTACGGTCCGCCGCCGCCGGGAGGAATGTTTTTCCGCCCATGGCCGGATCATTGCGGGCCGGCCCCCCTCAGCAGAACGCCGAGGCCGATTGCCATCACCTTTGCCGAGTCCAACATATCGGCAATGCCGACCCATTCGTCGGGTCGGTGGGCAAGGTCGAGAATGCCCGGCCCATAAGCGATGCAGTCATAGATGTGGCCGATGCGGGCGACGTGTTTCTGGTCGTAGGTGCCGGGCGAGATCACGTAATCCGGCTCGCGGTCGAATATCTCCATGATGCCTTGCGCGACCGCCTTCACCACCGGTGCGTCGCGCTCGGTCATCAGCGGCAGCACTTCCATCAGATCGCGGATTTCGTAATCGAATTTCTTGCGCTCGCGCTTCAGCCGCTCGAGGATATCGATCACTTCGCTTTTGACCGTGCCGAGATCCTCTTCGAGCAGGAAACGGCGGTCGATGGTCAGCCGGCAGGAATCAGGCACGTTGGGCGAGGGCAGGCCGGGCCGGAAATCCTCCGTCTGGCCGCCATGGATCGAGTTGATGTTCATGGTCGAGCGTTTTGCGCCTTCGGGCACGACCGGCATGCGCGTCATTTTGCGGTCGAGCGCCGGAAACAATTCGTCCTCGAAGGCCCGCAGCACGGCGCCCATATGGCGTACCGCATTGTCGCCGAGGAACGGCATCGAGCCGTGCGCGATCTCGCCTTTGGTCTCGATCTCCGCCCACCAGACGCCGCGATGGCCGAGGCAGATGCGGTCCTTGTTGAGCGGCTCGGGAATGATGACGTGGTCGACCTTCGGCCTGGAGAAATAGCCGAGCTTCGCCAGATGCGCGACGCCGCCAAAGCCGCCGGACTCCTCGTCGACCGTCCCCGAAATCTCGATGGCGCCGGGAAAATCGGGAAAGACCTCCATGAAGGCTTCAGCGGCGATGATCGAGGCGGCAAGCCCACCTTTCATGTCGCAGGCACCGCGGCCATAGACCTTGCCATCCCTGACGATGCCGGCGAACGGATCGAGGCTCCAGCCGTCGCCGGGCTCGACCACGTCGATATGCGAATTGAAGTGCACGCAAGCACCCGGCGCGCGGCCATCGAAGCGGGCGACGACGTTGACGCGCGGATAACGGTCAGTGTCGCCGGGCGTGCCTTCGGCACGGATGAATTCGATCTCAAAACCGCGCTTCTTCAGCCGCGCGCCGATAAATTCGGCACACGGCTGATAGGCTTCGCCGGGCGGGTTGATGGTCGGAAAGCGGATCAGATCCGCGGCCAGCGCAACCAGATCATCAGCTCGGTCATCGATCGCCTTGAGGAGCCGTTCGTTCGGTTCGTTCATTCGGCGAATTGAGCAGCGGATGAGGCGGTTTTGCAAGCCCGATGGCGAATTGCGAGGCGATTGCGTGTCGTTACGGCAACTATTGCGGGAAATCGTTCAAATTCGCTGCTTTGGATTGGTGAAATCGTCAGGGAGTAGGTGTTAGCTCGCTGGCTTGCCATCAAAATGCTGGAGAACAGCGTGAGGGCAGGCAGGCAAGGGGCATCAAAGGGGTTTGATCGCATGAAAAACACTGTTCTCATGGCAGCAGCATTGGTAGCGATGCTGTTCGGTTCGTCGTTCGAGGGCCGGGCGGCCAGCCTGGTCGCGAACATTGATATTTCCTCACAGACGATGACGGTAAGATACGGGCTTTCGTATTACCGGTGGAGCGTTTCCACCGCCCGCAAAGGCTACATCACGCCGCGCGGCAGCTATCGTCCGCAGCGGACGGCCAGGATGTGGTATTCGCGCAAATACGATATGTCGCCGATGCCCTATTCGGTGTTCTTCCGCGGCGGCTATGCCATCCACGGCACCGGTGCCGTCCGGCAATTGGGGCGCCCGGCATCGCATGGCTGTGTGCGCCTCCACCCCAGCAACGCCGCGGCCTTCTATTCGATGGTGCGCAAAGCCGGCTTCGGCAACACGCGGATCCTGGTGACGAATTAGGCCTGTCACTGGGCCCGAAAATAAAAAACCCGCCGGAGCGGCAGGTTCGTCGGCGCCAAGTAGCACCATACCGAAGTTAGTAGCATAGCTGCCGGCACAAAGCAAGAACAAAATACGTCAGTAGCGGAAAATGTTTGCTATGATTTCCGCTCAGGCGGCTTTGTCGCGCAATTTCAACGGCCGCCGCTTTCTGCGCTTGCTGATCTCCCAGCGCTTGTGGAACCACATCCACTGGCCAGGGTCTTCGCGCACCCAGCGCTCGACCACATCGTTGAGAAGCTGAGTGGTGGCGGGGACGTCGACATTGCCGCCTGCGGTGTGCGGCAAGGTGAGCTTGTCCTCGATTTCGAGCCGGAAACGATTGTTCGGCAAGCGCACGCAGCGCGCCGGGTAGACATCGCAATCGTAATGCCGGGCCAGCGTGCCTAGTACGCGGTTGCTCTCGCAGGGGCGGCCGAAGAATGTCGTCTCGAGCCCGCCCGTGAATTTCTGGTCGACCAGCACGCCGATATTGCCGCCGTTCTCCAGGATGGCCGCAAGCGCGAACGAGGCGCCGGTCGAAGACGGCAGCAGCGATCCCATGCTCGAGCGGCGGGTCGAGAGGATGTAGTCGGCGAGGTAAGGGTTGTTGGGCGGGCGAAACAGCGCCGTGATGTTCATGCCGAAGGTGGCAGCAGCCACCGGCAGCAGCTCGAAATTGCCGAGATGCCCGGTGAAGACGATATGCGGCTTGTCCTCGCCGGCGATGCGCACGAAATGCTCCACGCCCTTGACCTCGACACGGCCCGGCTTCGTCGCAGCAGGATCGTAGTCGAACAAAGCATCGAGGAAGATATATTCGGCCGCGAGGCGAGCCATGTTGCCCCACATGTCGGAGGCGATCGCCTCGATCTCTGTATCGCTCTTTTCCGGATAGGCCTTGCGCAGATTGTCGATCGCAACCTTGTGGCGCTGCACCCAAGGGCCGATGTGGCGGGCGGCGCTGTCGGCGAAATTGAGCGCCCTGTCGGGCGGCAGCAGGCGCAGCGCGGAGATGACGATCATCGCGACCCGCGCGACCAGCCAGTAGTTGAACCGTCGAAGCCGCCGGCCATGGCGGAATCCCAGGTCCCGGCTGATCTTCCTGAAAGTCTTGCCGACCATTCTCAGCCGACGCGCAGGATGATCTTGCCGAACACGTCGCGGCCTTCCATGCGCTTCAGCGCGGCATCGATGCCGTCGAAGCCGACCTCGGTGTCGATCACCGGCGCGACAAGACCCGCCGCCATCTTCTGCATGGCGTCGGCCATATTTTCCATGCGGCAGCCGAACGAGCCGAGCAGCTTCAGCTGCTGCTGGAACAACTGCATCAAATTGATTTGCGTCGACACACCGGAGGTCGAGCCGCAGGTGACCAGCCGTCCGCCGCGTTTCAGGCACAGCATCGAGGCGGCAAAGGTGTCGGCGCCGACATGCTCGAACACCACGTCGACGCCCTTCTTCTTCGTCAGCTTGCGCACGACGCCTTCGAAGCGGTCCTCGCGGTAATTGATGACGTGGTCGGCGCCGAGCGCCTTGGCCTTGTCGATCTTTTCGTTCGAGCCGACGGTGGTGATGACCGTGCAGCCCATCTTCTTGGCCAGCTGAATGGCGGCTGAGCCGATGCCGGAGCCGCCGGCATGGACGAGTATCGTCTCGCCGGGCTGCAGCCGGGCATTGTCGAACAGCATATGCTCGACCGTGCCGAAGGTAACCGGCGCCACCGCCGCGCCGATCTCGCTCACGCCGGGCGGCGCGGGGACCAGAAGGCGCGCCGGCAGGTTGATCTTTTCCTGCGCAAAGCCGTCGAGATGGAAGCCGTGCACGCCCGAAACATGCTCGCAGAGATTGTCGCGGCCTTCGCGGCAGGCGCGGCAAAGACCGCAGGTGCGGGCTCCATAGATCGACACCAATTGCCCGGGCACAAGGCTGGAAACGCCGGGGCCGACCGCCTCGACCTCGCCGGAAGCCTCGGCGCCGACGACCAGCGGCAGCTTGCGCTTGGCAAAAGCCATGCCGCGCCAGCCCCAGACGTCGATGTGGTTCAGCGCCACGGCCTTGATGCGCAGCGTCACCTCGCCGAGCGAAGGCGGCGGCGGTGGTGGCAGGTCCACCGTTTCAAGCCGGCGATCCTCGATAAGTTGCAATGCGCGCATGCCAGATCCCAGGTTGCGCATGACCCGAGAACCGTTTCGGAAAGGACCATGCGCACGACAACAGTGCTAGAGCGGAACGGTCGCTTAGACCGGTTCCCGCGCCATGACAAGGCAGGTGTTCTGGCCGCCGAAGCCGAAGGAGTTCGACAGGACCGTGCCGACCTCGGCGTTGCGCTTGGTGTTCGGCACCACGTCGAGCACGATCGCCGGGTCGGGATTGTCGTAGTTGATGGTCGGCGGAATGACGCTTTCGCGCATCGTCATCAGCGAAAATGCAGCCTCGACGGCACCGGCTGCCGATAGGGTATGGCCGATCATCGACTTGTTCGACGAGACCGGCATTGACGAGATACGCTCGCCGAACACCGTCGACAGCGACAAATGCTCCATCTTGTCGTTTTCGGGCGTCGAGGTGCCATGGGCGTTGACATAATCGATCCCGTCCTCGCTCAGGCCGGCATCGGCAAGGGCGGCGCGCACCGCCGCGATCGCCGGCGAACCGTCCGGCTTGGAGCGGGTGCGATGGAAGTCGTCGGCCTTTTCGCCGCAGCCGCGCAATATGCCGAGAATGGTGGCGCCGCGGGCAAGTGCTGCCTCCAGCGATTCCAGCACAAGGGCGCCCGAGCCTTCGGCCAGCACGAAGCCGTCGCGATCCTTGGAGAACGGCTTGGATGCCTTTTCGGGGATGTCGTTATGGGTGGAGAGCGCCGACAGAAGCGAGAAGCGGATCAGCGCCTCCGCGGTTGCCGATCCGTCGGCGCCGATCGACAGCGCCCGGTCGCATTCGCCGCGGCGGATCGCCTCGACGCCGAGCTGGATCGCCGTGGCGCCCGAGGCGCAGGCGGTCGACAGCGTGATCGGCAGGCCGCGCGTGCCGAAACGATCGGCAAGCCGGTCGGCGATCGAACCGAACTGGGTGGTCTCGAAAATGTCGAGTTCCCTCAGGCCGCGCGCCACCCGCAGGAGCCTCTCTGCACCGGTATCGTGCGTGTCGGAATTGTAGAGCGAAAAGCGCTCGCTCCAGTCGAGTTCGACCGGCGGCGAAGCGAGGAAAAGCGGTCCGCCGAAATCGCCGGCATCGAGGCCTGCCTCAGACATCGCTTCCTGGGCCGCGGTTTCGGCAAGCTCATAGGTGAGGAGACTGGCGCCCTTGGAACTCGACGGCAGGAAATCGACCATGCCGGAGATGCGGGTGTTGAGATGATCGACCGGGAAGCGGGTGATCGGATGGATGCCGGACTTGCCGGATGTCAGCGCCGCCCAATTATCGGCCTTGCCGACACCGAGCGAGGTCACCACGCCGATGCCGGTGACGGCGACGATCGGCCTGCCCATGTGGTCGTTCAGATTGGCCATTTGTTGTCCAAAAACCTGTTTCTCTTGGAGCATCGGATCGCCCGAAAACCGCGTCACGTTTTCGGTCCGATGCTCTAGGCGGCTTTGATCAGCGCCATGCCCTCGAATTGGTGATAGCCGATCGCCGTTGCAAGGACGGTCTTCGGGACGCCGGCAAACGGTTTTTCGACTGTGGCGTCGAAGACAGGGTAGGCGGCCTCGCGGTCGACAGCCAGGGCCGCCAGCGCGACGGCGAAGGGGAACTGCGCTTCCTTCATGTGGCCGGTGAGCGTCGAAAAGCCGCGTGCGGCGATCGCCGGATTGGCCTCGAGCGCCGATTTCTCGGCGGCGGTCGCGGCATGGGCGCCCGAAGCGCCGGAGATCGCCAGCAACTCGCCGTCCGGCAATGCGGCTTGCTTCAGCAGCATGGCGATCTCTCCATCGAGTTCGCCCCGCCGGCGCCTGGCGCGACCGGACAGGACCGGGCCAAGTTCCGCATAGATCTTCCGGCCACGGCTTGTCGCGTGCTCGCGCTGCTCCAGGACGAGAAACGCGCCGCCGGATCCGGTCACCACGCCGCCGCCCTCGGCACCTTGCCTCTGCCAGACCGGCCGCCACGGACCGCGATGCAGGTAGCCGGCCAGTTCATAGCCGAGCAGCATGTCGGAATGTTCGGTCTGGAAAGCGCCGCCGACCAGTATATGCGTCGACTGACCGGAACGGATGCGCGCGGCCGCGGTCTCGACGGCGGCGACGCCCGCACCTTCCTCGCCCATGAAGGTGCGCGACGACCCCGTCACCTTGTGGACAATCGAGATGTTGCCGGCGAGCAGGTTGGAAAGCTGTGCCAGAAACAGCGTCGGGCGCAATTCCGTGGTCAGCTTCTCGTTGAGCAGCACGTCGCGGTCATTGCGGCTTTCCGATGCCGCGAGAATGGCCGCGTCGACCGCTTCGTCGCGCTCGCCGCCGCCGGCGGCCACCACCATGTCCATGGTCGCGCAGAGTTCGTCATTGCCCTTGATGCCGGCATCATCGAGCGCAAGGCCGGCCGCATAGGTGCCGAGCCTCTGCCAGGTCTCCATCTGCCGCTGGTCGCCACGCTTGGAGATCTGCAGGTTCCAGTCGACCTCCGGCAGCGGGTGGACTGTATAGGGCGAGAAGCGCGAGGCCTCCAGAACCGGCTCAAGGCGCGGCTGGACGAGCTTTTGCCAATGCGCATCCGGACCCTCGCCCAGCGACGAGACTAGGCCGATGCCTGATATGACGACGTCGTGGGGGTTCATGGGCGGCTGTTCGGGTGAAGGCGCGTCAAGCGCTGTGCTTACGTGGCGTTCTTGGCGGCGACGAGCGCGTCGATCTTGGCGCACAGGTTCTTCATGACGAAATAGTCGTCGGTCGACGCCTTGCCGTCATTGACCTCCTGCGTCCACTTTTCCAGCGGCACCTTGATGCCGAATTCCTTGTCGATGGCAAAGACGATGTCGAGGAAGTCGAGGCTGTCGATGCCGAGATCGTCGATGGTGTGGCTTTCGGGCGTGATCGTCTCGATGTCGATCTCGCTGGTGTCGGCGATAATCTTGGCGACTTTGTCGAACGTGGTGGACAAGGGCTTTTCCTTCGATTGCGGGCGGAATCTGTCCGCATGTGTTTTGGGCTGTCTAATCGGTTTTTCCGGGCAGGAAAAGGCCTGATGCGCCGGCGGCAACTGGGATTGCTGTTCTGGCAGAGCAATAGGGGTCGCTGGCAACTCCTCCCGGCGATATGCCGAAACCGTCCCATCTCTGGTCATTGCGTGTACCAATGTACCACGAAGATCTATGACCATAGAACGCGTGCAGACCGGGTGCGCCTGGAAAAACGATTGGTGAAGGTGCTCAAGGCCTTGGCTAAGCATGGCGACATGAGCATGGGTGGGCGGCTGGCGCACCGCATCCGCTATGTTCGCGTTACGCCGGATTCGCGTGTCGGATTGTCGAGGTGGCCTGCCGACCGACCACTAACGGAGGCACGGAGGCGTCGATTACCTATGCGTTCACTGCCTGAGCCCGGCAGGAGCATCGTATCTGTCCGAACTGACGGAGGACGCGTTCGCGGACATGATCGAGGGATGGAAGCTCCATGTCGACGCTTGGCTGGTAGCGGTGAAAATCTGACGCCGGGTAACTTGAACGAATTGCCACCAACGGTGGAATGTTACCTTCGTCTCGTAGATGGGAACCAGCAAGTAGCGGACAAAGCGGTCGCTCAGTGAGTTTTCCTTCGTTCTGTGCCTTGATGGGACAATTCTTCGCCGCTGATCGGAGCAACACCCGTGGTCATGCATTCCTTCCACATCCACATCCCGGATGAACAGATCGAGTACCTCCAGCGTCGTATCCAAGCGACAAGATGGCCGTCGTCGATCTTCGCATACGGATGGGAGGACGGTACTGACGTTGATTTCCTCAGAAAGCTTTCACGTTACTGGGAATACGATTTCAGGTGGCGCGATCACGAAAAACGTCTGAACCTGTTGCCTCAGTTTAGGGTCACGATAGACGGGTGCGACATCCATTTCGTTCACCAGAAAGGAAAGGGGTCATCGCCCTTGCCGTTGATCCTCACTCATGGCTGGCCCGGCTCCTTCGCCGAGTTCGAGCATGTCATTCCGCTGCTCACGGAACCTGCCAAATACGGCGGGGATGCCGATGACGCCTTCGATGTCGTCGCACCGTCGCTTCCGGGTTTCGGCTTCTCGTCCCCGCCGCGTCAAGCCGGCGTTAGCTCAAAGCATGTCGCGAAGCTGTGGCGGGGGCTGATGCGCGAACTGGGATATGATCGCTTCGCCGCACAAAGTGGCGACATCGGCGCCGGCGTCTCGACCTGGCTCGCTCAGCTTTACCCGGAGGACCTTATCGGATTGCACCTGAATTACATTCCGGGCAGTTTCCGCCCGACCCTCGGTCGCGGCGACCCACCTGTCACGCCGGAGGAGAAGGCATTCCTCGACAGTGCGGCGAATTTCGTCGCGACGGAGGGGGCCTACGCTTTTCTGCAGGGGACCAAGCCCCAGACGCTAGCCTTTGCACTGACAGATTCCCCAATCGGGCTAGCCGCATGGATTGCCGAGAAGTTCCGCAGTTGGAGCGACTGCGAAGGCGAACTCGAACGCGCCATCCCTCTAGACACGCTGCTTACCGACATCTCGCTCTACTGGTTCGGTAACACGATCGAGGCCTCGCTCCGGATTTACAAAGAGAACCGGCTCTGCCCCCTGATCTTCGGGCCAAGGGAGCGAATAACACCGCCCCTCGGCGTTGCAGTCTTCCCCCGAGAGCTCCCTATGCCACCTCGCTCCTGGGTCGAACGAGTCTTCCGTGTCGAGCGCTGGACCGACATGCCGAAAGGAGGACATTTCGCGGCGATTGAGCAACCCGAACTCCTGGTCGAGGACATCCGGGCCTTTTTTCGGCCGCTGAGGCTCCGGCCGGCAAAGTAGAGGACGAAAACCTCGCCCGTTGTCACGGCTCGGAAGGCCTAATGAGACGTACCATCGCATTCGCTTTCGTTGAAAGCGCTCGTTGGTCCTGACTAAGGGTCAATGTCGACCTTGGACTCGATCAAGACCTCATCGCGGGTCGGAACCGGTATTCCGCTTAAGGTACCAAACGCTAGATTTCACTACTAGCGAACGCTTCAACCGGCTCCGGCGCAGTCAGAAAGTGACGCGGCCGAGTACTCGCAGGCCGTCGCCCTGCGGCTCGACGACCACCGCCTCGCCTTCACGCGGCGAGATCCCGGTCAATTCCTGGATGTTTTCGAGATGCGTGACCATGACCAGATTGTCGGAGCCGGAATAGCCGCGGATCTCGGCAAGGATCGCGGCAATTTGGTCGGCCTTTTCCTTTTCGTCGGTCTTCAGCAGGTCAAGCGGTGCGAACGGCTCCGGCTCGCTTTCGAAAGCGATGCGGGCGGTCTCGAGGCAGCGGCAATAGCGGCTGGACAGCACGCGCTCGACCGGTGCGGCGCGGGCGCCAAACAGCGCGCCGATCTTGCGCGCCTGTTGCTTGCCGCGCTCAGAGAGATTGACCTGGGTCGCGCATTTGCCGAGGTCGAAATTGGCCGCATCGGTGGTGCCGGTGACCATGGCATGGCGAAGCAGGACCACATGCCCGCCGTCGCGGAGCAGCGCCCAGCCGGCTTCCGTCGCATGGGCTGTGGCGGAAACGGCAAGCAACAGCAGCGCCAGCACAAATCGAAGCATCAGACATCCTTTCGGGTGACCGGCAGGCAGGTCCCCGGTGACCGGCATATAGGGACGGCAAAGCCGGCTGAAAGACAAGCCGAGTGCAACCTGCGGCCGAGACGCCTATTTCTTCGCTATCTGCTTCTTCACCAGATCGATCTTGCGGTCGGTCAGCGGGATGGGGAGTGTGTAGCCGGCTTCGGTAAAGCCTTGCTTGGCGTTCTCGAAGAATTCGATCGCCTTTTGGTATTCGGCATTGCCGCCGCCATAGCTGCCGCGGTTCCAGTGGACGTCGCCGAGATTGTTCTGCTCGAAGGCCCATTGCATCGGCTGGCCTTCGCGGGTGAAGACCTTGAGCGTCGCCTCGAAGGCGGCTTCGGCGTCGTCCAGATATCTGCCGGTCCGTTCGAGATTGCCCAGATTGATCAGGCTCATGCCGATGCCGTTCTGCGCGTTTGCCCAATCGACGGGGGAGGTCTCGAAGGTCAGCACCTGTAGCGCCGCCCGGCGCGCGGCGATAGAAGCGGCCAGTTTGCCGGGATCGGCCTCGCTCATGCTCAGCCATTGCAGCGCCGAGCCGAGGCCGGCCTGCGCCAGCGCCCATTGCCGCGGCGTCGTCTCGCGCTTGTATTCGCGCAGTGCATCGCGATAGGCCTCGATCGCGTCTTCGTAGTGCACCGGCTTGTCGGTCACGCCGCCGAGCAGTTGCAGCGTGTTGCCGAGATTATAGTGGGTCATCGCCCAGTCGAGCGGAAAGCCCTTCTTGGTATAGACGCGCCGTGCCGCCCGGTATGCGGCGGCCGATTGCTCAAGCCTGGCAGCATCGCGGGTGCGCTGGCCGAGCGTCTGGTAGATCGAGCCGAGATTGTTCTCAGCGGAAGCCCAATCCATCGGAAAGCGCTGGCGGGTGAAGATGGTCAGCGCATCGCCGTAGGCGGCAGCCGCCTCTTCGAGCAGGCCGGTGCCGAGATCGAAACGAGCAGCACTGCTCAGCGCGTTGCCGAGATTAAGGCGGCTGGTCGCCCAGGAGACCGGAAAGGTGGCGCGGGTGCGGATCTTGAGCGCAGCGCGAAAGGCATCGGCCGCTTCGTCGATTTTCGCCTTGTCGTTGCGTTGCGTGCCGAGAGACACCAGCGTGTTGCCCAGATTGTTCTGAAGCATCGCCCACTGAACGGGTGCTTTTTCGCGCGTGTACTCTTCAAGCGCCAGCCGGTAGGCAGTCTCGGCCTCGGTCAGGCGCTCGCCATTCGGTTCCCGTTCCGAAAGCGCATAAAGCGCAAGGCCGAGATTGTTTTGCGAGGCGGCCCAGTCCAGCGGGACTTTGTCCCGCGGACGCTTCTCCAGCGTGGCGCGCATCGCCACCACCGCCTCGTTCAGGCGTTTCGGGTCGCTCTCGCGCTCGCCGATCTTAAGCAGCACATTGGCCAGGTTGTTCTGGGCGGCGGCCCAGTTGAGGTCGTCCTTCTCGCGCTCGAACACGACAAGCGAATCGCGAAAGATCTTCGCTGCCTCTTCCAGCCGGTCGGTTTCGCGCTCGCGCTCGCCGATCGTCTGCAGCACCACCGCCATGTTGTTGCGGGTGATCGCCCAGTCGCGGTTCTGCTCGCCATTGGGGATGAAATTCAGGATGACGCGGTAGGCGTCGATGGCGCGCTGCAGCGCTTGCCTGTCGCCGGTGGCATTGCCATGGGCATTCAGCGCTTCCGCCTCCTGGTTCTTGTAGTTCCAGCGCAGTCTGTCGTCCCATTTCTCGACCAGCGAGAAGGCCTTGCCGTAATCGTTTGCGGCCGACAGATAGTCGAAGACCAGCGCCGAAGCGTCGGCGCGCCTGGTATAAATCGCCGCGTCGGCAAGACGTTTTTGCCTGACCAATTCCTCCGCCTGGTCGACGGCGCCGCTGGCCTGCTCGACCCGGCCCACCGCTTGGTCGAGGAAGTTGCGCGCGGTGACGATGGCGCCCTGGCCTATGGCCTTGTCGGCCGAGGCGACGAGGCGGCTTATCTCGGGGTCGTCGGTGCGCAGCGCGTCGCGCTCGGAAATCATCTTCTTCAGGCGCTCGGCCTGGGCGTCGAGCAGCTTTTGCAGGTCGGTGGGGTCTTCCGGCATCTTTTCGGTGCCGAGCGCCTTCAGCACGCCATAAAGCGCGTCGAGCGGCACGCCGTCCTGCAGCGAGGCCAGTTCCACCTGTGCCCGCTTGGGGTCCGGCAACTCGGCAATCGTCAGCAGCAATTGCCGCCGCTCGCCGGTGATCAGCCCGTCGTCGCCGGTCGGTTCCTGCGGTGCTACGCCGAAATAGAGCAGCCGGCGCAGGCTTTCATTGACCCATGGCCGCTGCTTTGCCTTGGTGTCGAGATAGACCTCCTCGGTCACCATGCGCATGACCGAGCCGAACTCCGTGCCCTTCATCGCCGCGAGATGGCGCAGAAGTGCCGCTGCGTAGGGGCTGTTTTCGCCGACGATACCGTCGAGTGCCGGCCGCCCCGGCTCGGCGGCAAAGCCGATCACCGTTCCCAGATTTTCCGTCGCGGTCGCGTCCGCCAGTGCCTTGGCGCCGCGCACCGGCTCCAGTCCGCCGGCGCCGATCGGCGAGGCCGAGGCCGTGGGCGTCCGGCGCAGCACCGCGTCCGCCGGAAACGGGTTGGTGCGGCAGGCATCGAGCAGCATGATCGTTACCGGCACGGTCGTCTTCAATTCGTCCATGACGGCGGAGATCGGCACCAGGGCCTGATCGGCGTCCTTCAATGAAGAAACGTCGGCGTCGACCGGCACCAGATAGTTTTCGCCGCCGGCCTCGATGCCGTGGCCGGAATAGTAGATCAAGGCGACGTCGGCGTCCTCGGCATCCTCGGCGAAACGCTCGAGATCACGCTTCAGCTTTGCCGCGTCGCGGTCGGTGACGCTGCGCGCGTCGAAGCCGAGATCGGTCAGCAACTTGGCGATGTCGCGGGCGTCGTTGGCGGGGTTGGGAAGAGCCGTTATGTGCCGGTATTTCGACTGGCCGACGATCAGCGCCACGCCCTTGAGGCTTGCTGGCTCCGCGGCATGAGTCGAGGTCACCACGAGACAGAGCAGGGCGGCGACGAAAGCCGTCAGCCACGCCTGCTTGAAGAAGTGCTGATTTCCGACAAGGCCCATTCGCCGCGTGTCCCCCGACAACCCTGTATAGCGCTGCCATCCAACCATGAGCAAATTCGGGCAAGATCCGAGCGGCCGGATTGTTGGCTGGTACATTCGCGAGGGAAGGGCGATTGCGCCGCGATCAGGGCTCGCCTATCACGGCAAAAATGTCTCCGCTTACCGAAACCGTCCTCTTCGTCTTCAGTCTCGTCGGGCTCGGCTATCTTGCCGGGTTGACCGGCTATTTGAAGCCGGCGAGCGGCGAGGGCGTATCCGAATTCGCCATCAACGTGGCAATGCCGCTTTTGCTGTTCCAGACCATGATAAAGGCGGATTTCCACGGCGTGGCGCCGTGGTCGCTGTGGGGCGCCTATTTCGCAGCGGTGGCGCTTACCTGGGCTGCCGGCCATCTGGTCATTACGCGCATCTTCGGACGAGACGCACGCGCCGGCGTCGTCGGCGGCGTGTCGTCGTCCTATTCCAATGTCGTCCTGCTCGGTGCTCCCTTCATCATCGGCGTGTTCGGCCCGGCCGGGTTCGAAGTGCTGTCGCTGCTGGTTTCCATTCACCTGCCGGTGATGATGATGGCCTCGATCATCCTGTTCGAAATGTTCGGCCGCGGCGGCAGCGAGCCTGTGCATCCGCTCCGCGTCATCACGAGCTTTCTCAGGAGGGTATTCATCAACCCGCTGATCATCGGCATACTGGCCGGGCTCGCGTGGCGCTTCACCGGTACGCCGCTGCCAGCGCTTGCGACGCGGTTGAGCGACGCGCTGGCCGGCACGGCCGCCCCGGTGGCGCTGTTTGCCATGGGGCTAAGCCTGCGCCGTTTCGGTATTTCCGGCAATGTCCGCCCGGCGCTGGCGCTGTCGGCGCTGAAACTGTTCCTGATGCCAGCACTGGTTCTTTGCCTGGTCTGGCTGATCGGCCTGCCGCCATTGACCGCCAAAGTGGCGGTCATGGTTGCGGCGTTGCCGTCCGGCATCAATTCCTATCTCATTGCCGTGCAGTTCAACACCGGCCAGGCGCTGGCATCGAACCAGATGACCATCGCCACCGCCAGTGCGGTCGTGACCACTGCGTTTTGGCTGACAGTGGTCGTCCATATTTTTGGATAAGAGCCCGGCGGGATCGCTCTCGCTTTGGCTGGCCTAAACCCTATATGCCATCTTGTGATTGCTTGCGGGGCTTGCCCTGGGCTAAGAGCAGTGGCTCTAGCGATGCTATCGCGCACGTCCATTCACGAAATCAGCGACCGGCCCGCCAGGTGCCGAACGGAGGCGAGATCATGCTTCAGAAAACCAGCCATTTCATGCGGCAGGCCAATCTCATCAATGGCGAATGGGTGCAGGCCGATTCAGGCCAGACGGTCGACGTCAACAATCCTGCCACCGGCCTCAAGATCGGCACCGTGCCAAAATCGGGCAAGGCCGAGACCCGCCGCGCCATCGAAGCCGCCGACGCTGCCTTCAAGACATGGCGCAAGACCACCGCGCTCGAACGCTCGAAGCTGCTGCGCAAGCTGCATGACGCGATGATGGACAATCAGGACGTGCTGGCCGAACTGCTGACCATCGAGCAGGGCAAGTCGCTGTTCGAATCGAAGGGCGAGATCGGCTCGGCCGCGTCCTACATATTGTGGTTCGCTGAAGAGGGCCGCCGCACCTATGGCGACGTCGTTCCGTCACCCTGGGCGGACCGCCGCATTCTGGTGACCAAGGAGCCGGTCGGCGTCATCGCCGCCATCACGCCATGGAATTTTCCATCCTCGATGCTGGCCCGCAAGCTTGGTCCGGCGCTTGCCGCCGGCTGTACCGCCGTGGTCAAGCCGGCGTCGCAGACGCCTTATTCGGGGCTTGCCTGGGGCGCACTTGCCGAGGAAGTCGGCTTCCCCAAAGGTGTGATCAACATCCTGACCGGCGCCGCCGGCGAGATCGGCGACGAGGTCTGCGCCAATCCGCTGGTCAAGAAGATCACCTTCACCGGCTCGACCGAGGTCGGCAAGATCCTGATCCAGAAGTCGTCGGTGACCGTCAAGAAAGTGTCGATGGAACTCGGCGGCAATGCGCCGTTCATCGTCTTCGACGACGCCGACATCGAGCGGGCAGTCGCTGGTGCCATCACCGCCAAATACCGCAATTCCGGCCAGACCTGTGTCTGCACCAACCGCTTCCTGGTGCAGGCAGGCATCTACGACCAGTTCGTCCAAAAGCTGGCTGCTGCGAGCAACGGGCTGAAGGTCGGTTCCGGCCTCGAAGACGGCGTCCAGCAGGGACCGCTGATTGATGAGAAGGCGGTGGAGAAGGTCGAGGAGCTGATTGCCGACGCTACTGCCAAAGGCGGCAAGGTCGTCGCCGGCGGCGCGCGCCACGCGCTCGGCGGCTCGTTCTTCCAGCCGACGGTGATCGCCAATGCGACGCCGAAGATGCGCTTCATGAAGGAAGAGATCTTCGGCCCGGTAGCGCCGGTGTTCAAGTTCGAGACCGAGGAAGAGGCCGTAGCACTCGCCAACGACACGGAGTTCGGCCTGGCCTGCTATTTCTACACCGGCGATCTCGGCCGCGCGTTCCGGGTCATGGAAGGGTTGAAATACGGCATGGTGGGCGTCAATGAAGGGCTCATCACCACCCCTGAAGCGCCGTTCGGCGGCGTCAAGGAATCGGGCCTCGGCAAGGAAGGCGGCCATCAGGGCATCGAGGATTATCTCGACACCAAGTATGTCTGCATCGGCGGACTTGGTCTTTAGAAGCCTCATGCGGTAATACCGAAAACGATCCTGGGCCGCTTCGGAAAGGCCAGGCTGGCGTCGAGCAACGAACTTGCGAGCATGGCAATGAAGGACGGCGAGGTTTTCGGCACGACGCAGGCGGGCGAGGAAGTCCGCCGTTTCACCATCCGTGGCGGCGGCCTTACCGCCAACATTATCGGCCTGGGCGCGATCATCCAGGATCTGCACCTGGCCGGGCACGAGGCGCCATTGGTGCTCGGCTATGATCGTTTCCAGTACTATGAGACGGACAAGGCCTTCTTCGGCACTGTCGTCGGGCGCTACGCCAACCGTATCCGCGACGGCCGCTTCACGCTTGCCGGCAAACGCTACCAGACCGAGCGCAATTTCCTCGAAAAGCATACGCTGCATGGCGGTTCGCAAGGTTTTTCGCGCCGGGCCTGGGCGGTTTCGCTGCATGGCAGGGATTTTGTCACGCTGACCCTGCATGACCCGGACGGCACGATGGGCTTTCCCGGCGCGCTCGACGTGACCTGCACCTACCGGCTGAAGATCCCCGGCACGCTCAGCGTCGAACTGACCGCCACCTGCGAGGAGCCGACGCTGTGCAACCTCACCCAGCATTCCTATTTCAACCTGGATGACGGCGGCGCCGGCGACATTCTCGACCACCGGCTGATGCTGAATGCCGGCGCCTATCTTCCTGTCGACGCCGATTTGATTCCGACAGGCACGGTCAAGCCGGTCGACGGCACACCTTTCGACTTTCGCCAGGCGCGGCCGCTGCGCATGGAGACCGAGGGCGAACAGCTCCCCTACGACCAGAATTTCTGCCTTGCCTCGACGCGCGGGCCGCTGAAGCAGGCGTCGTGGGCGCAAGGCGCGAATTCCGGCGTCGAGATGGAGCTCTGGACCACCGAGCCGGGTGTCCAGCTCTATACCGGCCAGTATCTGGCGCCGTCCTCGCCTGGACTGGGCGGACGCCAGTACAAGGCGTTTTCAGGCTTCTGCCTGGAACCGCAAATCTGGCCGGATGCGCCCAACCGGCCGTATTTCCCGCAAGCCACTCTGTGGCCCGGGCAGATCTACCATCACGTGACCGAATACCGGTTCAGGCTGCCTTAGGGTGTGACCCCCGGAAACCGGCATGGTTTTGCTGCGCTGACCTCCGGTTCGGAAAGGATCATGCAAAATTCAAAGTGTTATAGCGTCCTTTGCGCGTCCAATGACGCGCGGCGCTCTGGAGTCAAAACGCAATCACTCTGAACGACCGACTTCGAACCCTCTCGGACCTTTGACGCCGAGAGCCCTGACGACGCAAGTTGACCCTGAGCTGCCCTTCGTCAGCCCATTTCACTGCGCGATAGCCGACATTCGCGGCACTCGGCACTGACCCCTTGCTGACCTTCTCCAAGACGAGCCCCAAGCGCAAGTCGTGGCCCCAGTGGGGACAATCGACAGGCGCGATCACCCTATGTAGCTGCTTGGCGATCGAGCTTCGAAGTCAACCTGATAGACTTTTGAAATGGGCGGCATAAAATTCGCTTTTCTGCTTTCAATGAAAGCAACGCGAAATGGCCGAAGAACGCGCCCAACGCCGCCTTGCCGCCATATTGGCTGCCGACGTGGTGGGCTACAGTCGACTTCTGGACCTGGACGAGCAAGGAACGTTGGCCGCTTTAAGGAGGAGGAGGAAGGAAATCCTCGAACCACTCGTCCGCGACCGTCATGGCCGTATTGTGAAAGTGATGGGTGATGGCGTTCTGGTCGAGTTCGGAAGCGCGGTGAACGCCGTGTCATGCGGCGTGGACCTTCAGAAGCGGATGGCGGCCGCAAACGAGGGTGTGACCGCCGACCGGAGAATCTACCTGCATATCGGCATCAATCTGGGCGATGTCGTTGTCGAGGACGGCGATCTGTTCGGCGACGGCGTCATTGTCGCAGTGCGGCTCCAGGCAATGGCCGGGGCAGGAGATGTCTGTGTGTCCGGCAGCGTCTACGACCAAGTCAAGCGGAAGCTCGATTGCGGCTTCGACGAACTTGGTCCGCAAGCGATCAAGAACGTCACCGAACCAGTGTCTGTCTACCGGATCCGGCTGTCGACCGCATCGGACGATGGCGGGCTCGCGGAGAAAGCGCCTCTGCAGCTCCCCGCCAAGCCCTCCATTGCCGTCCTCCCCTTTACGAACATGAGCAATGATCCGGAGCAGGAGGCATTTGTCGATGGCCTCACCGAAGACTTGATCACGGATCTGTCGAGGACAAGCGAGTTGTTCGTCATCGCCAGCAACTCGGCATTTGCATACAAAGGCAGGCACGTGGATGTGCGTCGCATCGCGCGAGAACTGGGAGTTCGCCATCTTCTTGAAGGTAGCGCACGGCGGGCCGCTGGACGGGTGCGTATCAACGCCCAACTGATCGACGCGATCGCGGGTGACCACCTTTGGGCCGAAAGATTCGACCGGAGCCTAGAAGATATCTTCGCCGTTCAGGACGAGGTGACCGGCAAGATTGTCGAGGCTCTGGTTGGCCGCCTGACCACCGCGCCGGCGCGCAACAGACCGAGCAACCTGGAGGCCTATGATCTCTGTGTGCGTGCCCGGGTCCTTGGCCTGCAA
This sequence comes from Mesorhizobium sp. M1217, assembly GCF_040318275.1. Classification (NCBI taxonomy): domain Bacteria; kingdom Pseudomonadati; phylum Pseudomonadota; class Alphaproteobacteria; order Hyphomicrobiales; family Phyllobacteriaceae; genus Mesorhizobium; species Mesorhizobium sp. M1217. The sequence goes on along the minus strand of NZ_JAMYMA010000008.1, from coordinate 205,744 downwards.
ACGGCGCTCACCGCGAAAGAGGCCATTTTGCTGCTAGACCGGGCAATCGCGCTCGACCCGGAATACGCGGAGGCGCACCGTTGGCTGGCACTCAACCTCTGGCTGGGCTGGGAGTTCTGGGACGAACCGATGGACCCCAACCGCGCAAGAGCGCTCGCCGAAGCACAGCTGGCGGTCGAACTCGACCCGAACGACGCCGGGAACAGATGGGTATTGGGCGTCATACTTGGACATGAGAGTCGCTGGGTGGAATCGGATGCCGAATTCGATGCTGCCCACGAGTTGGACCCCAACCACGCCGACGCTTGGGCAATGCAGGCCGAGTTGACGACGGAAAAGGGCCGACCTGCCGAAGCCATAGAGCAGGTCCGCAGGGCACTGCGACTCAACCCTCACCCGCCCGGTTGGTATTATTGGATGTTGGGCCAGGCCCAATATGCCCTGGGCGACTACGAATCCGCGATCCTAACGCTGCGCAGGCCCGAAACCTATCGCACGACTTCACGACGCCTGCTTGCAGCAAGCCTTGCGCAACTTGGCCGTTTGGAGGAAGCGCGCTGGGAGGCGAAAATGTTCATGATAAGCAATCCGCACTTCACTATCCGGCATTGGTCGGATTCGCAGCCATTCCCAGCCGAAGACGTGCGCCGGCATATCGTGGAAGGTTATCGCATGGCGGGGCTGCCAGAATGACTGTCATTGGTCATTGGTTATACCTTCGGCTGCCGTCGACAGGCGTCCCAAGGCTGCCGCAGCAGCGAATATTTTGGTCTTCTGACGGAACGAAATTCGCCATATCGTGCGTTTGTTCGCCTCATGGTGTGCTTGAACATGGCCAGTGAAGACTTTCGGCACCGGATAGCGCGACGCGAGGACCTCGCCTCCATGATTGCGCTCATGGATGCAGCGATCTCCGAACTCCAGAAACCGTTTCTCGACGATGACCAGATCCGATCCAGCCGCGCAATCATGGGGCTGGACACGCAGCTTGTCGATGATGGCACCTATTTCGTCGTGGAGCACGACGGCGTCCTGGCAGGCTGCGGTGGTTGGAGCCGGCGCACGACCATGTATGGTGGTGATCAGTCACCGGGACGCAACGCGGCACTGCTTGATCCAGCCACGGACGCGGCGCGTATCAGAGCCATGTATACGCATCCGGACTTTGTCCGGCGAGGCGTCGGCCGCCTTATCCTTTCGCTGTGTGAACGTGCCGCTAAGGCTGAGGGCTTCCGCCGTGCCGATCTGGCAGCCACGATGGCAGGAGAGCCGCTCTATCGAGCCTGCGGCTACCAACCCGCCGAGAAATTCGTCGATGACCGTGGCGGCGCTCCGGTTCCGATCCTGATGATGAGCAAGACGCTCTGAGCTACGCTCAAAGGCCACTCGCTCGCGGCCGGCACTCGCTCCGGCCAGTATGGCAGGAGGAGGATGCTGGAGATTGAACCAGGCCATCTCGAACGAAACAGTACTTCGCCTGTACTTCCGCTCCATGGTCGAGTCGCGACCGACGTGGAGGTTTTCGGGAACGTCTCGAGATGGCGCATGTGGTCGGGTGGCGCGTTGAGTTTAACCGGATCAAACGACCATCCGCTTCGGGTCCGCATCAGGTCGTAGCGAGAACGAGCGCAATGCTGAAGCGCCATGATTGTCAGCAAATGGCGCTCTGTGCTCATTCCCGCCGACTAATTCAAACGGCAAGTTCCGCCCATCTGGGCCATTGGCGGCAGCCAGTCTGATTGAGTTTTGACCCTAATCCTCAAACGCCGCCCTCAGCGTTTCGAACGTCGCAAACACGCCCAATGCAGCGCCCTCGGGATTCTTGGTCGGTGGCAGAGCTTCAGCTATCCGGCGCACCAAGGTCGTCTCAGAACCGGCTGGAGCGTTCTTTCGGCTGAGGCGACTTCAAGCCCTGACAGGAGCATTCCGGGTCAGCGGGAAGTCGCGCGGCGGTCTCCAGCGCGACCCGCGAGGCTGTCATGGAGAGATTGGGCAGTACGTCTTCCTGCAGCAATTTCTGGCGATTGCGATCCATATAGTCGTTGAAGCCCGCCGTCACGAATGCGCAAGGCACGAAACACGCGCCGATCTCGCGCGACAAGGTCGCCTCAGGGGCGATGGAATGGTTGAGGACATCCGCACCCATGCCCCGATACGCCAAGGCTTCGGCTGGCGTTGTCAGTCGGGGCCCATAACAATGGGCAGCCACCAACTGCTGTTCGATGCCGTAAACGCGGCATTCGGCTGGCCAATGACGGCGGGCCGTTTCGACCAGAACCGCCGCACATCTTGGACACACGATTTGCTTGCCCGAACAGTCAAAGCTCTGGCGGTCAGGAAGCAGTGAAAACGGGGTCTGCGTCAGTTCAATGATGTCGGCGGTCACCACCATGTCGCCCGGCTGGATCGCCTTGTTGACGGCGCCTACAGTCGAGCAGGCGAGAACTTGCCGTACACCCGCCCGCATCAATACCCAGAACGCGCGGCGATGGCAGGAATGGTCGATACGGTCGCGGGGATTGCCGTGCGAATACATGCACAACGCACGTTTTGCTCTCCCTTCGGCTGTGATCGACGCATCGAACTCGAGCAGCTTCCAGTTGTCGGTACGACCGAAAGGCGTTTCAAAACTCATGTCGCGCCGCAACGTGCGCACACCATCGAATTCGACATCTTCCGGGAAGGCAAGCCCCCAGTTTGCCGACCCGGTGATGATGGCCAACCCTACCTGAGGGATGTCCGTCGAATGATCCGTCAGATCGTCGGCTGCATGGTGATTGGTGGGCATGTTTCCAGTCTCGGTCAGGATTTTTGGCGAAGGGTCACAATCAGGACCACGGCCACGACGATGACGGTCCACAATGTCGAGATCGCCGCAATGGTCGGATCGATCTGATCGCGCAGCGACAGGAACATAAGCTTCGGCATCGTGCTGTTGCGACCGCTTGCGATGAAGATCGAAATCACAGACTCGTCGAGCGAAGTCAGGAACGCCATCAATGTCGCCGACAGCAAGCTGATCCGAAGTTGCGGAACGATTATTCCGCCAATGGCTCTGGCCCAGTTTGCACCGAGGCTGCGCGCCGCCTGGACCTGGTTCCAGTCAAAGCGGGCGAGAGCCGGCAGCAACACAATGCAGGCGACCGGAACGGCCAGCACCACATGTCCGACCAGCACACCGAATAGCGTTCCGATCAGATGTTGTGCAGCCAAGACAAAGAAGAGACCGATCGCAAGCAGGATACCTGGGGTGATCGAGGGGGTTAGCAGGACGCTCTGGATGATCGCAGCGGTTTTTCCGCCCAGCCGATTCATTGAAATGCAGGCGAGCAGCGCAAACGGCACCGCGATCAACGCCGTCAATGTCCCAAGGATCAAACTCGTTCTGAGCGCAGCCATCCACGTTGCCGAGCCGAAGAAGTTCTCATACCAACGCAACGAGTAGGCGTGCGGCGGAAACTCGAGGAGATTCGACGCCGAAAAGGAAAGCGGCACCACCACGAGCGTTGGCAGCATCAGAAATGCCATGACAAGAGCGGCAAAGCTCCAGAGCAAAATGCGGGCGAGCCTGTTTTGCGGATAGGCTTCAAGCATGGGGGGCTTCCACTGTGTTCTGGGCCACCAGGCGGCGTGCCGCCAGCAACATCACACCGATCAGCGCCATAAGAACGAGGAGCAGAATGCCCAGGACGCTCGCCGACCCCCAGTCCTGAAAGGTCGATAGTGTACGCTCGATCCGGGTAGAGAGAGGATTTACCTTGCCGCCGCCAAGCACCGCCGGCGTGATGAAAAAACCTATGGCGTAGATGAGGACGATGATCGAACCGGAGAAGATGCCGCCCGCCGATAGCGGCAAAATGACTGTGCGGATGACCTGCCTGAGAGTGGCTCCCATGCTCGCTGCCGCGCGAATGAGATTTGGGTCGATATCGCGCATCGCAGCATAAACAGGCAGCAGAAAGAGTGGCAGCATGTAGTGCACCATGCCGATGAGCGTTCCCGTGAAGTTGTAGACGAGCGGCAATGGCTCCGCCGTCAGGCCTGAACCGGTCAACGCCGCGTTGATCAGGCCATCGCGCCGCAAGAGCACGAGCCAACCATAGGTACGCACCAGAATGGAGGTCCACAGCGGCAGCATGACGAACGCCATCAGCACGTTGGCCACCCTTGGTCTGACGCTGGCCAGAGCCAGCGCCAGGGGGGTGCCGAGAAGAATGCAGGCCGCCAGCGTACCCAGGGACAGTTCGAGGGTCGTGACGAGCGCCGACCATGTCAGTCCGCTTGAAAGGACCTTCTGGTAATTGCCGACGGTGTACTCACCCGCGGTGGTCAGGAAGGACTGCCGGATGATCCAAAGGATGGGCAGTATCGCCGCCAGCCCAACGATGAACAGCGCCGGGAGCGAAAGTGAAAGAAAAAACCGCCGCTCGCGCCGTGCATCCGCAGCGAGCGCCGGATCCCGGACGACGGTCACGCCGTCGCTCCCGGTATGGCGTGAACCTTCGCTGCTGGTGCATATGCGGTCATCCGCTGACCGGCGGCAAGCTCGGCGCAGCCGCCGGCCAGCGCTGCCGGAATGCAGACAAGAACCTCTTGCCCACCGTCAAGCGCCAGCGTCAAAAGCCAGTTTTCGCCGCGGAACGCTTTGGCGCGCAGTATTCCTTCGAGAGCCACTCCGTTTCCCCCGACGAGCTTCGCATCAAGATGGAAGCTTTCGGCGCGGATCATCAGAGTTTCGCGTGATGGTTCGGCGCCGTCGATTCTGCGTGCTGAGCCTGGCGCCACAATGTTAGCCTCGCCCATGAACTCCGCGACGAAGCGGGTCGATGGACGATCATAAATTCGCTGCGGCGTATCTATCTGCTGGATGCGGCCAGAGTTCATCACCGCAATCCGGTCAGACATAATCAGCGCTTCGCGCTGGTCATGGGTCACATAGATTGTGGTGATCCTTAGATGATCATGCAGGCGCCGGATCTCATACTGCATGGTCTCGCGCAGATTCTTGTCGAGCGCCGACAGCGGCTCGTCCATCAACATCACGCGCGGTTCGAAGACGATAGCCCGCGCCAATGCCACCCGTTGACGTTGGCCGCCGGATAGTGCGGCAACATTGCGCTCCGCCAGGCCATCCAGCTTCACGCGGGCCAAGGTATCAAGCGCCCGCTGACGCGCCTCCGCTCTCGGTATCTTGCGCAGCACCAGCGGATACGCGACGTTCGCCAGGACATTCATGTGGGGAAACAGGGCGTAATTCTGGAATACTATGCCAATGTCTCGTTTGTTGGGCGGCAGGCGGGTGATGTCTCGATCGCCCAAGAGAAGTTTACCGGAATCCGGCCGGACAAAACCGGCCAGAGCCATGAGTAACGTGGTCTTGCCCGATCCCGATGGCCCTAGCAGCGTGAGGAATTCGCCAGCCTGAATGTCGAGCGAAACATCATCCAGTGCGACGTAGGATCCATAAGCCTTGTGCACGCTTTCGATGGTGATCGCGAGCGACTTCATCATGTGCTCCAGCCTTAAGGCGCGTCGCCTTCGACCGGCCTCACGCGACACGCTTTAGGTTCTTGTTTTCATGCATGTTGTTGTCGCAAAACCGCTGCACACTTTTGCGCGATATGCATTAGAGCTGAGAGTCAGCGGGCCATCATTTCATCGAAGGCTCTTTGGGCAGCCTCGCCATTCTTGACCCACCATTCTGAATTCGAAAACACCGACGTGCCAGCATTTTCAGGCGCGGTCGCAAGGGTCTTCAGACGGTCCTCGGGAATAAGGCCACCCTCATATGCCGCAGGATTGACTGGGCCGTAGGCAATGAAATCGGTCAGCTTCGCAACTCGCGCAGGCTGCGTCATCGCTGCGATGAGCTTCATCGCGGCTTCCTTGTTCGGCGCTCCCTTCGGCACCCCAAGGCAGTCCGTGCCGATGACCGAACCCTTGAACGTGTAGTCAGCCGCGCCGCCATCTGCTTTCACGGTTTGAGCCCGTCCGTTCCAGGTAATGACCAAATCCGCCTCACCATCTTTCAGCAACTGCGCGGACTGAGCTCCCGAGGTCCACCACACGGCGACGTTTGGTTTAATCGCTTCAAGCCGCTTGATGGCGCGCTCTAGCCCTTCCGGCGTGCTGAGCACGGAATAGACGTCCGCCGGTGCCACGCCATCGGAGAGAAGCGCGATCTCGATCGAGTCTTGCGCATTGGCGCGCAACGCGCGACGGCCAGAAAATTTGGCAACATCCCAGAACTCCGCCCACGTCTTCGGCGGGTTCTCGCCATAGGTCTTGGTGTTCCACGACATGACGGTGCCATAGGAATCGAACGGATAGCAGTAGTCGGACTTTGCACCCTCCGGCACGGATTTCGGATCGATGATCTTGTAATCGAGCGGCTCCAGCAGCGACTGTGCGGCAGCCTGCGCGCCTTCCGGCGAACCCAGGTGGACGATATCGGTCGTGACTGCCCCCGAGGTAACCTGCATCTTCAGGGCGGCCAGGCCGTCGCTCTGCGTCTCCTCGCGGACATCATAGCCAAGCTCTTTTGCAGCCGGGCCCCACATGGCCTCCTTGATGGCGTTGCCATAGTCGCCGCCCGCGGTCGTGATGGTGACCGTCTGCGCATGCACGGGCAGGGCAGCCGAGATTGCGAATGCTGTTAAGGAAATGCGTAGCCAGGACATAGGTTCTCCTCCCCAACTTTTATGGAATATCGCTTGAAAGAGCCATTATTTTGTAATCGTAACGTTACGATTACATCTGAATGCGCTGGAGTCAAGCTGCCTCCTGCGGGAGTTTGGATTGACCGGGGTGTCGAATCCGGTAGCGTTGGCGGTCAGCAAAATCAGCCGGCGCTTTCGCAAACGAAGTCGGGCGAACAATGGCCAATCTAAAGCAGATCGCGGCGGAACTTTCCCTCTCGGTGACCACGGTATCCCGCGCTCTGAAGGATGGGCCGGAAGTGCAGCCCTCGACCATAGCCCGCGTCAAGGAGGCGGCTAAGCGGGTCGGCTATTTACCAAATCATCATGGTCGCGCGCTCAAAACCGGTCGAACGCAGACGCTGACGGCAGTACTCCCGATGGAGACACGGGACCATCTGTCCGATCTGTTGAAGCTTCCTTTAATCGAAGGCATGACGCTGGCGGCGCGGCAAGCCGGTTATAGTCTGTCCATCTATTCCACCACTCCCGACGACGATCCCGTCGAGAGTGTGGAGCGGCAGCTCCAGGCGCGCAGCGCAGACGGCCTGATCATCACACGCCTGGTGTCGGCTGATCCGCGCGTCAAGCTGCTGCTGGATAAACGCATGCCATTCGTCGCGTTTGGAAGAACCGACCTGGATATCGCGTATCCTTATGTCGATGTCGACAATGAACAGATTGCCTACGAGGCGACCCGGCGGCTCATGGATAAGAGCTGTCGACGCATTGCGCTGCAACTTCTCGTTCCGGAGGACCAGGCGAGTGCCATGCGTCTTTCCGGGTATGGAAGGGCAATGGCCGAGGCCGGTATTCCGATCGACCAATCGCTGATCGGTCATGGCATGTTCACCATGGAATCGAGCGCAGGCTGGTTCGATCGCTTGCTGGCGTCATCAGATCCGCCGACGGGCTTGGCGTGCGCCAACGAACTGGGCCTGCTGGGAGCGTTGCACGCCCTCGGCAAGCTGGGCCTTACACCAGGCCGCGACGTTCACATCGTCACCCGTGACAGCACGCGGCTGGCACGTTTCCTGCCGGCAAAGATCGGAGTTCATTCCGTGGATATGGCGGGTGTTGGACGCAAACTTATCGAAGTCCTGGAGAGCCGGATCATCAATCCGCTTGGACCGGTGGAGACTGTCTTGGTGCAAGGCAGATTCGAGCCGGCCGAATAGTCCGGGCTGCCCTCAGGGGGCCACCTCGTCTTGAACCGGCCGGATCAGCGCCTTTGCCGCAGCTGATCCCGCCGCAAGGATGCGATCCGACAATTCCGTCCCTTCCAGGGCGCGGGCCAGTTGAAGCGCGCCGATGAGCGTTGCAAACACACCCAACGCAACGCCCTCTGGATCGTTGGTCGGCGGCAGAGCGTCGGCTATCTGACGCACCAGGGATTGGGCGCGTTCGGCATAGAGGGCCCGCGTTTCAGGCGGCTGCCGCGCTATTTCCGGCAGTAGCGCGGCCGAAGCGCAGCCCTTTCCAGGATTGTCCCGGTGCTCGGCCGATAGATATGCCTCTATGGCCATTTCCGGACCGCCGGCGGCCAACGCTTCCTGCACTTGCTGCGACTGCGCGTCCAGGGCCGCCGCCACGCTTTCACGGACGAGCTCCGCCTTGGACTGAAAGTGCGGATAGAAGGCCCCGTTCGTCAGCCCGGCGTCGCTCATGATGGTCGCCAGCCCGGACGCCGCGATGCCGTCAGATCGAAAACGTTCGGCGGCGACCTCCATGATCCGGCTGCGTGACGCGTCTTTTCGGCCCTTTTCGTAGCGCATGTTTTCTTTCCTGTCCTGCTATTGCATTATGCTCATAATCTGATATTACGACCATAATTCAATTCGTGGAAATAAGCTAGACCTCTCGAACCTGGAACATCAAAAATGAATGGGAATTCTGAAAAAACCGCAATCGTGACCGGAGCCTCCTCGGGCATCGGCCGCGCCAGCGCCGAGGCCTTGGCGCGGGCGGGGTTCACTGTCTTTGGCACAAGTCGCCGCAAGTCCAGTAATGGCCCGGAAGGGGTGACCATGCTGGCATGCGACGTGACCGATGATGCGGCCGTCACTGCGCTCGTTGCCACTGTGCTCGCGCAGACCGGCCGGATCGATCTCCTGGTCAACAATGCCGGGGTCGGCCTGCTAGGGGGTGCCGAGGAATCCTCTGTCGCACAGGTACAAGCCCTGTTCGACGTCAATCTGTTCGGCGTCATGCGGATGACCAACGCAGTGTTGCCGTCGATGCGGCGGCGCGGCCAAGGGCGCATCATCAATATCGGCTCCATTCTGGGATTGGTACCCGCGCCATACTCAGCGCATTACTCGGCAGTCAAGCACGCGCTCGAAGGCTATTCGGAATCGCTCGACCACGAGGTGCGCGCCTTCAACGTCCGCGTTTCCGTCATCGAGCCGGCATTCGTCCGCACCGTCTTCGACCAGAACGGCATCGAGCCGGATTCGCTGTTGAAGGAATACGATCGGGCTCGAGCCGGGCTCAAGGCGTTGCTGGGCGATGTGATGCCGATAGCCGATCGGCCGGAAGTGGTGGCGAATGTGGTCGTCACGGCGGCGACCGATGCCCGTCCGCGACGGCGTTACACCGCTGGCAAGGCAGCGCGCCAGGTCAGCCTGCTGCGCCGCTTTGCCCCCGCGGGGATGTTCGACAAGAGCCTGCGCAAGCAGTTCCGCTTGCCGGTCTGAACAACAGCGAGGCAGAGGATTTCACGCACATGCGACTAGCAACCACAACACATTTGGCCAGGCCCTTGTGCGCAAACTCATCGTAGCTGGCACGGGGCCGGCCGGTGGCGAAGGCATCGACAAGGTGACGCCGCTGACGATCGTGGACATGATCAAGGGCGCGCTGACTTTGCGGGATCCGAAATACTATCTCTTCTTCACAACGACGCCGAATGGGCGCCGCGCCGCAAACGCATTTCTGCAACGGCTGAAAGAGCGCCGGTCCAACCGGGACAAGGCGGTATCGCTGAGCGCCTTCGGCGCAACTCAAGGCGATCAAGGCCTACGGACTCCAGGCGCCGCAAGACCTGAGCGCTATCCGCATTCCCACTTTGGTTGCGAATGGCGACCAGGACAGGATGGTGCCGAGCAGCAATACCTACGATCTCGCCGGGCGTATCCCAGGGGCGCATCTGGTTATCTATCCGGATGCCGGGCATGGCGGGGTAGTTCAGAACTACGCCGATTTCGTCCCGAAAGCCCTGTCCTTCCTCGAGGCTGAGGTCTTGCCGCAGGGCGGCCATGCAACTGAAAACGTTCGGCTTGTTTTGTCGCGGAACACCAACAGACATTCTTAGAAAGTAACTGCCATGAAGGCATTCGTTGTCGATAAATATAATAAAAAGGGCCTTCTGCGGCTGGCCGAAATGCCGGAGCCGCAGCTCCAGGACAGCGATGTCCTGGTCGAGGTCCATGCCGCAGGGGTGAACCTGCTCGATTCCAAGGTCAGAACCGGAGAATTCAAGCTCATCCTGCCCTATCGCCAGCCCGTCATCCTGGGCCACGACGTGGCCGGGACGGTTATTCGCGTGGGATCGAAAGTCCGCAAGTTCAAAGCCGGCGACGATGTCTATGCGCGGCCGCGCGATGGCCGGATTGGGACATTCGCCGAATTCATTGCCGTGAATGAAGCCGACGTGGCCTTGAAGCCCGAGAATCTCAGCATGGAAGAGGCGGCCTCGATTCCCCTGGTCGGTCTCACCGCCTGGCAGACGCTTATCGACAGGGCAAACCTGAAGAAGGGACAGAAGGTCTTCGTTCAGGCTGGTTCCGGGGGCGTGGGAACATTCGCCATTCAGTTGGCCAAACACCTCGGCGCGACCGTTGCGACAACAGCGAGCGCAGCGAGTGCCGATCTGGTGAAAAGTCTCGGCGCCGATGTCGTCGTCGACTACAGGCAAGAAGACTTCGAGAAGGTTCTGTCGGGCTACGATGTCGTCTTGAACAGCCAGGATGCCAAGACGCTCGAAAAATCCCTGAGCGTGCTGAAACCGGGTGGGAAGCTCATCTCCATCTCGGGTCCACCGGATCCCGAGTTTGCCAGGGAAAAGGGACTGAATTTGATGCTGAGGCTGGTGCTGCGCCTCCTGAGCCGCGGAATTCGGGCCAAAGCCAAGCGCCGTGCCGTGCAGTTTTCGTTCCTTTTCATGTGGGCGCAGGGCGATCAGCTGAGCAAAATCGCCGCTCTAATCGAATCCGGCGCGATCCGCCCGGTTCTGGATCGGGTCTTTCCATTCGAAGCGACCAATGAGGCTCTGGCCTATGTCGAAACAGGACGCGCCAAGGGCAAGGTCGTCATCAAGGTCAGATAGCAGTTGCCTCGAACGCAGCCCTGAGCGTCTCGAACGGCGCCAGGGCGCCGCGCACCTGTACGACGGCGGCGGCGACGCGATGGGCGCGCTGCACCGCCTCAGTCGGCGCATGGCCGGCAAGGCGGGCGGCGAGATAGGCGCCATTGAAGGAGTCGCCGGCGCCGGTGGTGTCGACCGGGGTGGCGACGTGTACCGCCGGCACGGTTTGCAAGGTTCCATTTTGCGCGATCAGCGCCGGTTCCTCGCCGTTCTTGACGACGACCTCGCCGACCAGCTTTCGCAGCCGTTCGGCTGTTTCCTGCGGTGTCGTATCACCAAACAGCATCTGCTCGTCGGGAAAGGTGGGCAGCGCGATGTCGGCGACGGCGAGCGCCTCGAGGATCGCGGCCTGCGCTTCCTCGCTTTGGCGCCACAGCCGCGGCCGGTAATTGGGATCGAAGGCGATCAGCGAGCCGGCCGCGCGCGCCTTGGCCACGGCCGTCAGCAGTACCTTGCGCGCACCCTCGTCGAGGATTGCCAAAGTGATTCCGGAAAAATAGACCAGCGCCTGGTTTTCAAGGCTTTTCTGTAAAGCGGCTGGGTCCGAAGCCAACTGCCTCGCGGCCGCATCGGCCCGCCAATAGGTGAACGAACGTTCGGCGCCGGTCAGCGTGATCGCATAGAGGCCGGGGCGGGCGCCCGCTATGACCGGGCTGGCGCCGACGCCGATGCCGTTTTCGGCGAGGAATTTGATCTGGTCGCCCGAGAACGGGTCGTCGCCGAAGGCCGAGACATAGGTCGCCGGCCGCTCGCCGCTCAAGGCATGCAGCGCCCATAAAGTGTTGAACGTGTCGCCGGCAAAGCCCATGCGCCAGTTCGGCCCGGCCTGGCCCGAAAGCTCGAGCATGCACTCGCCGATCGAGGCGACGCCGTTTCCTGCCATGAAGTACTCCTCCATCCGTGCAATTGCGGTGCTGTAGCTTTTTGCGGCCGGCAGCGCCATGCTTGGCGACGGCGGATTCTTGCGCTGGGCGCGATTTCCCACAGGGGCGTGGGACGCGATCTGCCCAGCGAAACGTTATCCGCAGAACAGGAACCGGTTTGGCATCGTTATGGCGTTATCTTCTTGGAGGCCTCGGCCTGGCTGCCTTGCTCGCCGGTGTGCTGGCCGTCGTCTATCTGACGGCGCCGCATGCGCCGCAACCAAGTTCGGACGTCGGCCGTTCCAGGACGACGGCGAACAAGCTGTTCGTGGCGACCTTCGAGCCCGAGAAAGGCGTCATCCGGCAGGGCGAACTGGAGTCCTGGCTGCTGACGCTGAAAACCGTCGAGGGTGCGCCGGTGGAAGGTGCTGCGATAACGATTTCCGGCGGCATGCCGCAGCACAAGCACGGTCTGCCGACCAGCCCGCAGGCGACCGATTACCTCGGCGAAGGACGCTATCGCATCGACGGCGTGAAATTCACGATGAGCGGGTGGTGGCAATTGCATTTTGCCATCTCCGCCGCGGCCGGTTCGGACACTGTCGTCTTCAACGTGGTGCTGTGAGCCAAAGATGAGCCGGTTTTCCAGTCTTCTCGCGTTGGTGATGGTGGCCGTGCTCGCCGGCTGCGGCAGGCCGGAGTTTTCCGACGCCGAGAAGCAAACCGTCGCCTCATTGGCGCTGTCCAAGCTGCCGCCGCTGAAACCCGACACGACCAATCGCTTTGCCGATGTGCCGGCCGCCGCGGCACTCGGTTCGACGCTGTTCTTCGACACCGGGATGAGCGGCGGCGGCACCGTATCCTGCTCGACCTGCCACAAGATCGACCGCCAATTCCAGGACGACCTGCCGCAAGCGGTCGGCGTCGGCCGCACCAACCGGCGCACCATGCCGTTGGCCGGCGTCGCGCACGATCCCTGGTTCTTCTGGGACGGGCGGCGCGACAGCCTGTGGGCGCAGGCGCTGACACCGCTCGAAAATCCGCTGGAGCAGGCCGGCAACCGCGCCGCCTTCGCGCATTACATCAAGGCCCGTTTCGGCGAGCGCTACGAGCGCATCTTCGGGCCGCTGCCGGACCTTTCGGGCGTGCCGGCCAATGCCAGCCCGCTCGGAACCGATGCAGAGAGGGCGGCCTGGAACGCCATGCCCGCCAGCCGGGCCGAGGAGGTTGATCGCGTCTTTGCCAATATCGGCAAGGCGATTGCCGCCTTCGAGCGCTCGATCGCGCCGCCGCAGACGCGCTTCGACCGTTTTGCCACCGATCTTGCGGTGGGCGCCGAGCCGCAAGGCGACGCCGTCTTTTCGCCGGAGGAAATCCTCGGCCTGAAGCTGTTCATCGGCAAGGGCAATTGCGTGACCTGCCACAACGGCCCGCGTTTTACCGACGGCAGTTTTCACAACACCGGCGTGCCGCCGGTCGTGGGCCTGCCGCCGGATCGCGGCCGTGTCGATGCGGTGATGCAGGTCGAGGCCGATCCGTTCAACTGTTTCGGCACCTTTCGCGACGGTGATGCCAGCGCCTGCCGCGAGTTGCGCTTCATGGTCAAGGCCGGGCCGGAACTCATTCGTGGGTATAAGACGCCGTCGCTGCGCGGTGCCGCCACCCGGCCGCCCTACATGCATGCCGGGCAGTTTTCCTCGCTGGACGAAGTGGTGGCGCATTATTCCAAGGCGCCGGCCAGTGTCGAAGGCGTATCCGAGATCCACCCGCTGCAGCTTTCGGACCGCGAACGCGCGGCTCTGGTGGCGTTTTTGAAGACGCTGGCGGAGTGAGACCGGGTTTGTCTGCGACAAGAGCGGACCACCGTCTTGGGCCGCCAAATAACGTTGACACGATGCAGGGTCGCTGCTCATGATAACCAAGGCGCAAAGTGCGATACCTCAGGCTGTGGGAGGATAAAATGCAGCCACTTGAAATCGACGCCAAGCCTCAACCTGTTTCAATTGACCCCGCCAAGACCGCAGTTCTCGTCGTGGACATGCAGAATGACTTCGGCTCGAAAGGCGGGATGTTCGACAGAGCCGGCATCGATATCTCCGGGATTCAGCGGGCTGTCCGCCCTACCGCAAGTGTTATAGCGGCCGCCCGCAAATCGAGACTGCCCGTCATCTATCTGAAGATGGGATATCATCCCGACCTTTCGGATCTTGGGACGTCGGACGCCCCCAATCGTCTCCGACATCTCCAGATCTTTGGGGTCGGTGAGAACATGACAGCGCCGGATGGCAGTGAGAGCCGGATTCTGATCCGCGACACCTGGGGAACAGATATCGTCAACGACCTAAGGCCGGAGGCGGGGGATGTTGTCCTCTACAAAACCCGGTTCAGCGGTTTCTACGAGACCGAACTCGATGCGGTTCTGAAGACCGCAGGCGTCAAACACCTGATCGTGACAGGGTGCACGACCAGCGTGTGTGTGGAGTCGACAATTCGGGATGCCTTCTTCAGGGACTATCACTGTATCCTGCTGACGGATTGCACGAGCGAACCGATCGCGTTGGAGGCCCCACGGAGCAATCATGACGCCTCGATTACGCTCGTGCATACTCTTTGGATGGACATCGACGTCCGACCATTTCCTGAGGGCGATCGAGGAGCAATGTCAGGAGCGTCTTGAACGAGCCGGATGAGCTGACGAGATATCAGTGAGCGCCTACCGATCCTTCACCGTCTCCATCGCCACGAAGGTCGAGGTCTGCGCGACGTGCGGCAGGGCCGAGATGCGCTCGCCGAGCACGCGGCGGTAGGCGGCGATATCGGTGGTGCGGACCTTCAAGAGATAGTCGAAGCTCGATGCCATCATGTGGCACTGCTCGATCTCCGGCACCGTCTGCACGGCGCGGTTGAAGGCGTCGAGCGCGGCCGAGCGGGTGTCGGACAGTTTCACCTGGACGAAGGCAACATGGCCTTCGCCCATGCGCTCACGGTCGATGATCGCCTGGTAGCCCCTGATGAACCCGTCCTTCTCCAGCCGCTTCACCCGCGCCTGAACCGGCGTCTTCGACAGGCCGACTTTTGCCGCCAGTTCCGACATGGAAAGCCGGCCGTTGCTGCCCAGGGCCGACAGGATGTTCCTGTCGATGCGGTCCAATTGGTCTTCTCCCATCGGATTCCTGGTCGAATTGGAGGCGATCAGCCATAATGATAGATCAATCGATCTGTTCTGTCGATTTCTTTGGACCGACTGGAGTCGCTACTTATGTTAGCTTGCGCCATTCGGTCCGGTGACCGCCGGCCCGCTCCCTTGTGCTCGTTCTACAGGTCCGCCATGCCAGCGCTCGACACCATCCGCCAGCAGATCCGTGCCAATTATTTGCCCGACGAAGACCAGGCGGTGAAGCGGCTGGCCGAGGCGGCCGGGCTGTCCGTGCAAGACCGCAAGGCGATTTCGGCCCGTGCCGCCGATCTGGTGCGGGCGGTGCGCGGCTCGTCCGATCCCCGGCTGATGGAAGTGTTCCTGTCCGCCTACGGCCTCTCGACCAAGGAGGGCGTGGCGCTGATGTGCCTGGCCGAGGCGCTGCTGCGGGTGCCCGACACCGAGACGATGGACGACCTCATCGCCGACAAGATTGCGCCGCACGACTGGTCGGCGCATTCGGGCGGTTCGAGTTCGATCTTCATCAATGCATCGACCTGGGCGCTGATGCTGACCGGCCGCGTGCTCGACGAAGGCGAGGGCGGCATCGAAGGCACGCTGCGCGCGATGGTGCGCCGGCTGGGCGAGCCGGTCATCCGCAAGGCAGTCGCCGCCGCCATGCGCGAGATGGGCGAGCAGTTCGTGCTCGGCCGCACCATCGCCGAGGCCGTCAGGCGCGGCCGGCCGATGACCCAGAAGGGCTATCTCTATTCCTTCGACATGCTGGGCGAAGCGGCCCGCACCGAGGCCGACGCGTTGCGCTATCTCAAGGCCTATGCCGACGCCATCTCTTCGCTCGATGCCGGCGCCAACGGCCCCGACATCCGCCAGAACCACGGCATTTCGGTAAAACTGTCGGCGCTTCATCCGCGCTATGAGGTGACACAGAAGGAGAAGATGCTGCCGGTGATGGCCGAGCGGCTTTTGTCGCTGGCACTGGCGGCGCGCCATTCGCGCATGGGACTCAACATCGACGCCGAGGAAGCCGACCGCCTCGATTTGTCGCTCGACGTCATCGAGCGGGTGTTGGCCGAGCCGGAGCTTGCCGGCTGGAACGGTTTTGGCGTCGTCGTCCAGGCCTATGGACCGCGCGCCGCCTTCGTCATCGACTGGCTCTACGCTCTGGCCAGGAAATACGACCGCAGCATCATGGTGCGGCTGGTCAAGGGCGCCTATTGGGACACCGAGATCAAGCGGGCGCAGACGCTCGGGCTCGACGGCTATCCGGTCTTTACCCGCAAGGCCAACACCGACGTCTCCTACTTGGCCTGCGCGAAGAAGCTGTTGTCGATGACCGACCGTATCTATCCGCAATTCGCCACTCACAATGCCCACACCGTCGCCGCCATCCTGTCGATGACGACGGAGCGCGATACATTCGAGTTCCAGCGCCTGCACGGCATGGGCGAAGCGCTGCATGAGACGGTGCGGCGGGCCGAAGGCACGCGCTGCCGCATCTATGCGCCGGTCGGCGCGCATTCCGACCTGCTCGCCTACCTGGTCCGCCGGCTGCTGGAGAACGGCGCCAATTCCTCCTTTGTCCACCAGCTCACCGACGAGGAGGTCGAGCCCGAGGACATTGCCCGCGACCCGCTCGAAACGGTGGAGAAACAAGGCCCCGCCGCCAATCCGGCGATCGTGCCGCCGTCGGCGATCTTTGGCCCCGGCCGGCGCAACTCCAAGGGTTTCGATATCACTGACACGCTGACGCTGGCGGCGATCGACAAGGCCAGGGCCGAGTTCGCCGGGCCGGAGCGCTGGCACGCCAAGCCGGTCAGCCGCGCCGCCGGCTACGGCAAGCAGCGTCCGGTGGTCAATCCGGCAAAACCTTCGGAAGTGGTCGGCACGGTCAGCGAGGCCGGCGCCAAGCAGGTCGAGACCGCCGTGCGCATCGCCGTCGAGGCACAACCGGCATGGGCAAGACACCCCGTCGCCGAGCGCGCCGCCATCCTCAACCGGGCGGCCGATCTCTATGAGGCGAACGCTGTCGAGTTCTTTGCGCTCGCCGCCCGCGAGGCCGGCAAGTCGCTGGCCGACGGCGTTGCCGAGGTGCGCGAGGCGGTCGATTTCCTGCGCTACTATGCGGCCGAGGCCGCCAATGCCGAGGCGGGCACCGAGGCGCGCGGCGCCATCGCCTGCATCTCGCCGTGGAATTTTCCGCTCGCCATCTTCACCGGGCAGATCGCGGCGGCACTCGTCACCGGCAATTCCGTGATCGCCAAGCCGGCCGAGCAGACGCCGCTGATCGCTTTCCGCGCTGTCCAACTGCTGCGCGAGGCCGGCGTACCGGAAGACGTCATCCAGCTTCTGCCCGGCGACGGTCCCTCGGTCGGCGGCCCGCTGACCGCCGATCCGCGCATTGCCGGCGTCTGCTTCACCGGCTCGACCGATGTCGCCAAACTGATCGAAAAGCAGCTAGCCGAGACCGCCGCGCCCGACGCCATGCTGATCGCCGAAACCGGCGGCCTGAACGCCATGATCGTCGATTCCACGGCGCTGCCTGAACAGGCGGTGCGCGATATCCTGGCCTCCGCCTTCCAGAGTGCCGGCCAGCGCTGCTCGGCACTGCGCATTCTCTACGTGCAGAAGGACGTCGAGAAGAAGATGCTGGAGATGCTGAAAGGCGCTATGGAAGCGCTCAGCCTCGGCGACCCCTGGCGGATCTCGACCGATGTCGGCCCGGTCATCGACGACGAGGCACAAGCGTCGATCCGCGACTATTGCACGAAAATGGGCCTGCAGGGCCGGCTGATCGCCAAGCTCGAAGCGCCGAAGGACGGCCGCTTCGTCGCGCCGCACGTCTTTCGGGTCAAGAGCATCGAGGAGTTGGAACGCGAGGTGTTCGGCCCGGTGCTGCACGTCGCCACCTTCGATGCCGACGAGATCGATGCGGTGATCGCCGCGATCAACCGCAAGGGCTACGGCCTGACCTTCGGCCTGCACACCCGCATCGAAGGCCGCGCGCAGCATTTCGTCGACGGCATCCATGCTGGCAACATCTACGTCAACCGCAACCAGATCGGCGCCGTCGTCGGGGCGCAGCCCTTCGGCGGCGAGGGGCTTTCCGGCACCGGACCGAAGGCGGGCGGGCCACATTATCTCCGGCGCTTCCGCAAGGGGCCGGAGGCCGGCACCCATCTTGCCGAAGGCCGCAAGGTGACGGCGACCGAGCTCGCCGACAATCTGCCGGACCCGGCCTTTGGCGGCTGGTCGACGCGGCCGGATCGCGTCGCCATCCTGAGGAAACATCTGCGCGGCAAGGGTGCCGCGGCCATCGGTGCCGCCGCCGGCATCGATTTCGGCCAGGTCGACCTGCCCGGGCCGACCGGCGAGGCCAACACGCTGTCGCTGTCGCCGCGCGGGCGCGTGCTGTGCCTCGGTCCCGACGCGGATACCCTGCTTGCGCAGACGATCCAGGCGCTGGCCGCCGGCAATGCCGTGCTCGCCGTCGCACCTGGCGCGCCTGCGGCACTGTCGGCGCTGACCGGCAAGGGCCTGCCGCTGGCGGCGATCGACGGCCGTCCGGACCCGGTCGAAGCGCGCTCGCTGCGGGTCGATGTCGTCGCCTTTTCCGGTACGCCCGAGGCCGCGCGCATCGTGCGCAAGGTCATCGCCGACCGCGCCGGCCCGATCGTACCGCTGGTCAGCGAAGTGTATTATCCGGCCGCCTATGCGCACGAGCGCGCCGTCTGCGTCGACACCACGGCGGCGGGCGGCAATGCCAGCCTGCTGGCCGCGGCATAGGGTTTCGCCAGGGCTCGCTCATCGCGGGCAGGGCGGCGCCGACTCTGCGTGGGGACGGTCGCTACCTGACACCGAGCGGCACCTCGAACTGCCAGGCCGAGCGACCGGCTCCGTCTGGAATCGGGGGAAACGGAGAAGCCCGGCGGACCGCGTCGAGAGCGGCCTTGTCCAGCGCGGCAACGCCTGAACTGCCCGTCAGCCTGGCCGACCGGACGCTGCCGTTCGAACCGACGGTAAAGGCAACCGTGGCTGTGCCCGTGGCGCGCGTGCGTGTCGAATTGAAGGCCCGCACCAGCTTTGATCGGATCTTGCCGGGGTAGTTTGTGACGGCTGCATTGCCGATGCCGGACTTGCCGCCCCTACTGGCAGTCAGGATCTTGCCGTCCTTCTTGCCGTCGGCCGTGCCGCGCGCGACATCCATTTCGTCACGGCCGCCGGAGCCGGTCTTTTTCTTCTTGGAATCGGCTTTGGCAAGTGCCTTGCCCGCCTTCTTGCGCGAGACCGGCTTTTCAGGCTCGTTTGGTTCGGCTTTCCTGGCCGGCTTGTTCTTTGCGGTTGCCTTCTTCGGCTGCTTGGGCTTCGGCCTTTCCGGCTTCGGTTCTTCCGCCGCGACGACGGTCTCGACCGTCTGAACCGTTTCGGCCGGCGCCGGGTCGGCTGGTGCCGGAGCACTCGTCTCGGCAGGATCGGCCCTTTCGACCGTGCTGACTGGCGGCGGCACGGCATTGTCGTCAGTGGGCACCAGCCTGTCGGTCGCGAGAATGTCGGGCGATGGATCCGGGCGCGCCGGCTCGACAGGCTGGGCAGGCGCGGGCTCGGGGCGATCGGCAAGAGGAGCAGTTTCCGTGACGGCCTCGCTGACCGGCTCGACCACATCTTTTTCCGATGCTTCCGCCACATCGGTGACCGGCTGGAGCGCCTCCTCTGCCGCGGTTGCCTGCGCCTCGACCGTTTCGACGGGCTTGGCGTCGAGCATGGTCACCATCGTTACGCTGGTCACTTCCGGGTCGTCTCCGACATCGCCGGCCGCCTGCTGCGGATCGGCGCCGAGCAGCATTTCGCCTTGCTGGTCGGCACCTTCGATGCTTGGCCTGTCGTCCGGCAGGGTGAGAAAGGCCAGCGCCACCGCTGCGTGAAATGCGCAAGAGCAGGCGATCGCCACCGTCCAGTTGTGGCGCCGCTGCATCTGTCGTGCCTGCCGCAATGGCTCCGCCGGCACCGCAGTCAATTCGCCGTCGGCATCGGCGATGCAACTGTCTTCCGGTCTGTCGCGCGGCGAAACATGCAGCACCCCGCGAGGGATGGCGAAATCGGGATCGTCCGGTTCCGGCGGCAGGAAACCGGCCAATGGCCACGCCAGGGTGTTTCGCGCGAATGCCGGTTCCAGTCCCAAATTCAGACCCCGAAGGCGATGCCGGTCCTGGTCTGCGTCTTCAGCCCGCGCATGCAGGCATTCGGCTCAGCGCCGGCGCATTCCGTGGCGCTGTTGATCAACACGCGGCTGACCTTGCCGCAATCGGTGCCGGCAAGGTCGAAACGCGTCACCTTGGTCTTGCCTGCAGGCAGCTCCTTGAAATCGAGCACGGTCAGCCGGTCGACGACGCCGGCCTCGTTGAACAACGCGATCTCGAACGCCGCCTTGGAAAGACCGGCGCCGAGATTGTTGGTGACCACGAAGGTTAGGCGGCAGCCCTTGTCGGATGGCTGCGCGCCGTTCAGCTCGAGGATCAGCGCCGGCGCTTGCTGCTGTGTCCATGCCGGAGCCGCCGCAAGCGACATAGCCACCGCCGCGGCCAACAGACGAAGGGATGCTGTCACGCCTTGCCTCATCGTCAGCCTCCAAACCGCATGGTCGCCGCCAGCTTCAGGGTGACGCCGGGCTCGTAGACGATACTCGTGGTCGACGCGTTCAGTGGGTTGGCGTATTTGACGTCGAACAGATTGTCGGCGCGGAAATCGACTTTGAAATTGTCGGTCGCCTGGTAGCTGGCGAAGGCATTGACCAGCGTATAGTCCTTGGCCACCGCGTTGCCCTGCGGCTTGCCGTTGTATTGCACCTCGCCGCCGACAGTCAGCCTGTCCTCGAGGAAGCGAAAGCCGAGTTGCCCGGTGACCTGGGAGGAGGGGACGGTGACAAGGTCCGCCCGCTCGCCTTCATAGGAAATCGTGTGGCCATCGGTGAACGACGCCGAAAGCCCGGCAAAGCCCCAGGCTGCGTCATAGACGCCCTCCATCTCGAAGCCGTGGATCTTGGCCTTGGCGAAATTCTGATACTGGAAGCAGATCGGGATGCCCGGACCGAACGGGCAGCCGCTGGTCGGGTCGAACGCCGATAGCGTCACGCCGTCGATGTAATCGTCGACATTGTTGTTGAAATAGGCCGCCTTCAGCCGCAGCGCGTCGTCGGCCTCGATGACGCCGTTGGTGCTGTAGTTGACGCCAAACTCCACGGTCTTGCCGGTTTCGGGCTTGAGATTGGGATTGGGGAGGAACGGGAAGCTGACGCCTGCCGGATGATTGCCGCTGATCAGGGTCTCCGATAGCGAAGGGGAACGGTAGCCTTCTGCGTAAGTGCCGTAGAATTGCAGGCCGGAAAGGCTGGCGCTTTCGAAGGGCGAAATGCCCACTGTGATGCGTGGCGACAGCCGGTCGCCAGAGGTTTCGCCGACATCGCTGTCTAGCTTGTAGCTGTCGTAACGCAGCCCGGCGATGACCTCGAGCCAGTCCCAGGTGAGCTTGTCCTGGACGTATGCGCCGGAGACGTTTCTATCGCCCGAGGGCGTGTAGAAACTGTCGCCGCCCGCCGTGCCGCCTGTCTCGACATCGTCGCCAACCCAGTCGCCGCCATAGGTCAGCTCATGCGCGATCCCAACGGTCTCGAATCTCGACGTGTTCCAGATGTCGATGCCGGAGGTGCCGATGTCGAACGTCGATTTCGAACCCGCCGGCAAAACCACGGGCAGACCGGTGACCGGATCAAACCGGTTTTGCGCCACAAGAGTCGTCAGATCGAGCTTGGTCTTGTTGTAAGAGGCGTTGATGTGGAGATCGAGCCAGCTCATGTCTTCGTCAGTGATGTTGTAGCGGGCCGTGAAGGTATTCGCCTTCAGGTCGGCGTCGTTCACCGGCGCGCTGCCGCTGGTCTCGGTCCATCCGTCGTTCGAGCCGATCCAGCCGAGCTTCAACTCGCTGTTTTCGCTGAGGCGGATGGTCGTCTTGAGGAGGCCGCTCAAGACATCGAAGCCGGTGCCTGCTACGGTGTCGCCGCCGCCATGCTTGTAGTCGTCATAGTCGCGGTAGACGATGTTGCCGAGCACGTCCCAATTCTCGTTGATCCGGTAGGCGCCGGTGGCGCTGGTGGTCCAGCCTTCACCGTTGGTTTCGTAACGCCCGGTCGCGGATGCCGCCCAGGTCTCGTCGGGCTTGAGGAAATCCTGAGCATCCTTGGTATCGAAAAAGACGACGCCGCCGATCGCCCCGGAGCCGTAGGTATTGGCGACCGGACCGCGGATCACGTCGACGGATTTGATCAATTCGGGATCGATGTAGAAGGTCGATTGCGTGCCGTGATCCGAGCGCTGGAAATTCTGGCGGGCACCGTCGACGATGACGGAGACGCGGCCGAAGTCCTGCAGGCCGCGGATGTTCATGCTGGAGCTGACACGCCTTGCGTCGGCCTGGACGGCGACACCCGGCACACCGAACAGCATGTCGTTGGGCGTCGTCGCCATGCGGCGCTCTAGCTGTTCCTCGTCGACATGGCTGGCTGAAGCAAGCGACTCGATCGCCGTCTCGCCGGTGCGGCTGAGGATCAGGATCTTGTCGAGCAGCGTGGCACCGGCCGGGGCGGGCTTTGCCTGTTCTGGCGGTTGAGACGGGTCAGTCTGCTGCTGGTCGGCTGCCGGTTGGGCAGCCTGCTGGGCGCCGGCCGGTGCGGCGAGCAGCGGGATCGCCGCGGCGCCGGCCAGCAACGCGGCCATTTTGCTTGTCATAAAACAGTGTGCCAGGCCGCTGCCCGCCGGCCATCCCCAATTCGCCAACCCCATGCTGCAACTCCAAGAATCCATGTTCGATGCTGGCTGGCTTGGGGCTCGCTGGCATTTTTCATCGCGTCCGGCGTCTTAAATGTTGACTCATTTACTCCGGTATTGCACTGCTAGATAACATGACCATTCGAGTCAAGAATTGAATCGGCATTTCACGCAGGCGCCGAGCCAGATGCCCGGCACAGAACAGGGAGCGAACCCATGAACACGCACAATCCCAGCGACTTTCGCTATCGCGTCCGCCGTTCCGACGAAAATTCCGTCCGTTTCGAACGGGTCCAATCGGCCGTGAGAACGCTGTCCAGCAACACGCTGTTCCAGGGCGAGCACGAGATCGGCATCGAACATCACGGTGCGCTGTATCGGCTGAAGATCACCCGGCAGGGCAAGCTCATCCTCAACAAGTAGGTGGTGGAAATGGACCAGCGCGTAAAACCCGCCCCGCACGAGATCCGACGGGCACGGGTAGACAATCCGAAAATGCGCGAGCGCGACCTCGCCGCCCAACTCGGTATTTCGGAGGCCGAACTGGTCGCCGCGCATTGCGGCGACGGGGTCGTGCGGGTCGAGCCGCGTGTCAACGACCTTTTGACTGGTCTCGAAGCTGTCGGTGAGGTGATGGCGCTGACCCGCAACGAAAGCGCGGTGCACGAGAAGATCGGCGTCTACGACAAGGTCGTCACCGGCAATCACAATGCCATGGTGCTCGGCGAAAACATCGACCTGCGCATCTTCCCGAAAGTCTGGGCGCACGGCTTTGCGGTGGAAAAGCGCGACGGCGCCGACATCCGTCGCAGCCTGCAGTTCTTCGACGCCGCAGGCGAGGCGATGCACAAGGTGCATCTCAGACCCGCATCCAACCTCTATGCCTATCAGAAGCTGGTGGCCGGGCTGGAATCTCCGAACCAGGAACCGACGGTGGCGATTTCAGCGGGCGCGGCTGACGACGAGATCGAGACTGCGGACAATTCGGCCAGCGTCGAGGATCTGCGCGACCGCTGGAGCCAACTAACCGACGTGCATCAGTTCTTCGGCATGCTGAAGACACTGAAGCTCAGCCGCCGGCAGGCGGTGCGCTTGGTCGGCCAGGATTATGCCTGGCTGGTCGATAACGATGCGGTGAGCGCCATGTTCAACCACGCCGCCGCTGGCGCCATGCCGATCATGTGCTTTGTCGGCAATCGCGGCTGCATCCAGATCCATTCCGGCCCCGTCGCCTCGATCAAGCCGATGGGACCATGGCTCAATGTGCTCGACGAGACCTTCCATCTGCACCTGCGGACCGACCACATCGATGAGGTCTGGGCCGTGCGTAAGCCGACCAAGGACGGCCATGTCACGTCGCTCGAAGTCTATGGCACCGACGGCAAGATGATCATCCAGTTCTTCGGTAAGCGGCCTGAGGGCGAAAGCGAGCGCGAAGACTGGCGCTTTCTGGCCGAAAACCTGCCGCGTATCCCAAGCCCGACCGCAGCCTGAGGAAACGATGATGGTTCTTTTCTCCAGGCTGGTCTCCAGGTCGGCGCTTGGTCCTGCGGCCGCTGTTTTCCTGGCGTTCGCCGTGCTGATGCCGGCTCAGGCCGCCGAAGGCATCGCGACTTTTGCCGACCGCTCGAGGATCGTGGCCATCGGCGGCTCGATCACCGAGATCGTCTACGCGCTCGGCGAACAGGATCGCCTTGTCGCGCGCGATTCGACCAGCCGCTATCCGCAAGCGGCGGCGGAACTGCCGGATGTCGGCTACATGCGCCAGCTGTCGCCGGAGGGTGTGCTGTCAGTCAATCCGTCGGGTATATTGGCCCTGCACGGAAGCGGACCGAAGGAAGCCGTCGACGTGCTGAAGAAATCGAGCATCCCGTTCATCGAGGTGCCCGAGCGCTATGATAATCAAGGCATTCTGGAAAAGATCCACATCGTCGGCAAGGCGCTCGGCGTCGAGGCCAAGGCCGATGCGCTGGCAGCCCAGATCGACGCCAAGCTGAAGGCTGCCGAAAAGCAGACCGCCTCGATCAAGGAGCGCAAGCGCATCCTGTTCGTGCTGTCGATGCAGGGCGGCAAGCTGCTTGCCGCCGGCAGCGACACCGCAGCCGACGGCATCATCAAGCTTGCGGGCGGCATCAACGCCATCGACGGCTTTGCCGGCTACAAGCAATTGTCGGACGAGGCAGTCATCACCGCCAGGCCTGACGTGATCCTGATGATGAACAATGCCGGGCCGGCCACCGCGGATGACGAATTGTTTTCGAACCCTGCCGTGGCTCCGACGCCGGCGGGTGTCGCCCGCAAGCTGATCCGCATGGACGGCGGCTATCTGCTCGGCTTCGGTCCGCGCACGGCCGACGCTATCCATGATCTCGCCGTCTCGCTCTATGGCGGCCAGGTCACGGATTGAGCGCGATGGCGGATCATTCGATCGCTGATGCGGCGGGCATCATGGCGACGGCAGCCGAGGGTGACCGTTCGCGGCGCGCCCGCCTCGTCATCGTGCTGCTCTGCGTCGGGCTGGCTATCGCCGTGCTGTTGTCGCTGACCTCCGGCGCATCCGATGCCTCGGCCATCGGCGTCATGCACGACTGGCTGTTCGGCGCGTTGCCCGGCGACGCGGCATTGAGCGCCCGCGACCATGTGATCATCCATGACATCCGTCTGCCGCGCGTCATTCTGGGCGTACTGGTCGGCGCATCGCTTGCCGTCTCCGGTGCCGTCATGCAGGGGCTGTTCCGCAATCCGCTGGCCGACCCCGGCCTGATCGGCGTTTCGGCGGGATCGAGCCTCGGTGCGGTCGCCGTCATCGTGCTTGGCTCAACCATGCTGGCGCCGCTGACCTCGGCGCTCGGCACGCTGGCTCTGCCGCTGGCTGCGTTCTGCGGCGGGCTGGCGACGACATTGCTGCTCTATCAGGTCGCGACACGGCAAGGCCGGACCTCGGTCGCCACCATGCTGCTCGCCGGCATCGCGCTGGCGGCGCTTGCCATGGCGCTGACCGGCATCCTGATCTTCATGGCCGACGACCGGCAATTGCGCGACCTGACCTTCTGGCAGCTCGGCTCGCTGGGCGGCGCAACCTGGCAAAAAATCGGCTCCGTCGGGCCGATCATCGTGCTGGCGCTGACGGCAATGCCGTTCCTGGCGCGCGGCCTCAACGCGCTGGCGCTTGGCGAGGCCACGGCCGGCCATCTCGGCATTCCGGTGCAGCGGCTGAAATACACCGCGATCGTCGGCGTCTCGGCAGCGGTCGGCGCGTCGGTCGCCGTCAGCGGCGGCATCGGTTTTGTCGGCATCGTCGTGCCGCATTTGCTGCGCCTGCTGATCGGCCCCGACAACCGTTACCTGCTGCCGGCATCGGCGCTGCTCGGCGCCGCGCTGCTGCTGTTGGCCGACGCCGTTGCCCGTACCATCGTCGCCCCTGCGGAATTGCCGATCGGCATCGTCACCGCGGTCGCCGGTGCCCCGTTCTTCCTGTGGATCCTGCTGCGCAAGCGCGGCGTCATCGACCTGTGAAAGTTTGCCTATGATCGAAGCGCGCGATGTCTCGGTGGCGATCGGCGGCAAGCGCATTGTCGCCAATGTCGATTTCGAGGCGCGGCCGGGCGAAATCGCGGCCATTGTCGGCCCCAACGGTTCGGGCAAGACGACCTTCCTCAGAGCACTGTGCGGCGATCTTGGCTATTCGGGAGAGGTCACCATCAACGGCCGCAATCTATCGGCGATGAAGCCGGTCGAGGCGGCGACGGTGCGCGCGGTGCTGCCGCAGGCGACGACGCTGTCCTTCCCGTTCACTGTGCGTGAGATCGTCAGGCTAGGCCTGGTCGGCGGGCGTTCCGGCGCGCTGCCCGGCGAGGACCAGCGCCTGCCCGAACGCGCGCTGGCGCGCGTCGACCTCGACGGCTTTGCCGGCCGCTTCTACCAGGAGCTGTCCGGCGGCGAGCAGCAGCGCGTGCAGCTTGCCCGCGTGCTCTGCCAGGTCTGGGCGCCGGTGCTCGACGGCAAGCCGCGCTATTTGTTCCTCGACGAGCCGGTGTCCAGCCTCGACATCAAACACCAGCTGATCATCATGGACATCGCGCGTGATTTCGCCAGACGCGGCGGCGGCGTGGTCGCCATCCTGCACGACCTCAATTTGACGGCGATGTATGCCGACCGGATTTTCGTCATGCATCGCGGCAGGCTCGCCGCTACAGGTTCGCCGCAACAGGTGCTCAGCGACGAGCTGATCGAAATGGTCTTCGATTGCCGGCTGAAGGTCGGTGTGTTGCCGGCAGGAAACATGCCGTTCGTATTGCCGCAATCGGCAGCTTAGGCAATCAGAGAAATCAGGCGGCCGGCGCCCGTTGCACCAGCATGTCGATGCCGAGCAGGTGTCGCACATTCGGGCGCGCCGCCACCAGATCGGCGATCGTGTAGCGCGACAGCACGGCGAAGAAGGCGTTGAGCGCCTCGCGCAATGCCGAATTCAAGGCGCAGCTGTCGACCAGCGGGCATTCGGCGGCGTCGTTCTCGAAGCACTCGGCCATGGCAAAGCTTTCCTCCGTCACCCGCACGACATCGAACAGGCTGATCGTTTCGGCCGCGCGGCCGAGCCTGACGCCGCCATTCCTGCCGCGCACCGTTTCGATCAGGCCGTTTTCGACCAGTGGCTGCAGGATCTTGAACAGAAAAAGTTCCGATACCGAATAGGCGGCGGCGATCTCGGGGATGCGGCTCAGCCGTTCGGTATTGGCGGCGCAATACATCAGAATGCGCATGGCGTAGTTGGTCTGACGGGTAAGCCGCATTGTGTCCTCACATAACAGTGGTTGGCGTCAATATGGCCTATAGTTTGGAACAATTCCAGACTGGCGCTGCATAATAGATGAATTCCGGCGTCAAGTTTGCGTGCGCGATTGCGCGCACCGGGATCTGCGGCGCGCTTTCTGAGGGAAGCGACACTAGATAAGTTCACATAATCGATCAGGAGCGGCCCACCATGTCACGACCAGCCCCGGTTCTTGCATCCGTCGCGTTCGCCCGGTTCGACACCGACGCCGATGCCAAGCTTTCGGCGCTCAGGCGCACCAAGTTCGCTGCCACCGCAGCACTTGCGTTTTGCGTGCTGATCTTTGCGGCGGCGAAATCGTTCGAGAGCCGGCATGCGTGGTTGGGCTTTGTTGCCGCTTTCGCCGAGGCGGCGACGATCGGCGGGCTGGCCGACTGGTATGCGGTGGTAGCGCTGTTTCGGCGGCCACTCGGCCTGCCGATCCCGCATACGGCTATCATCCCGGAGAACCAGAACCGAATCGCCGACAATCTCGGCCGCTTCATCGAGGTCAATTTCCTGGCGCCGGAGCCGGTGCGCGAAAAGCTCGCCGAAGTCGATTTTTCCGCGCTGGTCGCGGACTGGCTGGCCGACCCGAACCGCGCCGCCGACCTGTCGCGTTTTGTCGGCCGGCTGGTGCCGCAGACGCTGGCGGCGGTCGAGCAATCCGGACTGCGCGGCTTCGTCACCAGCCGTATGCTGGAGCAGATCGAAAAGGTGCCGCTGGCGCCGCTCGCCGCCGAGCTGCTGTCGGCGCTGACTGACGATCGCCGCCACCAGAAATTATTCGACGAGTTCACCAAGGTGGTCGGCCGCTTCTTGAGCGACGAGCAGGCGCTGGCGACGATGCGCGAGAAGATCCGCGAGGAACTGCCATCGCTGTTCAACCTGTTTCGCGCCGACGCCTATCTGTTGAAGAAGATCGTTGCGTCGGCCGGCTCGCTGCTCGATGAAGTGCGCGCCGATCCGCACCATTCAATGCGCGCCGAATTCGACCTTTTCGTCGCGACTTTCGTCGAGCGGCTGAGGACATCCAAACAATATGCCAGGCGCGCCGAAAAGCTGAAGCGAGATTTCCTCACCCGGCCGGAACTCAGCGCTCTGGCCGGCGACATGTGGGAGAGCCTGCGGCTGTTCATCGAGCAGGACGCCAAGGCGCCGAATTCGATGATCCGCGACCATCTCGCCACCATGTTCGTCGAGGTCGGCCGCCATCTTGCCGATGACGCGCAGATCAGGGCCGACATGAACCAGGGGTTCATCGTGGCGCTGGCATCCTTCGTCGAAAGCCAGAAGAGCGGCGTGTCCAAATTCATCGCCGACCAGGTCAAGCGCTGGGACCTCGCGCAACTGACAAGGCTGATCGAGATGAACATCGGCAAGGACCTGCAATATATCCGCTTCAACGGCATGATCATCGGTGGCCTTGCCGGGCTCGTGCTCTACACCGCCGAACGGCTGTTTCTCGTCGGCTGACCTCGTCTGAATGGACCGCTGAGCTTCGCTGCACTATCTTCCGTGCAGTGGCGGCGTTCACGGCAACAGGGGAGAGTACCAGCATGGCAAAACGACCGGATTCCGAGTCCTTTATCGACATGTTCGGCAAGTTCGGCCGCGACCTGAAGCTGCCGAATGTCGATGTCGAGGCGATCCTCGCCCACCACGCCAAGAACCTGGAAGCGCTGGAGAAGTCGGCCAGGGCGAGTGCCGCCGGAGCTTCGGCGCTGTTGTCCAGGCAACGCGAGATGCTACAGGACACGCTGCGCGAAATCACCGACATGGCACAAAACTACAGGGCGCCCGGCAATCCCCAGGAAATGATGCAGAAGCAGGCGGCGTTCGCCAGGAGATCCTTCGAGACCGCGCTGAAGAATGCCGGCGAGATGGCCGAACTGGCGAGGGCGTCCGGCACCGAATCCATCGAAATCCTGCGCAGCCGCATCAAGGAGGCGATGGAGGAGATCCGCGCCGGCCACGACAAGAAATAAGCTGTTCCCCAGCAGCACGCTTGCCGGCGGCGAAGACTGGCGGTTCGCGGCCGAAGATTATGGGCTGGAATCGCACTGGCGAATTGACAGGGGCGGCCCGTCGTGGTCCGGAACAGGCAAGCGATCGGGAAAGCAGGAATGACGCAGATACGGCCCACGACGCCGCCGACCTTCGAGCAACTCAGGGCGATGGCCGGGCAGGAATTAGGCGTCTCGGACTGGACGCTGGTCGATCAGCACCGCATCGACCAGTTTGCCGAATGCACGGGCGATCATCAATGGATCCATGTCGATCCCGAGCGGGCGAAGCGGCAAAGCCCGTTTCGCACCACGATCGCGCATGGCTATCTGACCCTGTCGATCATCGGCGCGCTGGCGCTTGAGATGGGCATCGTACCCGAAAACACGCAGGCCGCTTTCAACTACGGTTTCGACAAAGTGCGTTTCGTGGCGCCAGTCAGGGTCGGCTCGCGAATCAGGCTGCGCACCACGCTGTTGTCGATGGAAGACAAAGGCCCGGGGCAATATCTGATGAAGGCTTTCAATACGGTCGAGATCGAAGGCGAGCAGAGGCCGGCGCTGACCGCCGAGACGCTCGTCATGCTTTACGCACGCCGCAAGCGGGCCGGCACCTGAGAGACCGTTTGGAAACTCTACTCTGGCGGCCATCTGATCGCGTTTTCTGCGCTTCCGGCCTTCGCCGGCCGAAGCACTGATCAGCGGTCGTGGCAGTTAAGGCTACGGCCGGCGTAGGCCGGTGCTCACGGACCTAAATGTCCGCTGCGCTCCGGTTCTCGAAACCACCACCATATGACTCGCCAGAGCGAATTTCGAAACAGTCTCCGAGGACACGGGCTCAGACAGGCGTGCGGCGGTGCAAATCAGCGCGACATCGCCTGTTCAAGCGCCCTGAAAATCCGGTCGTCTCCGGACTGGGCGACGTTGAAGCGCATGAAACGGCTGGCCGACCGAGACAGGCTGAACGCATTGCCGGGCGCAAGCACGACGTTGGCCGACAAAGCGTGACGGGCGACATCCGCGGCATCTATCCCCTCCGGCAGCCTGCACCACAAAAACATGCCGGCCGGCTGATCTATCCATGGCACGATGCCGATGGCCTTCAGGCGGGCGCTGGTTTCTTCCACGGCGCGCGAGAGCCGCGCGCGCAGCAGATCGACGTGCTTGCGATAGAGGCCGTCCTTCAGCAGCGTCAGCACCAGTTCGGATGCAAGCCGCCCGCTGCCAAAGGACGTGGCGATCTTGAGATCGGTCAATCCTTCCATCCAGTCGCGAAGAGCGGCGATGAAGCCGCAGCGCACCGATGCCGAAAGCGTCTTGGAGAAGCTTCCGATATGGATGACCCGGCTGAGACCGTCGAAGGCCGCCAGCCGGGGCGCGGGCGTATGTTCGAAATCGGCGAAGATATCGTCCTCGATAATCGTCAGCCCCGACTGGTCGGCGAGCTTCAGCAGCCGATGGGCGGCGACGGGCGACAATATCGCGCCGGTCGGATTGTGGAGCGCGGAATTGGTGATGTAGAGGCGCGGCCGGTGCTCGTTCAGCGCTTGCGCGAACAGCTCGATGTCCGGCCCCGAGCGTGTGTAGGGAACGCTGATCACCTTGGCCCGATGGGCGCGCAACAGGGCATGGAAGTTGAAATAGCAGGGATCGTCGACCAACACGGTGTCACCCGGTTCGAGCAGAAACCTACACAGCAGGTCGATCGCCTGGGTGCCCGATTCCGTCAGCATGATCTGGTCCGGGGAGGCTTCGATACCGTGCTCGGCCATGCGCCGCGCCAGCAGATGGCGCAGCGCCGGCAAGCCGAGCGGCGTGCCGTAATCCGTCAGCGCGGCATCGTCGGCGCGGGCCATGGTCCGCAGTGCCCGGCGCAATCCAGCCTCGGGCATCCATGCCGCCGGCAACCAGCCGCAACCGGGTTTGAGCACATTGTCGCCAGCTTCCAGCGATTGGCGCGAGACCCACAGCGGGTCGACAGCACGGTCAAGCCTGGGGCCGATCTCGGCCAGTGACAGCGGAGCCAGCGATCCGGCGGCATAGAAACCCGAGCCCGGCCGCGAGCGGATCATGCCTTCCGCCGCAAGACGCTCATAGGCTTCGACCACGGTGGATTTGGAAACCTGCATGGCCTTGGCGAAAGCCCGGATCGAAGGCAGCCGCATTCCCGGTGTCAGGCTGCGCGCGGCGATCCTGTGCCTGATCGTCGCCATGACGATTTCGACAAGCGTCCGGCTGCCCTCATCTGTTGTCGTCTGCTCGTCCATCCGTACTGCTCAGCCTACCATTACGGTTTTGTCGAACTGTACCTCATTGTCTCTGGCGGAGCCATACGCCCGGCCCGATAGAGGGCGAAACGAGCGGGGCATCGATGGACAAGGCGGTGAGTGGTGGGGCGGCGAGTAGCTGGGCGGCGAGCGGCTGGGTCAACGGGTTCATAGGCGTGCTGATCTTCAGCGGTTCGCTTCCGGCGACGCGCGTGGCGGTGATGGATTTCGATCCGGTGTTCGTGACGGTCGCCCGTGCGGCTTCGGCGGGCATTCTCGGCCTCGCGCTGCTGCTCGTTTTTCGCCAGAAGCGACCGGAGCGGCAAGATCTGTTCTCGCTGGCGATCGTCGCGCTTGGCGTCGTGGTCGGCTTTCCCCTGCTGACGGCGCTGGCGCTCAAGCACATCAATTCGGCTCACTCGATCATTTTCGTCGGCCTGTTGCCGTTGGCGACCGCGATCTTCGGCGTGGTTCGAGGCGGTGATCGCCCGAAACCGGCGTTCTGGCTGTTCTCGTGTCTCGGCAGCGCCCTTGTTGCCGGTTTTGCAGTGACGCATGGCCTCTCGGTCTCGCCGCTCGGCGACATCTTGATGCTGGCCGCCATCATCGTGTGCGGATTGGGCTATGCCGAAGGAGCGGCGCTGTCGCGCAAGCTCGGCGGCTGGCAGGTGATCTCGTGGGCGCTGGTGCTGTCGCTGCCGGTCATGCTGGCGCTGACGTTCATCACCATGCCGCCGTCGCTCGAAAGTGCCGGCAGGGGCGCGTGGATAGGTTTGGCGTATGTGTCGCTGTTCAGCATGCTGATCGGTTTCGTGTTCTGGTATCGCGGCCTGGCGCAAGGCGGCATCGCCGCGGTCGGGCAGCTGCAACTGCTGCAGCCTTTCTTCGGCCTTGGGCTGGCGGCAGCGCTGCTGCATGAGCAGGTCAGTCCCGCCATGATCGCCGTCACCGCCGCCGTCGTGCTTTGCGTCGTCGGCGCCAAGAGATATGCGAGATAGGTGCGCCGGCGCAGTCTTGAACTCGATACAATCGCGTCCAGTTGATACCAAGAGCTGCCGACCTGGCGGAACGGCGTCTCCGAGGCGCCGAATCGGCCAGCGTGGCGCAAGGCGCGAAGTGGGCCTTGCGCGGCGTGGAGAAAAAGGGGCAATTTTGGTGCCTGGGATCCAGAAGATACGCTTGTCCTCGGGTGGCGAGGTGGCCGTCCGGACGGCTGGTGATGCTTCCGAACCCGCGCTCGTGCTGCTGCACGGCTTTCCTAGCTCGTCGCGGACGTTTCGCGACGTGATCGCGCCGCTCTCCGGCAGCGTCTATGTCGTGGCGCCGGACCTGCCGGGCTTCGGCGCATCCGATCTGCCGCCCGAGCCGTCGTTCGACATGCTGGCCAGCGCGATTGAAGAGCTGCTCTCGCGTCTCAACGTTGGCCGCAGGTTTCTCTATTTGCATGATTTCGGAGCCCCGGTAGCGCTTCATCTCGCCATGCGCGCCCCGGAACTCGTCGAAGGCCTTGTCGTCCAGAATGCCAATGCCCACCGCTCCGGCTTTGGTTCGCAATGGGCAGACACATTGGACTTCTGGGCTGAGCCGAATGCGGCGAATGAGCAGGCCGCCACCGCCCATCTCACCCTCGAGGGAACCCGCGACCAGTACGTCGCCGGCCTGCCAGCCGAGATCGCGGCGCAGATCGATCCAGGTGGTTGGATTGAAGACTGGCGGGTCATGTGCCTGCCGGGACGACTTGATCTGCAGAAGGCGCTCATTGCCGACTACGGCCGATATGTCGACCGGTTCGCGGCGGTGGCTGATTATCTGGCGAAGCGTCAACCCCGAGCGATGCTTCTTTGGGGTCGCCACGATGCCTTCTTCGACATTGCAGAGGTTCAATCGTGGCTTATGGATCTTCCCCGGATGGAGGCCCACGTCTTCGACGCAGGCCATTTCCTTCTGGAGACGCATGCGCTCAGGGCTGCTGAACTGATGCTGGAGTTCGTCGCTGGCGGCTCAGCTAAGCGCGCTGGCCGCGGCGACCAGAAATAATCGCAATGATCAAAGCCGCCACCACCAGGGCCGTCGCGACCTGGAAAGTGACCTGCATGCCGCGTGCGGCTGCCGCAGATGCCAATACCTGCCGACCGGTGCCTTCGCCTCCGCCAGCCGATGCGAAGGCAAACACCGCGCCCATCACCGACGCACCGGTGATCAGGCCGAGATTGCGCGACAGATTGAGCAGGCCGGAGACGACGCCGCGCTGGTCGGACGCGACGCCGGTCATCACGGCTGAATTGTTGGCGGTCTGAAACAGGCTGTAGCCGGTGCAGACGATGATGATTGGCACGACATAGCCGGCAATACCGAATTCCGCCTGCGACAGAATGAAGATACCAATGGCGAGATCGAGCAGGCCGACGATCATCATCCGGTGCGCCCCGAAACGATCGACCAGGCGTCCGGCCGGCAGCGCCGCCAAGGCCGTAACCAGAGGGCCGGCCGACAGAACCAGCCCGACCGTGGCTGCGTCCAGCCCAAGCGCGCGCGACAGATAGAATGGCGCGACCACCAGCGTCGCCATCATCACGGTGGCGACGACCAGGCTCATGGCGAGGCTTGCGTTCAAGGCGCTATCGCGGAACCTCGCAGGCTGGATCAAAGGGTTCTCGGCGCTTGTCTGCGCAATGACGAACAGCAGGCCACCCACGGCAGCGGCAATCAGCAAGCCGACATTGAGAGAACCAAAACTGCCGCGCCCAAGGGTCATGGCGAGCGCATAGGCGGCTAGCGTCAGCGCGAGCAAAGCCGTGCCGATGCCGTCGAAACCGCGGCGATCCGGTTCCGCTGACTTTTTTCCAGCCGGCAGGACGCGACGGGCGAGCGCGAAGGCCAGCGCCCCCAACGGCAGATTGATGAGGAAGATCGCTCGCCAGCCGAGACCGGCGATCAGCAGTCCGCCAAGCGAGGGGCCAAGCGTGGTGCCGATCGCGGACATGGCGCCGAGCAGGCCCATGGCGCTGCCGGTTTTTTCCCGGGGAACCGTGTCGGCGATAAAGGTCAGCGTCAGAGCCATCATGACGGCCGCGCCGAGCCCCTGTGCCGCCCTTGCGGCAATCAGCAGCCAGAGCGTCGGCGCGAGCCCGCAAAGCACCGATGCGAAGGTGAACAGGCCAATGCCGCCGAGCAATAGCGGGCGGCGGCCGAATATATCGGCGAGTCGCCCGGCGCTGACGATCA
The DNA here is from genome assembly GCF_040318275.1 of Mesorhizobium sp. M1217. NCBI lineage: Bacteria > Pseudomonadati > Pseudomonadota > Alphaproteobacteria > Hyphomicrobiales > Phyllobacteriaceae > Mesorhizobium > Mesorhizobium sp. M1217. The sequence continues at coordinate 170,538 of NZ_JAMYMA010000008.1, read as the reverse complement.
AGGTGGTGATGGCGAGCAGATAGGCAAGAACGACCCATTGCACGAGCTGGAACGATGCGCCGAATGCCTGCATCAGCGATGGCAGCCCGACGCTGGCGATGCTGGTGGCGAGCGACGACAGCAGCGTTGAAAGCGACAGGCTGGCCAACGCCCATCGGGCCGAGCGGACGCTCACCGGGGCCGTTTCATTCCCGATCTTTTCAGCCCCGGCCTTTTCAGCCCAGCTCTTTTCAGACCAAGTCTTTTCAGCGGTCGATGCCACGGTGAACTCCTCTGCCGGCAAGCCCCCAAAATCGGAGCTGTCGGAAGCTATTCCTCTGCTTGATGTGGCGGAAGGCGCAGTATTTGCATCTTATTCGTGCATGAAACGCCACGTCACCGCTGAGCTGTGTTATGGTCCTTCCATGTCGTCACCCGATCTCAATCTGCTTGTCGCCCTCGATGTGCTGCTGAGCGAGGGCAGCGTCGCCCGTGCTGCCGCGCGGCTGCACCTCAGTCCGTCGGCGATGAGCCGGGCGCTGGCGCGGCTGCGCCAAGCGACAGGCGATCCATTGCTGGTCCGGGCCGGCCGTGGCCTGGTTGCGACACCGCGCGCGCAGGAATTGCAGCAGCAGGCAGGCCGCGTCGTGCAGGAAGCTGAAGCGCTCCTGCGCCCGGCCACCTTGCTCGACCTCTCATGCCTCGACAGCGTTTTTACGCTGCGCGCCAATGAAAGCTTCGTCGAGGAGTTCGCGCCGCGTCTCGTCGCCCGTATCGAAGCGGATGCGTCTGGCGTGCAGCTGCGTTTTGCGCCGAAATCCGACAAGAACGACATGTCGCTGCGCGACGCAGGGATTGATCTCGAAATCGGGGTTGCCGGTGAAACGAGCCCTGAAATGCGTATTCAGGCGCTGTTTCGCGACCGCTTCATCGGTGCGGTGCGAATGGGCCATGAGCTGAGCGAGGGTCCGGTGACGCCGGCCCGCTATGCGGCCGGCCGCCACATCAGCGTTTCGCGGCGTGGTCGCGAAAAAGGCCCGATCGACGAGGCCTTGAAACTGCTGGGTCTCCAGCGGACGATTGTGTGCATGGTTTCCAGCTTCTCGGCCACGCTCGCCATGGCGCGCGCCTCCGATTTGATCGCCAGCGTCCCCGAGCGGCACACGCTAGGCGCGCGCACGGGCATGTTCAGCTTTCCGTTGCCGGTCGACGTTGCCGAGGTCACGATCTCGATGCTCTGGCATCCGCGGCTCGACGCCGATCCGGCGCAACGCTGGTTACGCGCCTGCGTGCGGGAAGTCTGCGCCTTTCTCCGCTAATCCAGAGTCGGGTCGCTGATCTAGAATCGGGTCACCACGCCGATGCCGATGCCTTCGAAGCCGCCCATAGCCATCAATGCGGCCGGCGCTTCCTCGAGGCTGATCTTCTTGCCGACCAGCAGTTCGGGCTTAAGCTTGCCGGTGCGGATCATCTCCATCATCGCCTGATAGCGGAAAGCCTGCATGCCGTGGCTGCCGCGGATCTCGAGCTCGAAGGCGATCACCTTGTCCATCGGTATCTGCGGCCTGGCATGCTCGCCGAGCATCAGGCCGACCTGCACATGGCGGCCGCGCCGGCGCAGGTTCGCGATCGAGTTGAACGACGTCGTCGGATGGCCGAGCGCGTCCATCGACATATGCGCGCCGCCATTGGTGATCTGCTTGACTGCCTTGACCACGTTCGGCGTCTTTGCCGCGTTGATCGTCGCCACCGCGCCGATCGTTTTGGCGAAGTCCAGCTTCTCGTCGGTCAGGTCGATGGCAACGACATTGGCGCCCATGGCGCTGGCGATCATGATCGCCGACAGGCCGACGCCGCCGCAGCCATGCACGGCCACCCATTCGCCGGGCGTCACCCGGCCCTGGTCGACGATGGCGCGGAACGAGGTGACGAAGCGGCAGCCGAGGCTGGCGGCGGTGGCGAATTCCATCTCGTCGGGCAAGCGCACGAGATTGGTGTCGGCGTGGTCGATGGCGACATATTCGGCGAACGAGCCCCAAGCGGTGAAGCCGGGCTGGAACTGGTGCTCGCAGACCTGGTGGTTGCCCGAGGTGCATTCGGAGCAGCGGCCGCAGCCGACGGCGAACGGCACGGTGACGCGCTCGCCGGTCTTCCAGCGGGTCACCTGGCTGCCTGTGGAGACCACGACGCCTGCCAGCTCGTGGCCCGGCACATGCGGCAGGCGGATGCCGTCGTCGTGGCCCATCCAGCCATGCCAATCGCTGCGGCAAAGGCCAGTCGCCTCGACCTTGATGAGGACGCCTTCCGGCGAAGGCGTCGGATCCGGCACGGTCTGGATCGTCGGCGCCTCGCCGAATTTTTCGAAGACGACGGCTTTCATCGGCAGTTCCTCATCACTTCATGCAATTTGCGGTCTACTCGGCATCGATCTGGTTCTCCGGCGCCGCCTTCTGGAACGCCGGCAGCGCCATGCAGGCGGCGTTGATGCGCGCGATCGTCGGGTAGGGCGTCATATCGACGCCGAAACGGGCATTGCTGGTGACCTGTGCGACCAGGCAGATATCGGCTAGCCCCGGCGTGTCGCCATGGCAAAAGGTCTTTGTCTCGGGCGAGGAAGCCAGAATCTTTTCAAGCGGCTGGAAACCTTCGTTCACCCAATGCCGGAACCAGTTGGCGACGTCCTGGTCGCCGGCGCCGAACAGCGTGCGCAACGAGGTCAGCACGCGCAGATTGTTCACCGGATGGATGTCGCAGGCGATCATCTGCGCCAGCATCCTGACGCGGGCGCGGCCAGGCGCATCCTTGGGCAGCAATGGCGGCTCGGGCGTGGTCTCGTCGAGATATTCGATGATCGCCAGTGATTGCGTCAGCAGCGTGCCGTCGCCCAGGATCAGAGCCGGCACCAGACCTTGCGGATTGACCGCGAGATAGGCGGGTTCGAGATGCTCGCCGTGGCGCAGATGATGCGGCACGTATTCGTAGGCGAGGCCCTTCATCTCCAGCGCGATCCGCACCCGGTAAGACGTCGAGGAGCGGTAGTAATTGTGAAGGACGATGTCGCTCATCGGATCACGGGCCCGGTTGGCCGATGGTCAGCTCGATTTCGCCGATGCCGTCGACGCCGCCGGTGATCTTTTCGCCCGGCCCGACCGCGCCGACGCCGGCCGGCGTGCCGGTGAAGATCAGGTCGCCGGGCTTAAGTTCTACCGCCTCGCTGCAAATCGAGACGATGTCGGGAACCGGCCAGATCAGTTCGGCGAGGTCGCCGTCCTGCCTGATCTTGCCGTTGACGGCGAGCCAGATACGGCCCTTTTCGGGATGGCCGGATGTTTGTGCCGGAACCAGCGGGCCGCAGGGCGCCGAACGGTCGAAGGCTTTCGACCAGTCCCACGGTCGTGCCGCCTTCTTCGCCTCGTCCTGAAGGTCGCGGCGGGTCAGGTCGACACCGACGCCGTAGCCCCAGACATGGTTCAGCGCCCGCTCGCGCCGGATGCGGAAGCCGGCTCCGCCGATCGCGACGACTAGCTCGATTTCGTGATGCAGGTTTTGGGTCAGCGGCGGGTAGGGGATGATCGTGCCCGAACCGACCGCCGCATCGACCACTGCGTCGCCTGGCTTGGTGAAGAAGAAGGGCGGGTCGCGCTCATCATTGCCGAGCTCGCGGGCATGGGCGGCGTAGTTGCGGCCGACGCAGAAGATGCGACGCACCGCAAAACGCTGCGGCGAGCCGGCGACGGCCACCGACGGGGTTGCGCGCAGGGGGAGGGCGAAGTCTGTCATGCACTGTCTCTGCTTCAGTGAATCTGTCGCCGGCACATTCGGCCGATTTGGATCACCGGGCAAGGCATTGCATTTCAGACGAGCTACGCCCCGCCGCGCGGCGCGGCCTGAATTTAGTCGCTCGTGTCCTCGTCCGTGCCCTGGCGGGCGGGCTCGGAGAGCCTTGCGTCCGAAACCAACCACTCAGCCACGATCAGCCCGTGAGGCGCGCACGAAACAACGTGGAGCCGTCCGTCAGGCGCGACCTGGAGATATCCCGGAATCCAGCCTCGGTCATCCATGCGCGATACTGACCTTCAGTGTACGATTCGCCGTGGCGATAGAGGTTCAAGAAGGTGAGATTCAGAAAGACACCCTCAGGCGGGCCGAGGCGGTCGTCATCGACGACACCCCACCCCGCAATTGCGATCTCGCCTCCGGGTGTGAGGCAACGCGCCGCGTTCAGGATCGAACTGCGCGCCTGGTCCGGCGGAAGGACCTGGACGACGGCCTTCAGGATCGCCAGGTCGTGCCGACCGATCGATGGTGCGACAGTTATGTCCCCCTCTTCGACAACCACGTCGTCGGCACGGTATTCTGACAGGATATCTGGCGCGACCGCTGCCACCGTTGGGAGTTCCATCAGCGTCGCCGCAATCTGCGGCCGCCGCTCGCGAAGTCCGACGAGAATGGTCCCGGAGCCCCCGCCGATGTCGATCACCGAACCGATCGCAGAGAGGTCCATCTCCCGGGCCAGATGTCGGCCGAAAATCACCCCGCCCGGTGCGAGCAGGCGGCTGAAGGCCGCCGCGGCCTCGGGCCCCGCTTCGGAAAAGTCGTGCAGCGCAGCCGGCCGGTTCTGTCGCAGCGACTCTGCGGTCAGCAGGTCGGCTCCCCAGAGCTCGCGCAGGAGCGCATGATCGCCGCCGCGGTAGGTCGGTTTGGACGCGTCGAGGAAGGCCGACGCTTCGGCTCCATTGCGAAATTGACCATCCTTGACTTCGAGGAGACCGATGCTGGCGAGCGCGTAGAGGAGCCGCGACAGACGATCGGGCTCGACTTTGAGCGCGGCCCCAAGGCTGTCGGCAGTCACCGCGCTGCCGCCGAGCCGGGTGAAGATGCCGAGGTCCAGCCCGGCGCGAAGCGCCAAGGCGGGGGGCACCGCTGCGATCAGGTTGTCGATCCGATCAGAATCCACCATGCCACATTCCCTTCCGCGATCCAGAACCGACTTTGAGCTCAACTTGCTGGTTACACCGCATATGTGACACTTCCGTTCGGCATGTCCGTCCACCAGTTTGGTGACAGACCCTCTCTTTATCGAAGGAGAAACACAAGGCCTTCCACCGGCGCCGGCGACAATGGCCTCTTCCGTTCGAAGGAGATCGAGGCGGCGCTCGCCGGAAGCTTCGTGGCCTCGGCACTGGCCGGCGTTAAAGTCGCGGCGGATAATTTGATGAGCGACATGAATGGTCGGCCGACTACCGCGCCAGTCTCGTGGCTGCCGCCAACGCCTGAGACCACCGACCTTCGGTTTTGGGGAAGGGGCCTTAACGGCCCTTTTCTGTCCGTCCCGTACTTCGGGCGTGTCGTTATCTCGCACTTGCACAAAGTTCTGGTGCGCTGCAATATAGCTGGATGAATGCGGCCTCCAGCCCGCCTTTCGCAGAAGGGACCGGCATGACGGACATCTCCGCGGCGCGTCTTGTCGTGTCCAGGCCTGTCGCCGATAGCTCGGCAAGAACCAGGCTTGCCTATCTCGACGGCTGGCGTGGCCTGTCGATCGCGCTGGTGCTGATCGGCCATTTCTTCCCCGTTCCCGGCATCAATCTCGGCGTCCTGGGCGTCGAATTCTTCTTCGTGCTCAGCGGCCGGCTGATGGCCGAGATCCTGTTCGTCGAACACTATCCGCTGAAGAAATTCTTCAAGCGCCGGTTCTCCCGCATCTACCCGGCACTGATGGTTTTCGTCGTCGCCGCGGTGGTTGCCTTGTCCGGCACATTCATCGCCTTCAAGTGGAAGGCGGCGCTGACGGCGCTGACGTTCACTTACAACTACGCCGGAATTCTCGTCACCCGCGCCGGCGCGCTCGACCATATCTGGTCGCTCTGCGTCGAAGAGCACGCCTATGTCATCCTGGCGCTGATCGGCGTCGTCGTCTCGGGGCAGTCCCGGGTCATCGTGCTGCTCGGCGCATTGTCGGTGCTGGCCATGGCAAACGGCGCCATCTCCTACTGGGTGCTCGGAATAGGCTACGAGTCCACCTATTGGCGCACCGACGTGCACATCGCCTCGATCCTGCTGTCAGCGGTGATATGCCTGCTCAAGGCCGACGACAGGCTGCCGGCGCTGCTCAAGGGCCCACATGTCGCCCTGGCGGCCGCTGTCGTGGCGGTTTTAGTGTTCATGGCTGCCGTGCCAACCCCGATCCACTATCTGGTCGCGGTGCCGCTGTTGGCCCTCGCCGTCAACTCGCTCGACTTCAGCAGTTGGTACCTGACCGGGTTTCTATCCTCCCGGCCGATGACGATGCTGGGGCTGTGGTCGTATTCGCTCTATCTTTGGCAGCAGCCCTTTTATCAATTCGTCGACATACAAGGCAGTTCGCCGTGGCTGATGTTGGCGGCGGCGTTCGCTTGCGCTCTGTGCAGCTACTACATCGTCGAAAAGCCGACCCGCTCCTGGCTGAACCGCAATTGGTAGGGCGAGGCGGCTGCCGTTCAGCCGGCGATCCGTCTTAGATAATACCGCACGGCTTTCTTGCCGCCGTGGATTACCGCGTCGCCCACTTCCATGAAGCCGAGTGCCGCGTGGAAGGCGTCCGAAGCCGGATTGGGTGGCTCGGCATTGACCTCGCAAGTGACGATCGCCTGGCCGGCGCGTGACGCCTGCTCGAACAGATCCTCGTACAGCCGGCGGGCATGACCCCGGCCGCGCGCATTGGCGCCGACCACGACGCGATCGACATAGACGAAGCGCGGATAGCGCTCGCGAAACCACAGGAAATTCGGGCTGTCGTAGCTTGCGTCCTGGTCGAAGGTCATGATGAAGGCTTCGAGTGCACCGATACGGCGCGCGTAAAACGCTTCGCCAAGCAGGAAGGAAAGGCGCTCAGGTTCGAGCCATGATAATTCCGCAGCGTGCTCGTTGTTGAGCGCGAGGATTGCGGGCTCATCCCGCGGCAAAACCAGCTCGATCGGCAATCGCGTTTCAATCATTTTCTTTCTTCTGTCTTCCAGGATCATGCCCGGGCAGCGGCGATGGTCGCCGCCACCAGTACCTCGTCGGTCACGGTGTTGCGGTATTCGCGGTCGAGGTCGGTGCCGCCCATACCGACTTTCGGGTTGCGATAGCGCATGGCGCTCGGCACGTCCTTGAGCGCGGCGAAGTGCATTTCGCTCACCCCGGTTTTCCTCCGCACCTCGGCAATGTTCTGCGGGTCAAGCCCGCCGCAGCCGAGGATGATGATGCGGTCGCCAGCCTGCCTGACCAGATCGGCGAGCAGGTCCGCGCCCTCCAGCGCCGTGTCGCGCTGGCCGCTGGTCAGCACACGGCCGACCTTGCAGCGGATCAGCGATTCCAGTGCCTCGGTCGGGTCGCGGGTCATGTCGAAGGCGCGGTGGCAGGTGACGTTCAAGCTCCCCGCTGCCTGCGCCAGTTCGCTCATGCGCTGCTCATCGATCGTGCCGTCGGCAGCGAGGCAGCCGATAACGACACCGGCGACGCCAAGCTCGGCAAGCGCTCGGACATCGGCGAGCATCGAACGATATTCGGCCTCGCTATAGAGAAAATCGCCGCCACGCGGCCGCACGATGACGTGGAACGGGATCGTCGCTAATTCAAGCGCCGTGCGCACGGTGCCGAAGCTCGGCGTGATGCCGCCCTCGACCAGGCTGGCACAGAGCTCGACACGGTCGGCACCGGCGGCTTGCGCGGCCAGCAGGCCGTCTATGCCTTCGACGCAGATCTCGATCAGCGGCAGGCGAGGGCGTTCGGTCTCGGTCATGGGCGATCCGTTGATGATTTCAGCTGGCCAGCGGTAGCATCGGGCACGGTGCCTTGAAAGCCGGAAGTGTGGGCTCAATGTGCTTGCGGGCGCGCCTGCCATTCCGCCGCTTGACACATTCATAACTTAAGCGTTATACGTAACTCATAGCTGATGGGTTATTGGTTCTCATGGAGAGCGCGTTGTTGAATAGCCCAGCCAAACCGCAAACAACGGGTCCCAAGTCATGACTGAAGCAACCACAATCGAAACCAAATCCATTGTCGTCGAGCGTCTGATCCCGCATGCGGCTGAAAAGATATGGCGCGCACTGACCGTGCCGCATCTGGTTGCCGAATGGCTGATGGAGAACGACTTTGCGCCTGAGCAAGGCCATCGCTTTACCTTTCGCGCGACGCCGGTGCCTGGCTGGTCCGGCGTGACGAACTGCGAGGTGCTGAAGATCGAGCCGCCACGCCTGCTCGCCTACAGCTGGGGCGACGGCACCGAATCCGACAGCGGTCTGAAGACCGTGGTGACATGGTCGTTGACGCCCGAAGGTAAAGCGACGCGGGTGCGCATGGAGCATTCCGGGTTCCGGTCCGAGGACGAGCGCGGCTACATCGGCATGGGAAGCGGTTGGCCGCGCATTCTCGAGCGGCTTGAGCGGGTGACTGCCTGGCAAAGCTGAATATCCCGGCGCTCGCCTTGCCGCAACGCGGCGGCCGGCGAACTGACAGAACCAAGAAATATCGAGACCCCGGATGTTCGTCGTCCGGGCTTGAGAAAACACGCCCGAAGGAGACCACTATGCAAGCACGATTGAAAAACCCGGTGATGCTCATTCCTGGCGCTCTGCAGGCGCTGCTCGCGCTGGACAAGTCGACGGAAACGGCCGATCTGTCCTATGTGACGCGCAAGCTCGTCCATTTGCGCGCCAGCCAGATCAACGGATGCAGTGTCTGTATCGATATGCATGCACGCGAATTGAAGAAGGCCGGTGAAAAGGATGAGCGCGTCTTCACCGTGTCGGCCTGGCGGGAAACACCTTACTTCACCGACGCCGAGCGCGCCGCGCTGGCGCTGACCGAGGCGGCGACCCGGTTAGCCGACCGGCCAGACCCGGTGCCGGATGCGGTCTGGGATGAAGCCGCCCGGCACTATGACGAAAAGGCGCTTGCCGCACTGGTCGTCCAGATTGCCCTGATCAATGCGTTCAACCGTCTCAACGCAACCACCAGACAGATGGTCGGCGCCTGGGGCTGAACGGGGCCGGGTTCTCGCAAAGCCACATCAGATCCGCAGCTTGTGAGAATTCGCGCGCACGAAGTCGATGAAGGCCCGCAGCTTCGGCGGTACCAGGCGGCGGCTGGGATAATAGAGGTGGAGCGGCTCGTAAGCGGGACAGAAAGGCTCCAGCACCTTGACCAGCGCGCCTGAGGCAAGAAGCGGCGCGGCGAGCCCCTCGACCGCGAAGGCGAGGCCAAGCCCTTGCGCGGCAGCAGTAATGCACAGCGGAAGCGTGTTCACGACCAGACATGCGTCCGGTGTGAAAGCGACTTCGCGTTCATCCACGGTGAACTCCCAGGGCGAGATCGCGCGGGTGCGGGTGAGGGCGAATGCGATGCAGCGATGGGCGGCGAGGTCGGCCGGCCGCTTCGGCGTGCCGTTGCGCGCCAGATAGTCCGGGCTGCCCACCACGACCATCTGCAGGGGCCCGCCCAGGCGCGCGCCGATCATATCTTTCTCGAGAAGCTCGCCGATGCGCAGGCCGGCATCGAACCCCTCGGCGGCGATGTCGACGAAGCTGTCGTCGAAGATCAGATTGAGCCGCACTTCTGGATAAGCATCCATGAACGGCCGCATCAGTGGCTCGATCAGCAGCGGGGCGGCGATCCAGGGCAGGCTGAGGCGCAGCGTGCCGGCAGGACGATCGCGGGTCTCGCGCAGCGCCGCACCAGCCGCCCGGATATCTTCGGCTGCCGGACGCACATGGTCGAGGTATTGGGCGCCAGCTTCGGTCAAGCCAACGCTGCGGGTCGTCCGGTTGAGCAGCCGCACCCCCAGGCGCTCCTCGAGCCCCTTGACCGCCTCGCTCAACGAGGCCGGAGCGACGCCGAGCTTGGCGGCGGCGCGGGTGAAGCTTTTGGCCTCGGCAACCTTGACGAAGGCGACGATGCCGCTGAATTGGTCGAGGCGCATTGTAAGGATTTTCCAAATAGCCCTGTCGAACTCTACTGGTTTTTTCGGCGAACAAAAGGCGTCATGTTGGGTCCGACGAACGGGCCTCGGTGTTGAGAACGGCTCGAATGGGCAAGGAGACAGGACCGATGACAAGGCTCGCTTTACTCGCCGCCGGCACTCTTCTGGCGGTGTCTGCCGCCCCGGCGCACAGCGGGCCACTGGAAGACCGCAATATCCAGCTCATCAAAGACTATTACGCAGCTTACGCGACCGGCAATCCCGAGGCCGTGCGGCCCTTCCTCGCGCCCGACATCGTGTGGCGCATTCCCGGTCATCATCCGCTCGCCGGCGACAAGCGCGGGCCGGACGAGGTGGTCGCCTTCTTCCGCGGCCTGGCCGATGGCAAGTTCAGGGCCGAGCCGATCTTCTTCCAGGCGCAAGGCGACGTCGTTGTCGACGTCCATCGCGGCTGGTCGAATGTCGGCTCAGGTCCCGAGATCGACCAGTTCTACGCGCTGATGTTCCGCATCAAGGACGGCAAGATCGCCGAGGCACAGAATTTTTTGACCGACATGTACCAGTCGGACGCTTTCTACTGGGCGCATTACCCGCTGAAGCCACTGCCCGGCCGACTGGCTGGCGAGCGCTGAGACGGCGGTCTTTCTCGCAACGCGCCGCGCTTCTCATTCCAAGCCAAAGGAGACTTGCGATGCTTAAAACCCTGACCCTTGCCGTAGCAACCACCGCCGCGCTCGCCGCCTCCAATGCCGTCGCCGCACCGCGCGTCGAGCGCGTCACATTCTCCTCGCATGGTGAGCAGCTTGTCGGCGAGCTCTATCTGCCAGAGGATCTGGACGCGGCAAAACCTCGGCCGGCGCTGGTCGTGACCGGCGCCTGGATGACGGTGAAGGAACAGATGCCGGCCCGCTACGCCCGCGAGATGGCCGATCGTGGCTTCGTCGCCTTGACCTTCGATTTTCGCGGCTGGGGCGAAAGCGGCGGCGTGCGCCGCCAGTACGAGGATCCTAACGCCAAGATCGCCGACATCGAAGCGGCGGTCGCCTATCTCGCGACCCGGCCCGAAGCCGATCAGGACCGCATCGGCGGGCTCGGCATTTGCGCCAGCTCCGGCTATATGGTCACCGCTGCGGCCGAAAACGCCGCGATCAAGTCGGTCGCCCTCGTTGCACCCTGGTTGCAGGATGCCGAAGTGGTCGAGCAGGCCTATGGCGGCAAGGAAGGCGTCGCCAGGCTCGAAGCCACGAGCGATGCGGCCGAGGCCGAGTATCGCCGCACCGGCAGACAGGCGTTACTGCCGGCCGCCAGCCTGAGCGACGAGCGCGCGATCATGTTCAAGATGCCCTATTACACCGAGCCCGATCGCGGCATGATTCCGGCCTGGCGCAACGAGGCCGATCCGGCGTTCTGGCGCGGCTGGCTGAGGTTCGATGCGATCCAGGCGGCTCCGCGCCTGCACCAGCCTTTTCTGATGGTGCACAGCGAGGCTGCTGCCATTCCGAGTGGTGCGCACAAATTCTACGCGCGGCTGACCAGCTCCAAGCAGGAGCTGTGGCTCGACAACGTCACCCAGTTCGATTTCTACGATCGTGCCGCGCCGGTGAAGGCGGCGAGCGATGCCGTCGCCGCGCACTTCCGCGCAACGCTGGGCGGTGCAGGGGAGGCGGGACAATGAGCCTCGTCACCCGCCGGTATGTCTTGGCCTCGGCGGTTTCAGCCGCGATGATTTCCGCCGTCTCGGCGCCCGCCTCGAGCGCTCCGGGAGATGCGCTGACGGTCGAAGACAGGATCGTGATCGCCGAGGCAGTTGCCTGGATCGGCCTCTATGCCGATCTGCGTGAATGGAACCGGGTCAAATCCTATTTCGCGGCCCGTGTCACGACCGACTATACCAGCCTCTTCGGCGGCGAGGTCACGACCAGCGGCCGCGACTCCCTGATCGCCCAATGGCAAGCGCTGCTGCCGGGCTTCGACGCCACCCAGCACCTCATCACCAACGTCATTGTCGAAGGCGCGGATAAGCATGCGGTTGCACGCAGCCATGTCCGCGCGACCCACTGGATCGGTTCCCGGTTCTGGACGGTCGGCGGCAGCTATCTACACCGGCTGGTGCGGACGTCGGAAGGTTGGCGCGTCAAGGCAATCTCCATCCGCCGCTTGTACGAAGAGGGAGATCGCGCCGTGCTGGCCGCCGCTGCCGACCGGGTGAAGGCGGAGGCCAAATGAGTGTTCGGATTTGCGCATGCCCGGTCGCGTGGCGAGGTTGCTCGGAGCAACGGCAACGTGAATATTGATCGAATGTCGGGGCAGGCTTGGCGCATGCGGCATTAGTACCGCCAACCGCGGAGACAGGACATGACCCTTTCACTGCAGGAGGTTTCGGATCGGCTTGAGATCGAACAGCTGCTTGCTCGCTATTGCTACGCTGTGGACGATCGCGACTGGGAAGCCTATCGGAAAATATTCACGCCCGACGCCGTGCTTGACGACACTGTAACAGGTGGAATCAGGAGCGGTGTGGATGAGCATGTTGCTTATATGAAAGGCGCCCTATTGAAGGTAGTGATCTCGCAGCACGCCATTTCGACAATCCTTCTTGATCTCCGAGGGGATGAGGCCAGCGCGCGCGTGCATTGTTCATGCCCGATGGTGGTCGACCTCGGCGAAGGCAAAAGGCAGGTCTTCTTCCAAGGGCTCTGGTATCGCGACCGCGTCATACGCACGTCCGAGGGCCGGCGCAGTCGAGGAAGGCTATTGGAATCACAATTTACCGGAGGGGTTCACGTTCTGACGTCTGTTACGCGCTGTGCTGGATCCGCCACGGACGCTGTTTTCAGACGTGGCAGCTACTGGCGCAACACGGTGTTCTTGGTGCCTTCTTCGACCTGGTCGATGACCAGCAGCTTGACCGGATCGGCGCCGACATTGGTGGCCTGATGCCACTGCCCGATCATCTCGATGATGAAATCACCTGATTTGTAGGTGTTGCTCTTGCCGGTTTCGACGTTGGTGACCTGAAGCGTGCCGGCCTCGACATAGGCGTAGCGCGGAAACGGATGCTTGTGGACCGGCAAGGTGGCCCCCGGCGCGATCTGATAGGCCGAGACCAGGACCTGCACGTCCTTCTGCGGCAGCGTGATCGGCTGGCCGGACGCCGTCTCGGTGCGAGAGGCAAGCGGGGTCACGACAACCGGGGTGCCGCTGGCGTCCAGCGCCTGGGCGTAATTTGCAAACAGAACCGCCGCGAGCAGCAGCGTCGATGCCAAGATTTTTCGCATGATTCCCCCCCGAACTGCGTCAGCATTGCGCAGCAAGCATTGGCGCGCAAGCTTGTCTGTTCAGGAGCGCCTATCCCGCTCTTCTAAACATGCCTGGCGTCATGCCATGCATAGCCCGGAAGGTACGGGAAAGATGGCTCTGGTCGGCGAAACCCGCCGCGATAGCGGCGTCGGCGAGGCCAAATCCCTGTTCGATCAGCGCGCTCGCCCGGCGCAATCGCCGGTCGCGGATGTAGGCCGCCGGCGTCAGGCCGATCGCCTTGTTGAAGTCGCGGATGACCTGGAACCGGGTCACGCCACCCGCACCGGCAAGCCGCTTGAGGTCGAGCTGCGAGCCGAGCTCGCTTTCGACAAGGTCGCGATAGAGCGAAAACCTCCGCTGCGATCCGGAGCTTTCGACCTCCTCGGCCTGTCCGCTCGAGTCGCCATGCCGAACGATCAGCCGTCGCAGCGCCACGAGCAGGGACGTCTCGGCCGTCATTATGTCCGGGGATATCGAGCCCTGGTGTGCTGCCATCAATGCTGCGGCGAGACTGCTGTCTTCGATCGTCGCGCGCGAAAACACCGGAGCGCCGTGCCAGCCGAGTTCGCGGGCAAGTGCGGTCATCAGCGGCACCGAGGGATAAAACGTCCGGTAGGCCCAGCCTTCGTCCGCCCCGCGTTCGCCGTCATGCCACTCCTCTGGATTGACGACGGCAATGGCGCCTGCCGGAGCAAGAACGCTTTGACGGCCGATGCGAATACGCTCGCAGCCGGAGGTAATCAGGGCGATCACATAGGTCGGGTGCGTGTGCAGGTCATAGCGGTGCTGGGTGAAGCGCGCCTCGAACAGGCCAAGGTCGGGGAAGCACGGATGGCGCCAGTATTTCCCGGTCTCTGCCGCTTGGTTTGTCTTTGCCATGGTCAATCCGGTTCAAGACGCTTTTCGTCGGGCCTTCTATGGCTGGCAGGACCAAACCGCGCCGCCTTTGCCGGCGTGAAAGGAGGCATCATGTTGCACAATGACCCCATCGCCGCGCTGACACCAGAGGTCATAGGCTGGCGGCACCATATCCATGCTAATCCGGAGCTCGGATTCAATGAATACGAAACGGCGCGTTTCGTTGCAGAGAAACTGCGCTCCTTCGGCGTTGATGAGGTGCATGAAGGGATCGGCGGCACCGGAGTCGTCGGTGTCCTGCGCAGCGGTGGCGGCACACGCGCCATCGGCCTTCGCGCCGAGCTCGACGCGCTTCCGGTGCTGGAGAAAACCGGCTTGGCCTATGCTTCGAGGCAAGAGGGCGTGATGCATGCCTGCGGGCATGACGGCCACACCGCCATGCTGCTCGGCGCCGCCAAACTGCTCAGTCAATCCTGCGCCTTCGATGGCGCCGTCACTTTCATCTTCCAACCGGCCGAGGAGAACGAAGGCGGCAGCATACGCATGATCGAGGACGGCCTGTTCAAGCGCTTTCCCGTCGAGGCGGTCTATGCGGTCCACAACTGGCCGGGCGTCAGGCTGGGGACGATCGCGGCCCGTGCTGGTGCGCAGATGGCGGCCGTCGACAATTTCGAGCTGACTTTCGAGGGTCTTGGCGCGCATGCCGCGATGCCGCAGCTCGGCGATGACCCGATCCTGGCAGCGGGCGCCTTCGTGCAAGCCGTCCAGCGCATCGTCAGCCGCTCGGTCGACCCGCAAAGCGCGCTTGTCGTCAGCCTCACGCAGATCCATGGTGGCAATGTCGGCAACATCGTGCCGGGCAAGGTCTGGCTGCAAGGCACCTGCCGCTTCTTCGAGCCCGGCCTTTCCAACCACTGCGAGACGCTGATTGGCGAGATCGCACAAGGCATCGCCGCCGCGCATTCGCTCAAGGCAAGGTTCGACTACCGGAAGGGCTATCCGCCACTGATCAACACCGCGGACGCGACGGCCCGCGCCGTCGAGGCGGCGGCATCCGTCGTCGGCCGGGAGAATGTCATGACCGAGTTCAGTCCCAGTCTCGGCTGCGAGGATTTCGCTTTCATGATCCGTGAGGCGAGCGGCTGCTATGCGTGGATCGGTGCCGGCGAGGTCGGCCCGGGCGAAGGCCTGCACGGCGACCGCTACGTCTTCAACGACGAGATCGTGCCGACGGTGATGCGCTACTACGTCAACCTCGTCGAGCAGACGCTTGCCGGCAAGTATCTGAGCTGAAATGAAGACGTCGGTCTGGGGGCCGCAGGTATTTCCCAAGTCTCGGCAAGCTTTGCAGAGGAGATAATCGACTACGTCAGAGACCCGCTATCGCAGGGCAATAGCGGGCCTAGTCCTTCTACAGCAGTTTTTCCGGCGTGATCGGCAGCTCCCGGATCCGCTTGCCTGTAGCGTCGAAGACGGCATTGGCAACCGCTGCGGCAACGCCGGTGGCGCCGAGCTCGCCGATGCCCTTGCCGCCAATCGGGCTGGCATGCTCGTCCACCTCGTCGACGAAGTGGATAATGATATCGCCGGGAATGTCGGCGTTGACCGGAATGGCAACCCCTGAAAGGTTCTTCGACAGGAACCGCCCGAGCACCGGTTCGTGCCTGCTCTGCTCCATCGCCGCCATGCCCCAGCCCCAGATGATGCCGCCCGTCATCTGGCTGCGTGCGGTGCGGGGATTGACGATGCGGCCGGCGCTGTAGCTGCCGACGGCGCGACGAAGCCTGAGCAGGCCGAGCCCCGGATCGACGCCGACCTCCATGAAAATCGCGCCGAAAGTGCGCATGGCGAGGCCTTTGCCATGCTGCGCCGGATCGAACGAGCCGGAGCCGATGATCTCGCCGATGTCGGTATGACTCATCACGTCGGCGATCGTCTGACCGCCGGCAGCGCCTTTGCGGCGAATATGGCCGTCTTGCATCTCGACCTCGTCGGGCGGCAGATTGGCAAGACGGGCAAGCTGCGAACGTGCATCTTCGGCGGCTGCGAGCACCGCCGCGCCCACCCCCATGGTCGACGATGAGCCATAGGTCGGACCCGCCTCCGGCAGCTGTGTATCGCCCATTTCCAACTCGATCCTCTCCATCGGCAGGCCCAGGACATCGGCTGCGATCTGCGGAAAGATGGTGAGTGTTCCGGTCCCTATATCCTGGGTGCCGGTGCGGATGAGCACCGTGCCGTCCCTGTGCAACCTGACCTCGGCTGCAGGCGTCGGGTGGCGGAAACAGCCCATGCTACAGGTCGCCATGCCGTAGCCGATCAGCCAATCGCCGTCGCGTTGTGGCTTGCGCGGGCGCTCGCGCCAGCCGAACAGGCGGGCGCCTTCCTCATAGGCCTCGCGCAGCTTCTTCGATGACCAGGGCTGGCTGGTGGCCGGATCCGTATCGGCATGGTTGATCAGACGCAGGTCGAGCGGATCGATGCCGAGGCGGTGGGCGAGCTCGTCCATCGCGCTTTCGAGGGCCCAGGTGCCGGGACCCTCGACCGGCGCACGCAGCGCCGTCGGCATGGCGACGTTCGCGCGCTCGACGCGCTGGCTGAGACGCATGGCCGGCGTGGCGTAGAGACCCTTCGAGGCTTCGGTGGCGAACTCGACGAAATCGTCGGTGACGGTGGTCAGGTTGACCACGTCCTGTTGCACGGCGGTCAGCTTGCCCGACTTGTCCGCCGCCAGCACGATCTTCTGTGCCATGCGCGGCTGATAGCCGAGACAGGAATAGGCATTGGCGCGGCTGAGCGCCAGCCTGACCGGGCGCTGCATGATGCGCGCCGCGGCGGCGGCCAGCACCTGATGCGGCCAGATCCAGCCCTTGCCGCCGAAGCCGCCGCCGGTATGGCGGGAAATCACGCGGACCTTCTCGGCCGGGACATTCATGCGGGCCGCAACCACCTGGCGGACACCGTAGACGTGCTGCGTGGCGTCGTGCAGCGTCAGCTCTCCGTCGTTCCACTCGGCGAGCGTCGCCGAGGGCTCCATGGCGTTGTGATGGCGCGACGGCTGCAGGTAGACGGCTTCGACCATGGCGGCTGCGTTGCTAAGCCCGCGGTCGACCTCGCCCTTCGTAAACGTCGGCTCCAGGAACAGAAAGCCGCTCTCCCTCGGCACGACCGCAGCCTTGTCGATTGCGGTCCATTCGGGTGGTGCCGGCAATTCCGGCTCGGCGAACTCGTAGCGCAACGAGACGCGGCGGGCGCCGGCTTCCGCCGCCTCCAGTGTCTCGCCCAGCACAATTGCAAGCGGCTGGCCCTCGTGACGTATCTCGTCGCTCTGCATGGGCATGAAGCTCTGCGCCGCCGGCGGACCTTCGGCGTGCTGCGTCTGCGTATCCGGCTCGGCCCTTGGCGATGCGAACCGGCCGAATTTGGGCATGTCCTCATGCGTGAGCACGCGCACGACCCCTTCCTCGGCGAGCGCGTCGTCAACCATGATCGACGTCACGCGGCCGGCGGGAACGGGCGCGGTCACCAGCACTGCATAGAGTAGGTCGGGGGCAAAGTAGTCGGCCGCATAGCGGGCGCGGCCGGTAACCTTGATGCCGCCGTCAGGGCGGGCAACAGGCTGGGTGATCATCATGACGGCATCCTCGCTGCTCTTTCGATCGCCCGCAAAGCGGCGGTCTTGGCCAGTTCGATCTTGTAGGCGTTCTGCGACAAGGGACGCGCTTCGGCGAAGGATTGCTCGATAGCGGTGCTCAATGCCTCGCGATCGCCGATTTCGGCACCGGCGAGCTGGTCCTCGGCGGCGCTCAGCCGCCAGGGCCGCAGCGCGACGGACCCCAGCGCCACGGCAGCCCGACGGATGGTTTGGCCGTCCATCTCCAGCACTACGGCGGCGGAGACGATGGCATATTCGTAGGATTCGCGCTCGCGCACCTTGAGGTAAGCCGATCGCGGCGCCGGTGCCGGCAGCTCGATTGCCGTGATCAGTTCGCCTTGCTGCAACACATTGTCTGCCTCTGGCCGCGTGTCGGGAAGCAGGTGGAATTCGGCTGCCGGAATGCGCCGGCCGCCGCTGCGGTGCGCGGTGACGATGACTGCATCAAGTGCTGCCAGTGCCACCGCCGGGTCGGATGGCTGGGTGGCGATGCAATCCTCGGTCCAGCCGAATATCGCGTGATTGTCGTTGATGCCATGCAATGCCGAGCAACCGGAGCCGAGCCGACGTTTGTTGCACGGCAACTGCTCTTCGGCACGGAAATAGGCACAGCGCGTCTTCTGCAGCAGATTGCCGCCTATCGTTGCGAGGTTTCTCAGTTGCGGCGACGCCGCGTTGAGGATCGCCTGGCTCAACACCGGATAGTCGCGCATGACCAACTCGTGCTGCGCGACGTCGTTGAGATGCGTCAGCGCGCCGATCCTCAAGCCGCCGCCGGGCAGTGCCTCGATCTGATCCAGCCCGTCGAGGCGGGAGATATCGATGATCCGCGCCGGCCCGGCAATGCCAAGGCGCAGCCAGTTGAGCAATTCGGTGCCGCCGGCGAGAAAAGCGCTGTCCGGCGCCGCTCCGGCCGCGATCGTTTCGCCCAGGCTATCGGCGCGCGCATAGACGAATGGGGTCATTGGCTCGCCCTCCCAGCCGCTGCGCGCACCGCCTCGACGATTTGCGGATAGGCCGAGCAGCGGCACAGATTGCCGCTCATCCATTCGCGGATCTCGGCGTCGGAGCCGGTATGTCCCTCCTCGATCAGCGCCGCCGCCGACATCACCTGCCCGGGCGTGCAGAATCCGCACTGGAAACCATCATGATCGATGAACGCCTGCTGCACGGGATGAAGCGCATCGCCGTCCGCCAGGCCCTCGATCGTCGTGACCTCGCGTCCCTCGGCGGACACGGCCAGTATCATGCAGGCATTCACACGCCGTCCGTCGAGATGCACGGTGCAGGCGCCGCACTCGCCGAAATTGCATCCCTTTTTCGTTCCGGTCAGATGAAGCCGCTCGCGCAACAGGTCGAGCAGCGTGACGCGGGGATCGAGATCGGAAAGGCTGTGGTCCTCGCCGTTCACCCGCAACCGCAGTAGGTGCCGATCGTGGAAGTCCATTGGGGGTACCTCGAAGCACATGCCGTCCTAGTCGCAGGGACTCGTCCAGCAATCAGCCGCCCACCTGTCGAGGCGAAATAGGGCGGTCGATTTCGGGGGAAAGGCACTGCCGGTCACGGAAGGCGAAAAACGTTTGGGACCCCGCACGGGATGGGCTGAGAATGCCACGCCGCAAAAAGTGCACCGTCACCGTAGTTCAATACCGGCGCTCGCCTTCGTGGCCGCCTGTGTATCCTGCTGGCCACCTGTGCTGCATTCAAGTTAGCGAAACACGCAATCAACGAGCTAAAAGATAGATATGATGCCAGGGTTAACCGTTTCGTAGCCTAGGCGCGGCTCAGACTTGTTTTTGGGGATTGCGCCGGAGACAGTTCCGGTTGAACGGTAATCCACTTCTGTCTCCCTCTTTTTCTTGATCGTGCCTGACAAATCGGCACAAGGTGGCGTTATTCCTTTTCTGGCTACCACCTTTTTCTCGTGCGCAACGGCGGCGGTGGATCCGGCAATCACAATTGCCGCGCACACGATGGCCAATCTCATCGAATTTCCTCCCCAAGCGCCGGCCTAAGCCGCGGTAGATCTACCGACACTGGGGCCGAAGCTCAGGTCGGCATCTTGGCCGAAGCGCATTATCGCCGAGCCGATTGGCTCTGGCGCGTTATCAGCCTCTTTCAGGTAAAGCGTCTTCCTTCATTTGAGTGAAATCGAGCGATGGTTTCCCTTCGAACGCAGAATTACGGTGACAGTGCACTTTCGCTATGTTGGCCCGCTGCGGGCCTCAGCTGGATTAACCAGCTTCCTGGGCGGAGCATGGGCCTGCTCAATTGTGTTTTGACTATTTGGCTGCACGGGCGCGTAAAATATCCGGTTCGCCCAGTTGTGGGCGGACTAACTCAGGGAGGATAATGTTATGAAGATGAATCGACGTAATGCTCTCGCCCTTGGTGCCACCTCGTTGTCGACCCCGCTATTGGTTGCATTGCCGACTCCGGCAGCGGCCAAGACCTACGGTCCGACTGATGGCAAAGAGATTTTTCCCGGCGTTCGGCTCGTCGAACTGGGAACACGAGACTCCCATATCAAGGGGTACAAGAAAATCGCGATGGAAGACGTCGTGTATCAGCCAAAGGGATCTAGCCCGCTGGGGGATGTCATGGCCGACGACATGGTCTGCACGGTCACTGAAGGCGAGCTGCAGGTTACGGCCGGGGATATGCAGTTCACAGCCAAGGAAGGCGATGTATGGAGCTGCGGCAAGGGTAGCACGAAGGAGGCTGCTACGAACAACGGGACAGTGGTCGCCGTGATGCGGGTGATTAACCTCAAGGCTGAATAAAGCCAAGTTGGCGATCGTGGGCGAATCCGCGCCCGGGTGGAATCTTGCGGGTTAGCGATCTAACCGGCCAGCGCCGTTCCAGTGCCAACGCCGATGGCAGGGCCCATTAGAAGCTTCCCGGCCAGATCGATGGCCAAGACGCGGATGGCTCCCCAAACGTCTGCGTGGGGGGCCTTATCGCGCTGGCAAGATCGTCAAACGTCTTTTCCATTCCTGGAGTCTAGATCAACACCGGGAATCCCTGAATTCCCCTGTTTGTTGTCCGCTAATTCAGCATGTCAACGCAGCGGCTTCTTGCGCTTCGGCGGCCTGTACTTCTCGACCAGCCTGACCTTATCAATATCGTAAGCATCATTCGAACGAACACATTTCGTCCACGAGGAGGGAAGGGAATGCGGTCGGTGGCGCTCCCAATACCTACACATAGCCGGCCGTCAGCAGTGGTGACGATGGCACAGTTCGCGGAGCGGGTTGCCTTTAAAAAATGTCGCGTTCGCGGAAGATATTTCGGATAACGCACCCACCATGAAAGCACGGCAACTGCTTTCCTTGTGCCTCGCCTAAGGCCTCAGCTGGATTAACCAGCTTCCTGGGCGTCATTTGCCGATATAGGCGGCCAGCTCGTCAGGCGTCCCCATGGGAAAGGCCTGTTTCAGATGGTCGAGGAATGCGGAGACGCGGGCGCTCAGCAGCCGCCGAGAGGGATAGAGCGTCCACAGGGCGATGTCGGGTCGATCGAGATCCCCCCAATGTACCAGTGTTCCGTCCGCCAGATCATGGCTCACCAGCGACACCGGTAGGCGTGCCGCGCCGACGCCCGCTCGTACCGCATCCCGGACCATGATGAGTGACGACAGCGCAAGGACCGGCTCGATCGCGATTGTTGACCGGCCAGTGGGCGTCTTCACGTCCCAAGCCCCTCGATCGGCTGTCGAACGCATGACGGCCGGGGCCGCCAGACCGTCCGCCGGCCGGGCGAGGTGAGGACTTGCCACGACCACCAGTCGATCACGCAGAAAGGCTCGCCCAACGAGGCTCTCATCCGGATCCGGATTGACCCGGATCACCAGGTCAAATCCCTCTTCGATCATGTCGACGGCGCGGTCTTCGGTCGTGACCTCGAGCCTTACCTCCGGGTATTTCAGGGCGAAGCCGGCAGCGATCTTCCCCATCGCGGTCTGTGAGAACAGCACTGGGGCGCTGATCCGCAACCTGCCTCGCGGCCTTTCGCCGCCTGAGGCGATCGCGGCCGCTGTCTCTTCGAGCTCGGAAAGCAACCGGCCCGTGCGCTCGAAAAGCGCACGTCCTTCTTCCGTCAGCTTCAACGCGCGCGCGCCACGCTCGAACAGCCGTAGATCCAGACTCGCCTCCAGCTCCGCCACGCGTCGGGACAAGGTTGCCTTCGGGCGCCCGGCAGCGCGGGCGGCCTTACCGAAGCCCCCGTGGCGGGCGACCAGATTGAAATCGGCAAGGGCAAGTAGATCCATATGTTCCACCAATGAGACGGCGTGTCCAAATATAACGCCTACCGACACAAATGTGGATCACTAATTTCTGAGCAGCCATCCGGCTCAACTCAGGAGTAACCCCATGACCATTCTCGTTACCGGCGCGACCGGCAATGTCGGCCGCAACGTAGTCGAACAGCTCGTGAAGCGTGGCGCCCATGTGCGCGCTTTGGTTCGCGATCCCTCCAAGGCCAATTTCGCCGCTGGCGTAGATGTCGTGCAGGGCGACCTGCTCGATGTCGATTCCCTACGCAAGGCCTTCTCCGGCGTCTCCACCCTTTTCCTGCTGAACGCGGTGGTGGCCGACGAATACACCCAGGCGCTGGTAGCGCTGGCCGTTGCCCGCGAGGCCGGCATCGAGCGGATCGTCTACCTGTCGGTGATCCACAGCGACCTCTACGTCAACGTGCCGCATTTTGCGGGCAAGTTCGGCGTCGAGCGGATGATCGAGCAGATGGGGCTCAACGCCACCATCCTGCGGCCCGCCTACTTCATGGACAACGACATCACGATCAAGGACGTGGTGATCGGCTACGGCATCTATCCGATGCCGATCGGAGCCAAGGGCATCGCCATGATCGACGCGCGGGACCTGGGCGAGATCGCCGCGATCGAACTCCTCCGCCGTGAGCAGGCCGCCGCGCCGCTCCCGCTCAATCGCATCAACCTGGTCGGCCCCGACACGCTGACTGGCACGGACGTCGCAGCGATCTGGACGGACGTCCTCGGTCGACATATCGCGTATCCCGGCGACGACACCGCCGGCTTCGAGCAGAACCTGCGGCAGTTCATGCCGAGCTGGATGGCCCTCGACATGCGCCTGATGGCGGAGCGCTTCCTCACGGACGGCATGGTCCCCGATGCCGGCGATGTCGATCGGCTGACCGCGCTGCTGGGCCGGCCGTTGCGCTCCTATCGCGACTATGCGGCCGCAATTGCCGTCTGAGCCCCATCACCGACGTTCTGTCCAGGAGACATATCATGATTTACTCGACCGCTACCGTTCCGGTGAATCCCCGAGGCGAGACCAAGCTGACCCGTGCGCAGATATGGCAGGGCTGACACAAACGCTGAATAGCGGCGAACCCAAAGGCTCTCCAACGCAACGTACCCCGACTACGCGCGTTGTGGTGAATGGGAGGGCGCCATAGCCGATCTGATGGGGGTGGCCTGTTGACAAATCGGAGCAACAGGGATGGCACAGTTTAAAGAAGCCCTTGAGCGCGGGAAGGAAGCTCGCCGTCAGCAGGAGGAGCCCGTCGGCGGCGCGGAGATGGGGAAGCGAGATGCCCCCATGGCGGACTTCAGCGAGCAAGCAAAGGCTTGGCTAAACGACGTCGTGATTGCATCGCTGGAGGCGGCCAAGGCTGACGTGGCAGGCGAGGTGGCTATCGACATAGACACCGCGCCACGCCGGCAGGTCAAAGCTTTAACCCCGTCGATTCGTTTCCAGATCTACAGGAAGCGAGAATTGGAGAAGGCGCCTAGAAGAACCTTTACGGTCAACGTTAAGGTGAGCGGGGCGGTGGCCGTATCTTCGCCGGGGATGGTGACCAAAGATGTGGGAAACATAGGGGATAGGTCCGACCTACGGGTCCGCACCTTAATAGCCGAACTGATCGAGGACGCTGCCAGGGGTACATAGCAAGGCTGTGCCCACCGGCGCCGTAAGGGAAACGGAGGGGGTACGGGGGGCTTCGCGCGAGCCAGTTATCCGATCACCGGCTCGGATTTTTGTACCAAACATTTCCGGCCCCTTCTAAGGAACAAATCCGCTCGCGGTGGAGTTCGGTCCTCTTAAGCGTGTAGGCCCGAACGTGGTCGAAATTGACGCAGCCAAACGGAAGGTTATTGCCGAGGTTGTGCGGCGGTGGATCACTTCAGAGGTAATCCGCAATTACCTTCGCAACCTGCTAAATCTGCCTGTAGAACGGGAGCTGCCGGCTGAGCAAAAGCATTTGCTGCAGGAACTTGATCGGGCCGACAAAGAGTGACTGCATGGCGCTCCATTGGTTCTCCGCGCCGGTCCCTGTCAGGACCGAGGGTAGCGGATCGACGCGGAAGGTTAGCAACGCTGAAGCAGCCGCTGAGGAACTCCTGAAGTGGACCAACCATGGCCTTCTGTGGAACCTCGCGGTGCACGTATGCGTCGCTGTGATTGCCGACGAGATAGAGCCTGAGGAGTGCCGCAAGGCATTCTTGGCGGCTGCCAAGGAAGAGGGGTTGGTGCTACGCTCGTCTGATTAGGGCCGAATGTGCCAGTTACCCGAGCCCAGTTCCCAAACATTCCTGATCCCTAATGCAACCATTCCCTGATCTCCGAGTTGCGCGACAGGCGGGGAACCTCGGTCGACATGACAAAGCGCGACAAAGCTGGGCAGAAGTCCCTTGCAGACGCCGTTCGGGAGTTGATCGGAACCGAAGACAATCGTCGTCATGTACACAAGCTGTTTGGGCCAGTCGAAACAGAGCTGACCCCAACCCTAGCTTCATTACTTGAGGCGATTGGTAAGGCCAGAGACGACGAAACTCCCTAGCCGCTCTAAGTTCAGCCTCATGGCAACCCTCGGCATTGGCGCCGACTTGCTGGAGCTTTTCATGAAGGCCCGCGATGCAG
The DNA here is from genome assembly GCF_040318275.1 of Mesorhizobium sp. M1217. Taxonomy (NCBI): domain Bacteria; kingdom Pseudomonadati; phylum Pseudomonadota; class Alphaproteobacteria; order Hyphomicrobiales; family Phyllobacteriaceae; genus Mesorhizobium; species Mesorhizobium sp. M1217. The sequence continues at coordinate 145,892 of NZ_JAMYMA010000008.1, read as the reverse complement.
GCTGAGCCGGACGAGGAAGATCAGCGCCCTGACCTACCGTTCCAGGGCGGGCCTCGGGTAAGGCATTTCAAATTTAAAAGGAACGTCGGTTAATACCCCTCGGCGTCAGGCTTGACAGCGGTCCCATGTCGATTGTGAGTGCCGCCTTCCTCCTCTATGCGCGTGATCTCGCCGGCAAGCTCGATCTGCTGACCTCTCTTGATCTTGGACGTGCTGTCCACGATGGAATGCGGGAAGCCGTAGCTCGGAATCGAGACGCTTGCCCGGTCCTCAGTGACCCGCCTACGTATCGTGGCCGTGATCGCAACCAGTGCCCCGCGCCAGACGCTTGAGTCTGGAGCGGACGGCGCCTAGTCAAGATGTTGCTAATATACGTCGGCAGGCAAGCTTCGCCGTTGGCGAGGCGGCCCAGCGGCTTGGTTGCGGGGGGGACGGCAGCTAGAGGCCGCTGGGCCTTGACGACCAGCGAGCTTAAGAGGAGGCCCTGTGCTGGCTGGTCAAAACCTTGCGCTTAGGGCAACGGAAAAGCATCATTCGAACGAACACTTTTCGTCAACGAGGAGGGAAGGGAATGCGGTCGGCGGCGCTTACCCATTACATAGCCGGCCGTCAGCAGTGGTGACGACTGACACAGTTCGTGGAGTGGCGAGCGGAATCGTCGCTCAGCAATCACATTCTTCCACGATAGGGAATCCCAGACGCAGTGACCATGGTCTTGGCGTTATCAAAACCGTGGTGTCAGCCAAAACAATGAAAACGCCGGAGCCTCTGCGCCTTTGAAAAATATTGGCTCCCCGGGCCGGGCGAAACTGCGAACTATGAGCTGCCGATTCCTCTCAAAACTGCGCCGCAGCCCGCCATCAAGACTCGCAAGCGTGACCGGGAGCGCGCCGTGCGCCTCCGATCAACCGGTGGGCCAAAACCATCTTTGAGGCAACGGGCAGTCGCACTCGCGAAGGAACGAGGCGTTGTGCGCACACACGATCTCACAGACATCGGCGTACCCCGCTGTTATCTAACCCGGATGTGCGATGGAGGGGCTGCTAATCAAGGTTCGCTATGCCGAGCAGCAGACGGGGAGGCGGCATAATTACCTTATGCGCGCCTGTCGGAACAACGTGATTGCGGCAACGAGCGGACGTCGCCCCGCCTATGCGGCTTGCTCACTCTAGCGTCGGGGCGGTCCGCAGACTGTTGAATCGAAATCGCTACGAAGCCCACGGGCAGACTTTAGCCTCCCGCGCTGAGCATTTCGACGATTGTTAAATCCAAAGAATCACCACAGGACCGTGGCCGTCGAGCGAGTTTTTAGCAGCCCATTTTCCGCAGCCTATTGATGTGCAACTTGGGAAGCTGCCGACATCAATTCCTCGGGATTCAGCGCTCTGAAGGTGTTGAGGCCATCCTCCAGAACTTCAGTGAAGTTCCAGCGTACGATGCCCGTCCGGTCGATTAGGAACTGACCGACAAGCTGCGCCTGGCTGGAAGCCATCGCCTGCTGATCGACTTCCGTAATCTCATAACCTTCCTTCTTGTTAAGAAATTCATTCATTGCCATGACGTCCATAGGCTCGGGCAACTCGCCCGGGAGATGGAACGGTATCGCCATGACCGTGTCCATCCCGACCTCGCGCAAGCCGAAAGCACGGTGCGAGGCTCGCTCCGGGTCGGATGCGGCGAGAAGATCGGGTGCCGGGTGGTAACGGAAATAGAGCCGCGCCCGCTCGACCGGCGTATTGACCACAGCCAGGCATTCGACGCCTTTCTCACGCAGGGCCGGCTTAAGTTGCGCCATCGCCGCGACATGGCGCCGGCAGAACGGACAGTGCAGGCCTCGGAACAAACCGATCAACAACGGGCTACGGCCTCGAAAATCATCGAGCGCGATCTGCCTTCGCGTGAGATCGCATTGAGCACAACATTCGGTGCCCGGTCGCCCGGCTGCAGCGGGCGGTCAACACTACTCGTGGACATGGACAACCTCCTCGCCCTGGGTCAGTCAGGGAAGCAGCACACCTAGCGTTTCGGAGGCGATCAAGTGCTGGGGGCGAAAGCTTCCTGTGCCAAGGCAATAGCTTTCGACCTCTGCCATATTGCCGAGGTCGAGATTACGCGCGTCGCAAGCCCATCATAACACGAAAAAGCATCTGCGTCGCCAGTCCTGCGATCGGCTTGCGAAGAATAGGCGGGGGGCGAGGCCGCTATTCTGCGCTTGATTTCATCTGTCCTCGATGCTCTGACACTCTGGAAGCAGGGCTATTGAGATCGAAGCGTAGGGAAAAATCGCACGCCGGCGTGCAAAATCGCGACTTGGCGTAGAAAAGGCGATGGCTCCCCGGGCCGGATTCGAACCAGCGACCAACCGGTTAACAGAGGTTTCCCACCGACGCTACGTGCAGCGTCTTGCGACAGGCTGAGGTGCCGAGACCCCTTTCTGTGCATGGGCTCGCGTGGTGTTTCACGTTCCACCCTGTCGCGCGATATCTCGACACGACGCGCGGTTTTGTGTAGATCATCCTGTAGATCACGCAGACCGGTTGGTCGAGGGACGCATGCCGCAGGTTGAGATGTCAGATAAGTTTTGCCAATCGGCGAAGGTGAATTCCGGCCGGAAAGTCGACTACTTCGACACCATCGTGAAGGGCCTCGTTCTTCGTGCGTCCGCAGCCGGAGCGAAGTCCTGGTACGTGGTCTACGGACCGCCGGCGAAGCGCAGTTGGTTGAAGCTTGGCAGCTATCCGGAGATCCCGCTTGGGGGCGAGAAGGGCGCTCGCCAGAGAGCGCGGGACACCCGCGCCAAGGTCGGCGATGGTGGGGACCCGATCGCCGACAAGAAGGCCACGGCTGCATCTCAGAGTGTCGCCGACATGGTCGACAACTACCTGAAGCGACATGCCTCAACGAAGCGGTCGGGCGACGAGATCGCCCGACGTCTTCGCAAGAACGTTTCCGGCCGTGACGCCGGTGGCAAGAGGATTGAGGAGAGATCGACCGGCTGTATCGGCGACGTGAAGCTTGGGGACCTGCACCGGCGAGACATCACCAAGGCGATCGACGCTGTAAAGGACCGGGGTGCCCATACCGAAGCCAACCGGCTTTTCGAAGATGTTCGTGCGATGGTACGTTGGGCTCGAGCGCGGGGCGACCTGGACGAGAACCTGACTGAAGGCATGAAGAAGCCTTCCGTCGTCGTGGAGCGCGACCGAGTTCTATCCGCCAATGAGATCAGAGCGATGTGGTCTGCATTGAACGACGCGGACATGCGTGAATCAACCCGCCGTGTAATCCGCATCTGTCTTGTCACTGCGCAGCGCGTAGGCGAGGTCGCTGGCATGACGCTCGAAGAGATTGATCTCGATGCCGGGCTCTGGACTATTCCGGTGGCCCGATCGAAGAACAAGCGCGAGCACGTCGTACCGCTGTCCGATATGGCGATCAACATTGTGCGGGAGCAGCTCGCCGAGGTGAGGGTGCTTTCCGAGCGCAAAAGCAGAGAAGTCCCGAATTTCGTATTTCCCGGGCCCGGCGCCCGTGCCGCGGTTACAGGCGCCGCGATCGCCAAGGCGATCAAGCGGGAGGAGGTTATCAAGCGCACCGTGGCAACGATCATGGGTATAGCGCCTTGGACTGCCCACGATCTGCGAAGGACCGCGGCGACCCATATGGAAGAACTCGGTATCTCGCCTTTCACCATCGGTCACGTTCTGAATCACGTCAGCGCAACCAAAGCCAGCATTACCAGTCGCGTATACGCTCGCTACGACTACATGCGGGAGAAGAGGGACGCTCTAGTGCTTTGGGCTGATCGGTTGGCCGGAATCAACGCCGGCGCCGCTGCGATCGTACCTCTCGGATCGAAGGGCGCAGCGTGAGAATCGAAGCTGATCTCATCTACACTGGTAAGCAAAAGGTCGCGATCGCTGAGACCCTTGGCATTGATGCAGATCACCCCGACTGCCGACGCGTCGAATGGATCGTTGGCGAATGGAGATGCAACTCTGAAGATGAATTGAGGGAGGACCTCGCACGAAATGCAAAGGTCGCAGATTTGGCTGGGCAACTGCTCAACGAGCTGCAACCACAGGAATTTGACCTCGAACGGCATTTCGATGATAGGGGTGCACCTATGACATTGGAGGGGCACCTCGTCACTTTGCTGAATTGGGTTGAGAAGATTGCAGACGAAAACCCATCTCTCAAAGGCAGGCGCCCTCAAATTCCCTCGGCATTGTCGACGCGGCTTATCGAGTTTTGGGAGAATTCAGGGCGACGTGTTGGTAGATCCACAAAAGCTGACGGTCAGACGGACGAGCAAAGCTCAACTGGGCCGCTTGTCAGGTTTTTGTTGGCTTCATGCTCTCCGGTCCTGGCGGTCGCACCGACCGCCGACGCGGCGGCATCGGCAATCCGGGCATATAAGGCCGACATGGTGAAACGCCCGCCCAAAAACGGGTTCTTTCCACCATTTTGAAAGCTGTCAGAGTTTGATCTTCATTGAGTGTCGCCGAAACACGGAGCGACACTATGGAGACAACCCAACAGGTCCCGACCAGCCTCAGCGACGACGATCTCGTCGACGAGGCTATCGCATGCCGCCTCATCGGCGGTAGCAACACGCCGATCCATCGTTCAACATTGTGGCGCGGCATCAACGCCGGACGCTACCCCAGGCCACTGAAAATCAGCGCTAGCACAAATCGCTGGCGCGTCGGTGAACTGCGCAAGGCGCTCGAGCAGTTCGCGGCAGAACGCGACAAGGCGGCCGCCTGATGCCGGCCGCCTCTAAATCCGCCACGGGTCCCCTCGGCGAAGCAGCCGCCTGGCTGGCAAACACGCCGCGCGCCGAGCGCGGCGGAGCCGCTGTCCCCGAGTTGAGGCGTTTCGGACTTTCGGCAGTCGAGGCGTGCGCCATCATCCGCGGAAACAATCTGCGATTAGCGAGGGCCGCCTGATGACCGGCGCAGCCCTTCACAACCGGCTGGTAGGCCACCTGCTCAGCACGGCCTACAACTGGTCAAACCCGCACAACTTCTTCGACGAACTGCGACGGCTCGAGCCAGGTGCAACCGATCTTGCGATCATCAGGGCCGGCATTGAGGCGACTGAACTTTCGATCGAGCGCGTCCGAGAGATGATCGCGGCGTTTCGACACCGCGGCCATGAAGAAAGCCTTGATGTTGTTGAGATCGGCGATGTGCTGGTCGCGGTTGCGGCGGTCTGGCTGGCATTCGACGCGGACACGTCCGCAGGTGCGGTGACCGCCCGCTTCGGGCTTTCCTCGAGTCAAACAGCGGCAGCGATCGATCGCGCGAGCGCGATGCTGGGGGCGAGACAATGAGTCGGCGATGGGATTTGCAGCGCGACCGCTCGCGCGTCGCGCGCCAAGGCGCCGAACCCGTCGACGGCGCCATGCTGCCGATCGGCGCGCCCAAGCGCCGGATCCCCAAGAGCGAGATGCGAGCCGAGATCGACGCCGCGATGGCGGCGCCAGGCGCCACAGTTAGCCGCCTGGTCGCGTGCCGCTGCGGCCACCGCGCAACCGTCCGCGTTCCCGTCGCTAAGCTCGGGCGTGCGCGCTTCCGGTGTCAATGCGGGGAGCTGACATCATGAGCGATGAGCCAAAAGAAAACCGCCGGTCTGGGAGCGAATCAGACGCGGCGGCAGATCAGAAAACATCAGTCGGCGGAAAATATTCCTCTTCGTCGCGCAAGGCAAGACGGTCCGGACGCAAGATCATTGCAGGGAAGTGCGTCATCGCCGAGCAGCGATCGGAGGGGGGATTCTGGGACAAGGCGCTCCTTCGCATGAGGGAGATCGAACAGGTCGTTCAGATGCGGTTTGGAAAACTCATTCCAGAGGAGATCGATGCCGATCCTTTCATCCTGATCGTGGCTCATGCGGCCAATGCGTTGAAGCGGCCTTCGGACCTCAAATCTGTGCTTGCGGGTTGGTGCGCGCGCTTCGCGCCGCACCTGATGCCAGACTTTGACCATGTGTTCGAGCCCGTGCGGATGCGCATCGAGGGAAGGCGGTACAACCTAAGCGACACCGACGCGGGCAGACTTGTGCGGCTGACGTGGCAGGAAAGATCAGCCTTGGAAATTAGGACCATGAACAGCGCCGACATATCGATCGAAGAGCAGCGGGACCGGGTCGCCGCTAAGGCCCGAGTCGATGACATCGAGCGCAAGCGGCAGGCGCGTCGGCAGGAGGGTTCTGACGACCGAGAATCGTATCTCGCGAAGGTCTCAACCGGAAAGCCGTGGGAGGCTGAAGGGATCAGTCGGAGCTATTATTATGAGCGCAAGAAGCGTGAGCGGACAGGTCCGGCGGACCCCGCACATAATGCAGAGCGGACAGGTTCGGCGGAGGGCGCGCGGACAGGTTCGGCGGTCACTAGGGATATGGATACATATCCCTTCGGGTCTCCGGACGCACCTGTCCACTCGACGGTGGCAAGCGCAATCATTGACGAGATAGTGCAGGCGGTAGGAGGCGGTTCACCGCCGACCTCGTCCAGCCCACCGATATCGTACGGCACAATCAAGAATGGTGAGGTCGAGTTCGTAACGACGGCGGGGTCGCATGGGCTCCCCGCCTCGATCGAAGCACCACGATCATCTGTGTCAGAGACTGGAAGAAGAAGGGTATCGAGATGACGCTCGGGCTGTTTCCAGACTTGAACGTTATCACCTTCCCGATGACGCGAGTGACGAGGCGGAGGCGGAAGCAGACCGTCGGCCAAGTCGTGACGCCATTTCCTTTGGCGCGCCGAACGGTGACTGTTTTGAGGATCGCAGAAGGCCTGGAATCCAGAGAAGGCAAGATCCGCGATGACTTCTGGTACGCGGCGGTTCAAGCGCTTCGGGAACAGCTCGTAGCGGCCAATCTGTCGGAGGAGGTAATCCTGCGGGAAATTCGGTCGTTCAGATCCGCGGTCCAATTCGCGATCGACTTCCACCGCTTTGGCGACACGCCGAACGGTCGGGACGGTGCAGCATGAGCATCCAACCCGCAGACCTCAGCCCCGCAAACTGGCTCGAGGCGGTTCGTATCGCCTTTCTGGGCGAAGCCCGCACGCTTGAGGTGGCTGAGAGCCTTGTGCGATCCTGGCATCCGGATCTGCGGCTCTGCACGGCACGCGTGACGCAGCTCGCTGACGACACTGGCCTCCATCATCGTCGCATTGGTCAGCGCCTTGGGAAGCTCGCTCATGCCGGCGCCATTTCGAGGATCCGAGTTGGCAAGCTGACGCGCCGAGCGCAGCGAACCGCTCGCCGGGCCGACGAATGGGGCCAATGCTACGGCCTTTCAATGAGCTGGGCCGCTAAGACCCTCGAGGACGCCGATCGTTCGACAGACGAAGTTCAAATCGAGCGCCGGCCTATGCGCCAGCCCGCGCCCGAACCTCCCAAAACAGCGGCGCCGGAGAAATGAAATGACCATCGAACAGGAAGAGCGCTCTCGAATCCGTGCGATCTTGGGATGCGCATCGGCGAAGAAGATGCCGAAACTCGCCGACATCCTCGCGATCGAATCCGATTTCACCGCCGAGCAGGCAGTTACAATGCTCGATGTCGCGGCGGCCGAAATTGATTCAGCCGTTGCGGCCGCGGCGAAGCCTTCATCGGCCGCCCGGCCGAAGAATGAACCGAAGGCCGGCGTCGGCATCGGGACACCCGAACCGATCGGCGGCGCGCCAGGCGCAGAGGGATGGCACCGGGCCGTCGCCAACGTCAATCGTCACATCGGCGATGATGCTGCCGACGGCAAGGCTGACGTTGGCTGGAAGCGCGCTGTCGGCTCGGCGCGCCGGTAGTCTGAAACAACGATGCGAAGAATTGGCGGCCGGCCTTCGGGCCGGCGCCGCACTGCCACGTCAATCCCAACCGAGGACGAAAGATGAAAAGCCCATTCCGCAAAAATCCCTTGGCCGTAGCCGAGGTGGAAATTCAGAAATTTGAAAACGCGATCGCTAAGATCGATGCGAAGATCGGTCTGACGGAAAGAGAAATCGATAGGCATCGGGCAGCGCGGCGCGCTCACATTCTATCAGATCCAGAGGCTGAGATTCCTGCAGAGACGCGACACGGTCTCGCTCTCGCGGAAGACCTTCTTCGGTCCACGCATGAAGAGCGGGCCGAAATGGTGTCCGGCCTCGAGGAGCTTCGCCATGCACTCGTTGCCGCGCGGGCAAAAGAAGAACGCGAAGCCGCCGCCAAGGTGGATGAGGCGCTCGCCGACTTCGTCGACCGAGAACTAGCCCCTGAGGTTGCCAAGGCCGCCGCGGCGCTCGGGAAAGCATGCTCTGCCTATCTCGCGAAGATGCCAGAAGGCTTGGCCGTCGTTGAAAGTCGCGAATGGTCGCGGCCGCGAGACCACGCCAGGCGACATGCCGACCACTTCTCCCGGGAGGAGCTTCTGACGGCGATCGTTGCCGAAAGCCTCTTCGCGGCGGCGCCTGGGCTATTCGAGCATCAGAGTTCGGTCTTCGGCCGGGTGCAGACCCTCGGCAGGCTTTTCGACATCGACAAGGAAATACCGCAGAGCCGAAGCGATGGAACGCCGCCGGCAGCCATTCGGGATCCTGCGAGAGTGCTGCTGTCGGACCGGCTTCGCGCCCGGGCTGCTGCCAAGCGCGCGGGCGCGCCTGCCGGGGTGGATGCTGAGCCGGCAGAGGCGCCCATGCCTGAACCTGACCAGCCAGCGAACGTCGAAATCTTCGTTCTGAAAGACTTTGCATACGTCGAGAATGATCGCGGTGGCCGGGCTCTGTGCGGACGGCGTTGGTCCCGACTTGTACCGGAGCCAGTTGCCGATGCTGCGGTCGAGGCAGGCCTGGCGCTGCGCACCAACGAGGCAAAAGGGCAGGACGCCTTCAATGCCGAGAAGCAATACAGAAAGAACAGCATGTCGATCCCAGAATCCGGCCTCGGCCTGGCGGATTGTTTCGACCTTGGCGACGTGCTCGGCCTGGTAGAGGATCCCGGCGAGGACCTGGCCGCGGCGGAGTGAAGGCGAGTGGCGCGGCTTCGGCCGCGCCACCCGTTATTTTCCCTTCTTTTCGGGGTTCGGTGTTGGCCGAGGTTGGGGGCGAGGCTCCGGCTTGTGAACTTTGGCTCCCTCGAAGTTGCCCTGTCGGCTACCGGACGAAGACCCATCGCTTTTCTTGCCGGTATCTGTTTTCCTTGGCTGTGAATAGATTTGATGGTGTGTATGCATGAATAACAATGCCCTCTCGCAAAAACTGCAAACAGCCCAACAGGACAGCCTAAAGGAAATCCTGCGTCAAGCTGAAGCTCATCTCGATGCACAGATGTTATCCGCGATCGCAGCGGATCAGCGGGCGTACACCTTTGCCGGATTAGCTTCGGCGGCTGCAGTGGTTCTAATCAGTGGGGCTTACGGTCTCGCCAGCGCGGAGCCGCCAAACGCTCCTCTCGCAATAGTGGCATCTACAGTCGCAGCGGTACTTATCGGCGCTTCGTGGTCGGCTGTTCATTCAAGTCGATCTGTCGATTTCGGGTTTTCGGGCAGTCAACCTGGAAACTGGGAGGACGACATTTCGATCAAAAAACCTTGGGAGGCGTCACTTGCGGAGCAATGCGAGCACTATGACGAGCTAATCGTTCAGAATCGAACAGTCATGGCTGCAAACAGCCAGCTATTCAACAATGCCACCGACGCCGCACTGAAGGGCCTATTTCTCGGCGGAGTTGCGTTCGTTGGTTGGCTGCTTAATTCGCTTTTTTGAGCACAATCCGTCCGAGCAGATCAGCGCAAGCTTTCGCTCGCGTGGCTTCGAAGCAGAACCAGCGCTCCGCCGTCGATCGCAATTTCGATGTGGAAAGCGGGGACAGGCCGGCGCGCTGGCTGGCGCCGGCGCCGGCTTCATGCGCCTATGGGCCATTCCACATGCTGCCCGATCATGGGCTCTCGGAAAGGACACGCGGCGGCGGCCGTGCAGTTCATTTCGGGGGCGCCGCCGAGCTTTCAGACGGAAGGAATTCGGATGCCGGCGGTTCTTGTCAAGCCCAGGGAAGCTGCCGCTATGCTGGCGGTTTCAATTCGCCAACTGACGGATCTGACGATGGCGGGAGAGATTCCCTTCGTAAACGTCGGCCGGTGGTCAAGGGTGTCGCGTCGCTACCATCCGACCGACATCGAGTCCTTTATCGAGGCAAGGAAGACTAGGGTCACGCCGTACAACAAGCCGTTTGGAAGCTACGCGTATAAGAGGTCAGCTGAAATAGACCATGACCGGCGCGAGGCGGAGCAGACTGCTCGAGCCATGGCGACTTGGAACGCGGCCGTGGCCGCGCGCGAAGAGCGCGCCCGGGCCAAACAGGCGATGCATGAAAGAGCTGCAGAAAGGCGTCGGCTTCATGCTGAAGGGGTCGCCGCGCGGAAAGCCGAGCGCCTGAAAAAGAAGGCTGAAGCGGCCAAGCCAGCTATTTGATGCGTGACGTTTATCGCCGCCGCCGAGCGGCGATGTATTTGTCCATTGCATCGTCCGGGGCGCACGGCGTGCATACCGTCACGCCCGAAGAGAGCGTTTTCCCGTCATATCGATGCGGGCCAAATTGGAACCACTGGCTGCATGCCGGGCAGCGCCGAAAGACCTTGCCGTCTCTCATTTCCATGTCCGGCATTGTCAACCTCCCCAAGCGTTATGAGGAAGTGCGCCATGAGTCGGCGATCGTGCGCAAGTTCCTCACCTTGTGGCGGGCGCGGTTTTAACCGAGTTCGATCGAGATGATGCTCTCACCTCGCATTTTGAAACGATAGAAGGTGAGCGGATCGCCGTGGCTGCAAGTTCCGAAGATCACCCTAGCATCATCGGGCAACAGGGAGATCGCGTCCCTGAGGTCGCCGACGGTCAATAGGCCAGAGCTGCTGCCCGATATCATCCCGCCTGATGAAACGTGCTCTCGATTGTAGTTCTTTCTATCGGTCATTTGGATTTCCGTCCCCTACATCTCGTTGTTTTGGATGATGCCGGCTTCCCCGCCTGGCAACAGAGTGGCAGGCGGCAACATTTTCTTGAGCCTCACGCCTGGTCCGCCCTCGACACAATCGCCATCGCCCAGAAACACTACACCGGCGGCCTCAAGGGCGAGGCTCAACACTTGCAAGGTGGCGCTTCGTGGCTCGGAACCGCCACCTTCGAACACCCGGATGGTGGCTACCCCAACTGATGCAGCGTCGGCTAGCTGCTGCTGCGACCAACCGACGAGCGCGCGGGCTGCTCGACATTGTTGCGGCGTCATGATTTTTCGTCCCCCATTATTTTGCGTAGAACTATATGAAACATATTGACACGAAGTGAACGACGCCGCAACTTCGCTGGGACGCCAACAATCCCTGTTGTCGATCCCGTAGGGGGGAATATCAATGCCGAATTCAGTTCGGGCAGCCGCCGAAGGCTTGCCAAAAATCAGCCGCCGCTCCGTAATGGGCGGAATTGCCGCGATTCCTGCCGCGCTGGCTCCGGGGGCTGCATTTGCGTCTCCCAAGGGACCGGACATTGACCCAAGCACGCGGCGCGCGGCGACCGAACTCGATCCCCTGCTAGATCTGATCGAGCGCTACCGAGCCGGCTGCGATGCTTACCAATGCAGATCTCGCGGCAACCGTGACGACGAGGCACTGGATGCCCTTGCGGATGTCACCTACTTTCCGCCGATGCGCGATATTGAAAAATGGACGCGGCCTGCAGTGTCACGCCAAGGGGCCACCGCCGCGCTGCGGCTCGTTCTCACCGAGATCGGGGACTTTCCGCCGTCCGGCATGCTTCCGCCGCTCCTCAACGCCGCCCTGGCCTATCTCGAAGCGGAGGCGTGAACATGTCCAAACTCACTCGCCGCACCTTACTCGGCGCATTGGCCGCCATTCCCGCCGCAGCGGGCCCAGGCCGCGCGTTCAGCGCCACGGACGCGCATTCGTGCGTCCTTGCGATGATCGAGGCCCACCGCGCCGCCAGGGCGTCGCTGACGGCGGCGACTGTCCTATACGACGAAGCGTTCGAAAAACTGGCGAAAGCTGGCGGCGCTACAACTTGGCGGGTCGTGCAGGCGGATGCGAGCGATGTGGAATGGGAGGCCTTCCAGGCGCTGCGGGACTACCGGCCAGCTGACATGGGCGAGGTAGCCGCGAAGGCGCGCTACCTGCTCTTGACGGTAGAGGCCGACGAAGAAGGCGTGCGGATAGCCAATAACGCGATCGAGCTGCTGCGATCGCTCGCCGCCTGACGATCCCGCCCGCCGTGAAATGCGGCGGGCCATCAGGTAGGATTCCACGGCGCCGGAGGGCGGCGGCGGGCACTGAGCGCGCCGCCATTTTCGGACACAAGCCGGACAAAAGCCGGACTTTTACGGGACAAACTCCGGACAGACTCGGTTCTAAGGCACGACCCCGAAGTCGCTATGCGCCCGTCGGATCTGGGCGTCGACCGCGCCGGTCGCGTTCTGCGATGCGGCCATAGCCTTGTTCATCAACCCGAGGAACTGTTGCGCAAGGGCTACGGCTTGCTGCAGGGCGCTGACGTCGACCGTCGGCTTTCCGGTCGGCGAAAGAGCATTTTCGATTTCTTGCCCGGCTTGCTTTGCCTGCTCGACACCGCCGATAGGCGGAGCAGCGCCGCGTCCGATGCGGTGAAAGCCCCCCTCCCATGCAATGCCGTCATATATCCGGTGATAGTTGTCGCGATCCTGCGTGGCGCCCTGCGAATAGACCTTCGGTGGCGGCAAGCGATTGTCCCTCGCATTGGACGCCGATGTGTCGTGGATAAATTTCCAGACGGCAGCGCCACCAACGAGGGCACCCAATGCCCACGGGTTCATCAGCATGGCACCGATGCCCTTCTTGCCGGCGGCGCCGGCCGCGCCACCGGCAAGCACCCCGCCGCCACCTTGGGCGACGGCCGCGGCCTGTAGGGCTGCCGCGGCGACATTCAGATTGGTTCCCGCGGTGATCAGGCCATAGACGGCCGTCCCGGTCTTCCACGCTCCCAAGCCGGCCGCGCCTAGCCCTATCGCACCGGTGGCACCCAGGAAGACGGAATCACCCTCCCGAACCTTTTTGGTGAAGGCGTTGATGTAGTCGGCGAAGCGGTTAAGGCCGGCACCGATCGCCTCCATCGGCAACACGGCGTCCGACAGATTGGCCAGGCTGCCTTTGAAGCCGGAGTACGCGGCAAAAGGGTTGAGCTTCTGAACATCGTCGGCGGCCGATAGGCCGGCCGCGTTCGGAACCCGCTTATCGAGATACCGGAAAACCTGTTGCATGTTGAGAATGGCGCCGATCACTTCGTCGCTCGACAGACGATTGGACGAGAGCTGCCCGACGACGCGCGCAAGTTCAGTCTTGTCCTGAGTGTCGACGCCTTGTTTCTCAAGCTGAGGAAGCAGGACGTCATAGATCCATTTGATCGGGTTGGCGCCGAACTCATCCTGGCCAACGAGCTTGCCGTCTTTGCGAAGCCCGTAGCTCTCTTGCGCGGCGAGCGCCTGCTTTGAGGCGCGCCCGATCACGAACTGATCGAACCCGGCGCGGATGCTGTTGCCGGCGTTCGCTCCGCCGGTCTCCGCGATCAGCATCGGCAGATAGGTCGACATGAATTCGTCGGATCCGACCTTGCCGCCGGTGCGGCTGTATTTCACCGCCTCGTAATAGGAGCTCGGATCAATGTCCTTTCCGAGGATTTGCTGCATCTTCACGAAGCCGTCGAGCATCGAGATGTACTGGTTAGGGTCCAGCCGCTCAAGAAGATCCATGGATTTTGCGAAGGCCCGGACGCCCTGGACGCCGGCGCCACTACCGAATGTGTTGTCGAGGAGGAGTTGAGCCCGGGCGTTTGCGTCGGAGACCTTTAGCGCGGCATCGACATTCGGCATGGAAAGGGTGGTTTCCTTCAACATGTCCAAGACGTCGGACAGCGCCAATCGGTACTTTCCGGAAAGCTCTTCGGAGCGGGAAGTGATTTGGGATTGCTCGCTCCCGGAGAGGCCGGCGAACTTTGCTTCGGCTCGGACGCGCTGTGCCTCGGAGGCCGCGTTGAGCGCTTCCCGGCCCCATGTCCCCGCCATGTACGCGCCGGTGTATCCGCCGGCCATCACATAGGCAGGGCGAAGGGCGCCCTTCAGCGCCCGCCCAATTCGGAGAGCTTCCTTTTCGGTCTGGCGCATGCTCGAGCGCACCGCCGCAAACTGCCCGAGGGTGGCGGTCTTCCACGCGGAGATCTCGGATTTCTTGAGCGCAGCGGTTAAACCGCGCGACGCGATATCGCGTTGAAGGCCGTTCCATGACTTTCGAACCGCATCAAGTTCGCGGGCGCCCAGCGCCATTTTTTCGAGCTGCCGCTGAAAGTTCTGCCCCCATTGGGCAGACGACAGGCGCTTGGCGGCTCTCTCAATCGAGGACATTGCGCCCTCGACCTTCTTGGCCTCGCCGAGACCCATCGCCTGGACGACGAGCTGTAAGCGACCAACCAACGTGCGTGCCATATCAAAACTCCGGCTCGAGATAAATTCGACTTCATGCTATCAGACATCGTCCCAAGATTCACCGACTTGGTGGGACGAAAGTTGGCATTGTGGAGGAAATGTTGGCGCGCCGTGCGAATTCTATCGAAAAAATCAGAGGGAATCGCCTCGCGCGCGCCGCTCGGCGGCATGCGGTCAACGAGACGCCGCCGACACGCAAGGTAGTCGAAGCGCCACCGCCGCTCCAGCCTCCGACCGTGGCAGCGCTCGTCGAGGACACGGCTGACGCCGAAATCAAATACCGGCACTACCACGACGCGCCAGCGGCTAAGCCGCTCGGCAAAGGCAAGCGCTTCCACACCGATCGATACAAGGCGCCTTGGCCACTTTTGAGTTGGTCGAACGCAAAGTGCGCCTATGTCGGATACCTGACCGGCAGAGGGTACACGTCAGGCGAGATCGAGCGCATCCTTCGCGATGGTACGAGCAAGGACACAGTCCGCGGGCAGTGGCGCCGTTGGGGCCTTCCTCTCCCGGAAATGAAGGGGCAGCGCTGTTCGATTATGCCTGTCGCACTGGGCTTCGGCCCGCGAACAAAGCTCACAAAGAGAGCGAAGCAAGTCGGGATCCCGCCTGACGAATTTCTGCGCCGGATCATCGTGTCAGTGCTCGACGACGACCTCTATCAGGCCGTCGTTGACGATCGTTTCGATCCGAAGCCGGTGAAGGCCAAAACTATCTGAAGTTCGCGTTCACCTGGTCAACTGCAGTCGCCCAACTGCTCGCGCTGCTCGGCGCCGATGCTCCGGCCGGCTGCTGGTAGTCGGGATGGCTTTCCAGGCCCAGTGCACCCTCCCGGGCTTTTCGCGATGTGTACGCCTCCGCGGGATCCACCGCGATCACGATGGCGAGCGCCTGCAAGTCTTCCTTTGCCGTCTTCAGTATCTTGGCCGCCTGGTCGGCCGGAAGGTCAGTCTCGTCGCGAAGGTGGGCGTGCAGGGCAGGGATGGCCATTCGCTCTTCGAGCGAGGCGAAAGCTTTCATCCTCTGGCGGACTTCCAAGACCGCCAGGCGGGTGCTGTCCTCGGCCGTGGCGGCTACATTGTTCGGGGCAAGAGGGGTGACGGCTTGCGGCATGAGCGCCAGGCCATGCGCCGGCGCAGGCGGCATGGAGCCGGCAGGAGCAGGCCGCGCCCCCTTCGCGCTCTTGCCGCGGGCGGATAGAGCCTGCAACGTCGCCTCGAACTGCCCGACTTCATCAGCCATCTTCCGTTTGACTGCGTTGGCGCCGACTTCGACGCCGCCTTGGCCGAATTCAGCAATGACGGTTGTCTTGGTCACACCTCGGTATTTCGCTACGGCCGAGATGAAGACGTCCCCGAGGTCATCGACCAACTTCTGCACCCGAGCCTTGCCCTCGTCTGTACCGTGGTCAGGCCGTTTGCCCGGCGACTGCGAGGAGACGAACTCAATCCGGGCGATGCCCGCTCGCTCATCCGCTTTCGTCCTGTCGGTGATTCCAAGAACGACGCCGATCGAGCCGAGAACGGCGGCATCGCTCACCACCACTCTATCGGTGGCAGCGGCGAGCCAATAGGCCGCGCTGCATGCCATGCCGCTTACGAACGCGGTGATCGGCTTCTGGCCACGCGCCGCGTAGACGGCGGACGCTAGCTCATCACAGCCCGATGCTTCGCCGCCGGGACTGTCAATGTTCAAGATGATCGCGTCGACAGCCTTGTCGTCGAGCGCGGCCTGTAGATCCCGGCGAAGGATTTCGTAGGAGGTGGCGCCGGAGAATGAGACCAACAAGTTGGCCCGCTTGAACATGGGGCCGGCGATGTTGAGGATCGCAACGTTGTCTCGGATGCCCAGTCGTTCACCGCGATCGGCGCGGTTCGCGCGATACGCCTCGAGGGCCTTCGGGTCATGTTCGCGGGCTGCGATCGTCAGCAGGTTTTCGACATGCTCGGGCAGCATTGCCCAGGGCGCAGACATTGCACTGTCATAGGCTCGCATGCGTGATCTCCTTTGGATCGCCGTTGATGACTACCGTCTCGACTTCGTCGGCGAGGTCGTTCAGCACCTCTCGAGCGATCCGCCTGGCCGTCTCACCATCGTGCGCCGTCATGTGGGGAAGTTCCGATCGCAGCCGGCCGGGAATCGACAACACCGCTGCCTTCACGGTTGATGCGAACGCCGTCCAGCTCTCGGTCACCTCCTCGAGCGTGAGAACCTCGCCTCGGATCTGTGCGAGCTTCAGCTTCTTGATTTCGCGGTCGACCTGTTCGGTCTCCGCGCGCTCGTCGGCAAGCAACTTTCCGGTGCTCGATGCCTGGCCCGCCGCTTTGCTGCGAAGATCGTCAGCATACGCTTGGATCGAAGCGAGCGTTTCGAACCGCCCGCGGCCAGCCGCTCGCACGAAAACTCCACGCTGGATCCAGCGGTCGACACTGCGTCCGCCCATACCGAGAAGCACTGCAAGATCAGCAGCTGAACATGTTTCGGGGATCCATCGACCGCCTATCGGCTGGCCCTTCGACTTCGCCGCCAAAGCGGTACTCCTCAACGCCACAAACTGTGAGGAAACCTAACAGAGTTGTCACCGGAAACCAACTCTTCTGGGCAATATCGATTGAACGACGACGTCGGCCCTTGAGAAAAAATAACTTCGGCGAATAACCGCGGGGCTGCGCTCCGCTGGCGTCATGCCCTTCGTACGGTCCCTTAACGCGTTTTCTGCAGGGCGCGTGCGGGCAGCAGAGCACCCACGTAAGCAAGCAAGCACAACGCGCGGTCTCCGCGGCCTACTGTGTTGCAAGCGCGCGCCGCAGCTCAGGGTGCGCAACCAGACGCCAGCTTGCGCATTATGGGGCCGGGCCGCCGTGGCCTGTCGTTGTGAGCGAGCGTGCATGAGCCTGAAACACCAAGCTGCCAGTGCCGGCATCTTCAAACCGAGTGACCTCGAGCTGCTGTGCCGCGTTCTGGATATGACCTTGCCAGAAGGCGCATCAGCGAGGGAGCGTGAGGCGCACGCCGCCACGCTCGTGACGCTGTTCAAGGCCGGTATCGTGGAGCAGGCTGACCTGGTGGCGACATTCAAGGGCACTGCCCAGCAGCCATGCGACAAGGCTGCCTGATCGATCTAAGACGTTGCTTTTATTGCTGTTTTGGCAGTTTTCCGTTGCGAAAAACTGGCATTTGTGCGACTATTTCCATGCAAAACGGCCCTGCCAAGAGCGGCAACTCCAGACAGGGCCTTCCAACGAAGTTCATGGAGGGAACTCGCAATGGATGACCAATCCTATATCGCACATGCTGATTTCGCGCACGTCGTTTCCACGCTCCAGGGCAGCTATTCGATCGGCCGCGCTCGGTATGCCAAAGGCATGCTCGCGGTGCGCTGCCCGTCGTCGACCGGCTATAAGAATCGGGCCGCTCGCCTGATCGGCGACGGCCTGAATTGCCGTTGGTCCGGCCGGGAGCGGGCCTACATCGCCAGCCCATCGAAGGTGGCCAAGTTCGAAAAGCTCTTTGCCGGCGGCTGGGATGCCAGTTCGTTCTCCGGTGCGCTCGAGGCGCCGCGGGTCCAGGAGGAAGCAGCATCATGAGCGGGATCGATATCGGCCGCACTGCCGCCGGCGCAATTGTCGCGCTGCCGCTCCGTTTGGCTAACCGTCACGGCTTGGTCACCGGCGCCACCGGCACCGGCAAAACCGTCACCCTGCAGCGCCTTGCCGAGCAATTCAGCGCCGCCGGCGTCCCTGTGTTTGCGGCCGACATCAAGGGCGATCTGTCCGGCGTTGCCGTCGGCGGGCGCTTCCCGGTGGCGCTCTGGGACATCTTCGGCCGCCATGGACTGCCGGTGCGGACGAGCGTGCAGGACATGGGCGCTGGCCTGCTGGCGCGCATGCTCGGGCTCAACCAGGCGCAGGAAGGTGCAATGGATATCGTGTTCCGCAAGGCGGAGGACGAACAGTCCTACATGCTGACGCTGGACGATCTGCGCTGGTCGCTCAACGACATGATCGAGGAGCGGGAAGACGTTTGCCGGAAGTACGGCAATGTCACCGCTGCGTCGATCGCGGCCATCCAACGCAATTTGCTGGCGTTGGAAGCTCAAGGCGGCGATCGCCTGTTCGACGAGCCGCCGTTCGATATCCTCGATCTGATGAAGCTGGACGAGGCGGGCAGGGGCACCATCAACCTGCTGCATGCCGACCAATTGCTCGAGGCGCCAAAGCTTTACGCGACGTTCCTGCTCTGGCTGTTGTCCGAGCTCTTCCGAAAGCTGCCCGAGGCTGGCGACCTGCCCAAGCCAAAGCTCGTGTTCTTCTTCGACGAGGCGCACCTTCTGTTCGCCGACGCGCCGAAGCACCTGCTGCAGAAGATCGAACGGCTTGTCCGCCTGGTGAGGTCCAAGGGCGTGGGCGTGTTCTTCGTCACCCAATCGCCGACCGACGTCCCGGCAGCGGTCCTGGAACAGCTCGGGACGAGGATCCTGCACGCCATGCGCGCCCACACGGCGGAGTCGCTGCGCAAGATCAAGGCGGCCGCCGATACCATCCGGCCGCGCAAGGGCTTCAAGACTCGAGAGGAATTGCCGACGTTGAAGATCGGCGAGGCGCTGATCTCGGTGATCGGCGAGGACAATGTGCCGAGCGAGGTCGAGAAGGTGAAGGTGATCATGCCGGCCGGGCAGATCGGATCGATTTCAGATGAAGAGCGCCAGGTCGTCCTCGAGTCGATCCCCTTGCGGAAGAAATACCATGCCGGGCTGGACGAGAACGCCGCCGGGCGGGCGTTCAGCCGGCGCATGATGGAGGCGAGGGGGATTGATCCAGGTCCGGAGGGCACCGCAGCGCCGGAGGCGAACCTCTATCTGAAGCACGTCCCGTCGATCGATATCAGTGCAGAACCGGGGAAAAGCGTCAAGCGGCGGCTGGTTGAGATTGCCGCATGGGGTGCTGTGGCGGCGATGGGGCTCAAGATGACCGGAGTTATTTAGGCGGCAGCGCGAATCGGTGATCTTAGGAGCGGAGGCGACCGTAGAGCATCCCAAGCGCGTCGCACATCGTCCAAGCTAGAACACCCATGGCGGAGCCATACCACCAAGGCTCCAGCAGCGACGCCCCTACGATGACAAAAACTAACGGCAAGATCGGAAATCTCATCGCGCCCGACATGCCGTCCATCCAAATGTTGACGAGAGCGAGGGCGACGCCAGTCCAAAAAAGGACAGGCCACCGATAAAGATAGCCCACGGCTAAGGCAACGAATATCAACATCAGCTGACCCCCTGCTAATCAACACTTGTTTTTAGCAATGCGCGCTTGCCACCGCGGAGTTATGCATCATGGTGGCCGGACTGATCTAATTTTCGTCGCGAACGGGAAAGGGCTTTGTCCTGATGGTGTAAGTGCCTTCTCCCTGGATGCGCGCCGTAGGGAATTGAGAGATGAAGGCGGTCAGCTGAGCATGCATGGGGTTTTGGGGATTGGGTCGTCCTTTTATGAAGCGATAGTCATAGTCGAAACGAACAATGCCCTCGAAAAGGTCGTCCTTCGCGAAGCCGGTGGCCTCCGTAAACACGGTAAAGTCAAATCCGAACGGAATTTCTACCGCCGGAGAACCTGGCAGAATCCTTGCCGGAGCACCCGGCTCAAGCCTGCCCTCGATGAAGTTTTGAAAAATAGTCGGGTTATTGATGTCTGTCGATATGAACTCGTCGGCGGAGAGAAACTCGAAGTCCTCGAGGCCTGCCAGCTTGTTTAGTTCCGCGATCCCTTGCAATGGGCTGCGCACCGCGACAACGGCCTGAAGGAGGCCATCTGATCTCCGTTGCACATGTTTTCCAGTTACCTGGCCGATCGCCCCGTTCATGACGTCACCCTGAATCATGGGATGGTTGGAGTGATGAGCGCCATATCGAATTTCTCCACCGATCAGTTCGAGCCTGGACGGAAGGCCAATTCCCAAGGGCTTGCCGACGTCGGGCGTCAGCAGCCTCCTAAGTTTTTTTATCGCGTTAGGGCCGACAATGTTGAAAAGGTTTAGAATTACGTGGTCGGTCTCCTCAAACTGCCATCTAAGCAGAGGAGATGTCAGACTGCCTGTCGCGAAGAGCAAGAACTCTCGACCATTTGTCAGAAGAAAATGCGAAGCAGAAATTTCGGGGTGGGCGCTGTATGTGTGAGCCTGTTCAACATCGTCTTGGGTCAGAGGCTGGCCTGCAGCTTTGACCTCGACGCACCATCGCCCGAATGACGTCACGTCACAAATATAGTCGGCCCTTCCTGCAAGGGCCGGGTCCTTAGTTGGCTTTTTGCGGCCTAAAAATGCTTTATCATAGCGCAGCGGAACTTCAGTCCGGATGTTCGCCGCAGTCCCATGTGAGTAGCCGAGACGAGTTAATAGCGGGCGAACGATGATCTCGCGGACGTCCGTCTCGTTCATAGTGTCAAAATCGGGTAGCATTTATTGCTTCAATCCCATCCAAGATGGAGGGGACACTATCCTCCTCAAAGTAATTCCACACTGCTTGAAAAGGTGTATCCACCGGCTTCTTTCAATCACATGGGATACGCCACGTCACCATGATGGGAGGCCGGCCTGGTTCAACCACGACGCGATCGCTTTGGCAGCCAAATCTCGCCGGCGCCGAAATGTCGAATACGCCCAGCCGCGGCGCTCGCACTCGACTTCCGTGTGGCGGCCGCGGATTTCCCAGACTGGCGTCCGCAGCGAGGGCATCAGGAAAAAGACAGTCAGGGCGCTGGTTGCAGCGGTCGCGACCGCATCCCTGGTGGCTGGGTTCCTAATCGGAGCATCGGTCAGCAGCTACTAGGCCGCCACGACCAGCTGATCATTCTCCCGGCGCCAGCACTCTGATCGCCCGCCGTGCCGAAAGGTGCGGCGGGCTTTTTGCCGCTTTGATGGAACACTCGCCTGCGACCATGGTTCGATCAAAGCAGCACCGTGCCGCCAGGTCGGCGGCATGCACTTTAGGGAGCGACGCTTGGCTACTTGGACGCAAAGAGATGAGAGAGAGCAGCGCACGACAGATGCTGCACGGTCATTAATCGATATTGAGCGCGCGGCCCGAGACGCAAAGACGGCTCGGCTACGGGAGCAGCGGCGGAAGGCTGAAAACACACCCTCCTTGGAAACACGCGATGGAACAGCTTCGCAGTGAAATGAGGGCGTTGGCGGATCCAGGCTTTTGGGTGGCGCTGGCGGCTGTGCTGGTTCCCTATGCGATCGGAGTTGTATTGCTTCTCTGGGTAGCGAGTCCCCCGGCTCCACAGTAGCCTTCTTCACCGTCGGTTGGTGGACGCGTTATTGCTGATTCGCCTACCTTCTCCCCACTATCTGGCGCCAGGCAAGCCCAACCCCCGAAGTCCCAGCTTGGTGTCAGCGATTGATTGCCCGCCGTGCCCAAACAGCGCGGCGGGCTTTGTTTTTGCTGGGGTTTCTGAGTAGGATTACCTGCGCAAGGAAGGGGGCCGTGTCATGCCGATTCGTCGAAACGCTGAGCGAGCTGGTGTTTTCACCCCGTCCGAAATTGCCCTACTGGGCCGCGTGTTCGATCGGCTGAAGGTCAACGCTCAATCTGATCACGAACGTGAGGCTCTCGCATCGCGGATAATCGCAAATTTCATGGCCGGCATAGAGGACGAGGACAACCTTGTTTCGGCCTCCAAGCTACCGCTGGGGCGGTAGGCGCCTTGAAGGGTTTCAGGCCGGGGCAGAAGCCGGCGTTGAACAGCTGGCGCGCAACGTTTTCGCAGCTTCGGTCAGGCGTGCGCGATCATTACCATGCGTCTTGATCAGCTGGCGAGCCTAGTCTGGCGTGATGCCATTCTGCTCGGCGAAATATTCGACCTCATAATCTTCGTCCGCCGAGACGCGGTTGCGGTCGTGGAAATCTCGTTTGCGCTTGTCGTCGGCCATCCGGATCCTCCTTCCTGGATCAATGGCAACGCTGGCAAGCTACTTTCGTTGCGAGAGCCATGCGGAATCACGTTCCGTTCACTCTGGCTAATATAACCTTTGTACCTACAATTCATTGGGTGCGTAAAATTGTAAGTACCGGCGGCGGCCGCCTCGAGTTCATTCCGCCGATGGAGCCCAAACTGGTTTCAAAGCCACCGGAGGGTGAACACTGGATTCACGAGATCAAGCTCGACGGCTTCCGCACCCAGATCGTCATCAACAGCCTGGATGACATCCGCGCCTTTACCAAGAGCGGTGCGGACTGGACGAGCAAATATACCGGCCTCGTTGAAGCCGCGCGCGAACTCGACGTCGAAAACGCTATCTTCGAGGGCGAGGCGGTGGTCACCAACAAAGCCGGGCTGCCAGACTTCGACGCGCTGCAGAAGGCGGTGCACAGCGATCCCTACGCGATGATCCTCGGCGCGTTCGATATTCTGCATCTGAACGGCCACGATCTGCGCGACATCGGCTGCAAGGCACGCAGGGAGCTTCTTTTCGGCATCATCAAGCCGAACAGTAGGATCCAGTTCAGTGAGGCCATACCAGGCGACCCCAAGGCGATATTCTACCTCGCCGACCAGGCGGGGTTAGAGGGGATTGTCTCCAAGCGCGCCGACAGCCCGTATTGCAGCGGCCCGACTTCGAATTGGCTGAAGACGAAGAGCTTCACGGTCCAGGAATACGAACTCATGGGCGTCGAGCGCGAGCCGGGCAAGGCGGCATTCGCCTTGCTGGCTGAGCCAGGCACCGGGAAGTATGTCGGTTCGGCCTTCATCAGTCTGGGCCGCGACATGAAGGAACGGCTGTGGAAGCGGGTCAAGGAACATGCCGGCCCACCTCCGGGCGGCATCAAGAAGCGACCGGCGACGCAGTGGGTTGGGCCAGGCGTGAAGCTGCGGATCAAGCACCTTCGCGGCGAGCACAAGTATATACGCCACGCTTCGCTGCTGGGTTTCCACGATGAGAGCTAGGCCTATCTTTCCCAGCCCGCTGGCGGAAATCTGTCCGAAAGCGTACAATAGCAGATCGTCAGCAACAAAACATGGCCTCTGACGCTTAGGAGCGCCATCGCACTCTTGGCCAAACACGAGGCATTGGTGTGATGACGCAAGAACAAGGGCGGCCTGCCCTGAAACCGGAAATCGTCAGCGAGCTCGCGCGCGAGTCAGGCGCATCCGAACACCAGATACGCGAGATAGTGTCGCTGGTCGGCTTTGATCGTGGTTCGATTCTAAGGGAAGCTCGTCTCCTTAAAAAATGAGATAGCCGTCGGCCTCAGTCTGGATCGATCCGTTCGACCCGGTGATGTTTTCGGCGTCTGCTGGAACTTAGAGCTTTGGTCCAGCTTATGGCGATATGAGCACACGCGCGATAAACTTCCTCAAGCGAACATATCGTCTGCAGTTCATGCTCAATGCGGAGGAACTCGCTGTCCTGGATGCTTGGCGGTTTGAGAACAGACTACCGAACCGTGCTGAGGCAGTACGGGCGTTGCTTCAACGCGGGCTCATGGCATAGGATTCTGATGCAGAGCCAAGCGCACGTTCGGGCGATTTCAGAGTTCTCAAGCGCCCCGACGACTAGAGCGTGCATACCGCGTGGGTGGCATAGCAGCCTACTCGCGCGTCAGCCTCTCAACCGTCTCAATAATCGCCTTTGCCAGCGCCTCGGCCTCATGCACCGGCAGCGGTCCGTAGAGCAGGTTCACTGCCTCCTGGCTCGGCAGAACGCCGGCTGGACAGGTGAGTTCGATCGCCATGCGAACGAGTTGCAGGCCAGTTCTTTCCCCGCAGAACCAGTGCGACGGCTGTTTTGGCCTGGCGAAGCCCCATCCTGCATCCTTTCCACAGCCAGGATGCTCGCACGCGTGATGCTGAATGCCGGGGCGCGTTACTGGCTCTAAGACACCTGGAAGGCGGATCAGTTCGTCGCTCATGGGCATTTTCCTCGGCTTAGATGGTCGAAAGATTCCATAGCCGGTCTTGACGATCAAGGAAAATGTTCCTTTTCTGTTCTCGTGCCGGAACAACCAGAAAAGTGGCCGAGAGGCGCCCCATGGACGCTGATGCATGCCCACAATGCGGGACAAGTGGCTCGCATCAGCTGCGGCCACTGCAACGTCAAGCGCTTCTACAGGCCGCTGGAACTGCGGGAAGTGATCGGCAACGTCACCGTCGACCAGGTGCGGGCAAAAGTCCGTTGCGAAAAATGCGGCCGCAAGGAATCCATTAGAGCGGAGCTATTCCACCCTGTCGGGCAGGAATTGGAGACAATCCGCTTCCGGCGCTTGGTCGAGATCAGATGGGAGCGGCGGGTGATTTGGAAAGATGAGGTATAGCCTCCTCTCAGCGCCGAAAACTTGCAGGATACCCTTTATAGACGGTCTGGAGTACAGTGAAGGACAGTCTGCAAGCTGAGTCCGGCAGATCGTGGGGGAATGTGGAGATCAACACAACACAAGTATCGGCGCTGACGCGCCTTTTTTCGTCGACCGTATTCCGGGAACTGGCGAACAAGGGCCGCTCTCCGCTTTTGATGCGGCTGCTGGGCCTCACGGAATCCGTGGCGCGCCGTCAAAGCGATGCCACGGTTGGCGATGCGCTCGAAGCTGCTTTCGCGTTGCTGAAGACTGCCGGAATGCGCAACGAGTATGTTTATCGTTCTGCACTCACCAAAAAAATACTGATGGGCAAGCACTCGCTGCGCACCGCATCTATGCTGAATGAGTTTCGAGCGGGCACGTGCAAGGCTGATCTCGTGATTCTCAATGGGACCGCCACCGCCTATGAGATCAAGTCGGAGCGGGATTCGCTTGGTCGGCTGGCGAACCAGGTTCAAAATTATCAGAAGGTCTTCGCGACAGTGAATGTCATCGCGAGCGAAGATCACATCGAGGGCGTGCGCCAAGTCGTTCCCGAGAACGTCGGTATCATGTGCCTATCTCGGCGCTATCAGGTTTCGGTCGAGCGAGAGGCGATCGATCGGCCCGATTGCATCTGCCCGGTGACCGCGTTTGAGTCGCTTCGGTCCGTGGAGGCGGCTGAGGTACTGAAGGCGCTTGGCGTCGCCGTGCCGGCAGTACCAAATACACAGCGCCACGGCGTCATGCGCGACCTCTTCGCCAAGCTCGATCCCGCTTCGCTCCACCGTGAGATGGTCATCACTCTCAAGCGCACGCGCAGTCTTGCTTCGCTCAGCGATCTTATCGATCAGCTTCCTTCGTCACTTCACGCCGCGGCGCTGTCTGTACCTGTGCGGCGCTCGGATCATGATCGACTCGTCGAAGCCGTGGCGACCCCGCTCGATGCGGCAATGGGTTGGGCATAGCTCGCAATGTACTATCCCTATTTCCGCGGCAAGCAGTTCGAACTCATTACGATCCGGGAGACGGCCGAGCTTATGGCCGGCGCTGGCTTCGTGCCGGTAATCGAGCCGGTGAAAGAAGCACTGAAGGGCCTCGAGAAGACGCTCAAGGCGATTTGCGATGCGGGAGCTCGAGCAATCGTAATCGTCAATCCCTATCATGGCGACCATCAGCAAGACGGCACCGGGATCACCAACTTGCTGCAGACCGGCTATATCGGCAATGACGCGATCTCTGCCGGTATCCTCCTGCGCAGCAACACGACCTTGGCCCAGGCGATAGCCGCCTGCGAAGCCCATAAGGACCACAATCCAACGTTCGTGCATGCTGGGTTTACGTCACAGAAAGCGCTGGCCGAATATCTCGGTGAAGATCTTGCGGCTTCACAACATGTGTTCATCGAGGAACACGCGAACACGCTCTATCGCAAACATTTCGACGGCAGCATGCGCATCCTCGTACGCGACGGTTTCAAGCGTCTGAAGAACTCCGAATATGCGAAGATCCCTTTCGAGGAATTCTCCGAACTGCACCTCACCTACAGCAGCGATCTGAATATGGCTGGCTTCGGTGATTTCCTTGTCGTGGGGGACAGCTATTCCGAAGGTGGGGGCCCAGCCTATGCGGTTGCGATCCACCTTACCTTCATTGATCCCGAAAAGGACGACGTGATGTACATTTATCACTTCGTCTCGACCACGAACGACACACCTACCGACCCAGCGGGCAAGTTCGCGCAAGCGCTCAAGAAGCTCATCGACAAGCTCAACACAGGAAACTCGAAGCTGCTTGAAACCGATGCGATCAAGGAGTTTCGCGACCTGTATGCCAAAGGTCACTTCCCGGGTCTCGGCCATGTGAAGAAACTCTCGATGAAGCATCACATCGAGACGCTCGCCGGCTACCTGGGCTGAGATTGCTGTGTCCAAGCGACGGTGCTGCCCGGAATGTTTCGACGATCGCGGCTTGCGTGAGCAGATCTTCCCGTTCCTTGAACCTGACCACGGCACCTGCAGCTTCTGCGGCACCCGGGACGTTGACCTGATCGAGCCGCAGGCGCTCTCGCCCTTCTTCGGGCTGCTGGTCGACGTCTACGAGCGAAGCGATAACGGAGTATCGCTCGTCGAGTGGATGAGAGAAGACTGGCAGCTTTTTTCACATCCAGCAATGGACGCCGCGCACGCCAAAGAGCTCCTCGCCGAGATCCTCGACGACGGCGAAATTGTGCGCGCTTCGTTCGTGCCGTCGCCCAGCTACACGAGCCAAGGCCTAGTGCAGTGGGAGACCCTACGCGACGAGATGATGTACCGGAATCGGTGGTTCCTAGAGATGAGTCTCGATACTGACCGCCTGCGCCAGCTTCTAGATCATCTCCCGGCGGCAGGCCTGCCACGGACATGGTATCGCGCCCGCATCCGCGCCGGCGACGAAACCTACGACATCGATAAGATGGGCGCGCCGCCTAAGCGCTTAGCATCA
The DNA here is from genome assembly GCF_040318275.1 of Mesorhizobium sp. M1217. Taxonomy (NCBI): domain Bacteria; kingdom Pseudomonadati; phylum Pseudomonadota; class Alphaproteobacteria; order Hyphomicrobiales; family Phyllobacteriaceae; genus Mesorhizobium; species Mesorhizobium sp. M1217. The sequence continues at coordinate 118,568 of NZ_JAMYMA010000008.1, read as the reverse complement.
CACGGTCGCGCCAATCCGGCAGGCATCCCCTATCTCTATCTTGGATCAATGCCAGAAACGGCTGCTGCAGAAATCCGACCGCACACAGGCGAAGTCGCCTGCGTCGCCGACTTTGCAATTCCCGAGATCCAGGCGGTCGACCTGCGCAACCCACGCAGGCTTGTATCGCCCTTCATCCTCGAAGATGCGGGTGCCATCGGTCAACTGCGCGCAGATCTGCCATTTCTGGAGCGCTTAGGGGACGAATTGACGCGACCCGTTTTGCCGCAGGGCGCCGCCATCGATTACATCCCCAGCCAGTATCGCTGCGAGTTCATCAAGAAATGTGGGTTCGACGGTGTCGTCTATCGCAGCTCGGTCAGTGACGGGATCAATCTCGCTCTATTCGATCCAGGCAAGGCCATGGGTGGTCAGGTTTCGCTATACAACGTCGATCGGGTCTCAGTTCAAGTCTCGCAAGCCTAGCCCGGCCGGGGCAACCATCGTCGATGATCTCTCTTCCTCCGGGCTCATGAGCGGCTACCTCTTTCGTGCAGGCAGCTTTCCTTGGACCGCAGCAGCCTGTTCCGGATGGATATAAATGGACGAGACCAGCCATTCTGTAAGGTCCATCATCGCGTTCAACTGAGCCACAGTCGGCTTCCATGCTCGATGCATCGCAGCATTTCCGGCTTCGATCAGCGTTCCACGGAAGAACGCGTCAGAAGCCGATGGGATAAACCCGGCAGCGATAAAGGCATCGACATTCTTTCCGAGCGTGCCTTGGTCCTGGATTTTGTCGATCATGATCGTTTCAATTAGGCTTCGGATTGCCATTGCCGCAGACCGACGGGCATCGTTTTGGAGTGCGCTGTAAATCTCGGTCAGAAGTTCCTCGACGACGCTAGAAACGCCTGCTCTGAACGCGAGATCGAGCATCCAGGGAGGTCGTCGACGAGATAATGCGGGCGGATACAGCCGAACCGTAGGTTCATCATCTGGAAATTTTCCGAGAACCAGCTTTCGTGGCGGAGTTGGACCTCGTCGCAGCCAGCACATTTCAACATGTAGTACGAATCCCTGCCAGAGATCGTGTTGCGCCCTCCGTTCACGTCTTCCGACCAGCTCGAAACTTCGCGATGCAGAACGATATGATTCCGCTCGCCTCCGCATTTATTGCAGTGCGATTTGACGGTTGGAGATGTCATTGACCAGCTAAGTCCGGGCGCGAGGACTGACTTGGTAGCACTCGGCGATTCTGTAGATATGCTGTAGATCGCGGGTTTTTTCGGAAAAAGGCGGGGAAGCTAAGTCTTCGGAATTGTTGGCTCCCCGGGCCGGATTCGAACCAGCGACCAACCGGTTAACAGCCGGTTGCTCTACCACTGAGCTACCGGGGAACAGAGGCTCTCATGTGAGTGGGGCAGCCTATAGCAAACCCGTTTCGGCTTTGCAAAGAAGCATTTCGCATTTTTTCGGTGCTTTATGGCGCAGGGCTTTCTGGCAATGGCCGGCGAGCGCCCTCATATGAGCTGTCTCTCGCCTGTCAGGGAACGGAAAAGGCCGTTGCGGCTTTCTCCGCCTGATGGTGCTACTGATGCAAACGGATCGACATTTCACATGACGGCAATGAGCGACGAACACCCACCGGCCCGGAAAATCTCGGTCTTCGGCCGCCAGTTCACCATGCCGCGCTCGCGTGGCCTCAGGATTGCGATCGGCGTTGTGCTGATCATCGGCGGCATTCTCGGCTTCCTGCCGATCCTGGGTTTCTGGATGGTGCCGATCGGATTGCTGGTGCTCTCCTACGAATTCGCATTGGTGCGTCGTCACCGGCGCCGCTTCGTCGTCTGGTGGGAGCGACGGCGTCGGCCGGATTGAGGTTGCCCCGCTGACAGGCCGACAACAGGCAATTGTTTGAGAGCGGCATGATCCTTCTTGACATCATCGAGACTGGTCGAAGCACCCTTCCAGACGTTCGCAAAGCTCCTTGAGAACGGCGGTAGCCGATGCCAGCCGCGCCCGGTCGCGCGGCGGCAGGCTGTTTGCGCCTTCTATACTGAGGCGGTCGATGGCATAGCGCACAAGCTCTGCAGACTGCGACAATCCGCGCGGTGTGCCGTCTTCCGTAGCTGCTCGACGCATGGCGGAGCCTCCTATCTGCCCAACGTGGCCGCCGGTATCGGGTTCCTCTCGCCGAGAATCGTGCTTAACGATAAGCTAATATGTTATTGCTAGCATGGTATTGCGTTGATAAGCAGTGCCTCGATGTCGGAAGAACCGTTGGGAATGCATGGTGGCCGCTTGACGGCATTTTCGCCGCAACCTATTGGAGCCGGGTGGAACGCCGGGAGCAATGAGGCCTCGTGGCGGAGTGGTTACGCAGAGGACTGCAAATCCTTGCACCCCGGTTCGATTCCGGGCGAGGCCTCCAATGCCCGAGCTCCCGCGCGTCAGCGCCAGGGGGCTTCAGTTCCGGTCGAAACAGCCGCGGCCTTTGCGCGGCAAGCGGATGGTTGGAACATGAGCGCTGATTTTGCCGAACGCCGGGTGAAGATGGTCGACGGCCAGATCCGCACCACCGACGTGACCAGCGCGCCGTTGCTAGAGGCGATGCTTGTCGTGCCGCGCGAGGCCTTTGTCGGCGCCGGCCAGCGCGATCTCGCCTATATCGATGAGGACATCCGTATTGCCGATACGGCCGATGGCCCGCGCTATCTGATGGAACCGTCGCCATTGGCCAAGCTGATGCAGCTGGCCGATATCGGCCCAAGCGCTTCGGCACTCGATGTCGGCTGCGGCACCGGCTATGCGGCGGCGATCCTGTCGCGGCTGGCAAAGTCCGTGGTCGCGCTGGAAAGCGATCCGGCGCTGGCCGAAACCGCCACTTCGACGCTTGCCGCGCTGGGTTGCGGCAATGTCACGGTGGTCCAGGGGCCGCTGCCGCAAGGCCATGCTGCCAAGGCGCCTTACGACGTGATCCTGTTCGGCGTCAGCGTCGGTGAGGTGCCGGCGGCGCTGTTCGACCAACTTGCCGAAGGCGGCCGACTCGTCGCCGTGGAGGGGCAGGGCAATTCGGGCGTAGCCCGGCTTTTTTTTAAGACTGGAGGGGTTGTAACGGGAAGACGCGCATTTAATGCGGCAATTAAGCCACTACCTGGATTTGAACGCATTCCCGCCTTCGAATTCTGAGTGATTTTGCCTTGCAGCGAAGGCGCTGTCATGATCGCTTGCGTTTGAACAATCGTTGCTGATCTGCATAACCGGGTGTTTCTTGGGGGCTTTCAGCGGGGGAACGATAAAAAACGCGGCGCCGGCTGATCAGAGGAGAAGCCAGCGTGGCGCAGTTCCCGTGCAAAACGAATGAGGGAATATAACGTGCCGTCTGTACGCAAGTTGCTTTTTACCGCTGTCCTCGTTTCGGCGACCGCGCTTTCTCCATTGGCCGCCTCGGCCGAAACGATCATCGGGGCCCTTTCAAAGGCCTACCAAAACAATTCCTCGCTCAATTCGACACGCGCCGGCGTCCGCGTCACCGACGAGGGCGTTGCCATCGCCAAGTCCGGCTGGCGCCCGACCATCACCGGTTCCGCGGACATCGACTACACCAGCACCCACGTCAATGGTACCAGTCGAACCTCACGCATAACTACCGGCAACTTTGGCGTCCAGATCAATCAAACCCTGTTCGACGGCTTTCAGACCAGGAACAATGTCGCGGCCGCTGAAGCGCGGGTCAGCGCCTCGGTCGAGAGCCTGCGAAACACCGAAGAAAACACCCTTTTCAACGCGGCAAGTGCCTATATGGACGTCATCCGCGACCGCCAGATCGCGGTGCTGACCGAACAGAACCTGCAATTCCTGACCGAGCAGGCACGTGCGGCGCGTTCGCGCTTCGAGGTCGGCGAAGGCACGCGCACCGACGTCGCGCAAGCCGATGCTTCGCGCGCCTCCGCGGTGGCGCAGTTGAGCGCCGCCCGCGCGACAGCGCTGGCAAGTGCTGCGACTTATCGCCAGATCGTCGGCGACGAGCCGGGCAAGCTCAGGCCGGCTTCGCCGCTGTCGAAGCTGCTGCCGTCGAGTCTCGATGCGGCGATTGCGATCGCATCGGCCGAACATCCGGCCATCCTCGCCACCGAGCACCTGGTCGACGCGGCGGCGTTTTCGGTGAAATCGGCCGAAGGCGCGCTGCTGCCGCAGCTTTCGGCTAGCGCCGGCGTTTCCGGCGACTATCGCAACACGGTTCCGGGCGTCCTTGGGGCATCGCAGGATGGCACAAGGACGTCGGCGAACATCGGCGCGACACTGACCGTGCCGATCTATTCCGGCGGACGCACCTCAGCGACCGTGCGCCAGAACAAGGAATCGCTCAGCCAGGCGCGGATCGAAGTCGACGTGAGTCGCGACCAGGTGCGCCAGGCCGTGACATCGGCATGGACGCAATACACCGCCGCGCAGCAAAGCGTCGCGGCCAACAGGCAGGTCGTCGCTGCCGCGCAGCTTGCCTTGAACGGCGTCATCGAGGAGCGCAATGTCGGCCAGCGCACCACGCTCGACGTTCTCAACGCGCAGGCGACTGTCATCACCGCCAAGATCAATCTTGCCAGTGCCGAGCGCGACGTTGTGGTGGCAAGCTATGCCATCCTCTCGGCAGTCGGTCATTTGTCGGCAGACCGCCTTGCGCTCAATGTGACGAAGTACAGGCCGGAAGAGCATTACAACGCCGTCAAGGACAAGTGGATCGGTCTGCGCACGCCGGACGGCCGCTGATCGCCAAGCCGTGTTTTCAGCCCGCGCTCGAACGACGCGCGGGCTTCCACTCCCGACCCTAATCTGTTGAAATCCAAGATGTCGCCAGATTGGGGATTCTCGCAGGGCGTTCCGTCGGTTACGCTGTCGCCATGATTCGAATCCGGCATTGCCGGACAGGAAATCTGAGAACGAGTCACAAGGGCGGCGGATGTGACGATGGCGACGGCAAGCAGCGTACAGCGCGAACCTTCCATGGAAGAGATACTGGCTTCCATCAGAAGGATCATCGAGGACAGCGATACCGGCCGCAAGCAGCCGGGCGACGCGGACGAGCTGCGCCAGGATCTGCAACCGGCGCCGGCAGCCGGACGGGCAGCGGAGGGCGATGCGTTCCGTTCCGAACTGCGCGGCGGACTGGAGATCGCCAAGCCGGCCACGCGGGCCGAGGTGCAGCCATCATCCGCGCCCGTCAATGCGTATACGGAAGTGCGTCCCGGCCCGGCAAAAGCGCCGGTCACTCTGGCTGAGGTGAACACCGCTCCCGAACCGCCCGCAAAGCCGGATCGGCCTGCGACGGCCAAGGCTGCCGAGACGACGGACACCATCATTGCCGATTGGCGGCGCGAGATCGCAGCGGTCGGCGACGCGATGGCCAAGCCGGACCGGGCCGAGCCACCCCGGACGCCGGACGCCGGGCCAAAAGCCGAGGTTTTCGAAGACGAGGCGACTGCTGGACCTGCGCCGGAGCCTTCTGAAAATGGGTCGCAGTCTTCGGAAAGCGGCCTGGAACCTTCGAAAATCGGCCCGGGACCTTCGAAAATGGGATTGGCGAGTTCGGCGGCCAGCGAGGCGCCGTACTCTCGGCCGGCGATCCTTTCGGAACATACGGGGCGGCAGGTTGCCGCCGCCTTCGGCGAGCTTTCAGACGCATTTGCCAGCCGCAGCAAGAAGACCTTCGACGAGATGGCCGAGGAGATGCTGCGGCCGATGCTGCAGGACTGGCTGGACAACAACCTGCCGACGCTGGTCGAGCGGCTGGTGCGCGAGGAAATCGAGCGCGTCGCGCGCGGCGCGCAGTAGCAATTCGGAGAGCCGCCGATGGGCGGCGCTCGACCGGCAAATCGTCGAAGTCGGCGCTGCCCGTCATCCGCCTGCCGGCACCCTCCCCGTATAGGGACGGGCAGAAGGGGCTGACCGCAACCCCGCCGCGTTTTCCGCAACGTTCGTGATTGGCGAAAGCTTCAGTACAGGAGTGCAGGCGTCTTTCTCCCCGTCACTACACGGCGAGAAATGCCCGGTCCACCCTCCGCAGCTTCAGCGCAGCTGCTGCGGAGGACGGGCACGGCAATGAGGGGCAGCGCAAACCTGAAGCGATTGCCTTGCAACGTCACTTCCGCGAGTTGCACCTAACCATCCCGGCGCTATCTATCGGCCATGCCGCCCTTGCGGTTGACTTGGCAACAACCTTCCGATTTACACCGGACCACAAATTCCGGACAGCGCGGACCGTTTTCCCATGCTCGAAAAGACCTACGACGCCAAAGCCGTCGAGCCGAAGATTGCCAGGATTTGGGAAGAGGCCGACGCGTTTCGGGCCGGTGCCGGCGCCGAGGAGGGGGCTGAAGCCTTCACCATCGTCATCCCGCCGCCGAACGTCACCGGCTCGCTGCATATGGGCCATGCGCTCAACAACACGCTGCAGGACATTCTGGTGCGCTTCGAGCGCATGCGCGGCAAGAACGTCTTGTGGCAGCCGGGCATGGATCATGCCGGCATCGCCACCCAGATGGTGGTCGAGCGCCAGCTGATGGAAAAGCAGATCCACCGTCGCGACCTGACGCGCGATGAGTTCATCGACAAGGTGTGGGAGTGGAAGGCCGAGTCCGGTGGCGCCATCCTCAACCAGCTGAAGCGGCTCGGGGCCTCGGCCGACTGGAGCCGCGAGCGCTTCACCATGGACGAGGGCCTGTCGAAGGCAGTGCTCGAAGTGTTCGTGACGCTCTACAAGGAAGGGCTGATCTACAAGGACAAGCGCCTTGTGAACTGGGACCCGAAGCTGTTGACCGCCATCTCGGATCTCGAGGTCGAGCAGCAGGAAGTCAACGGCAACCTCTGGCACTTCCGCTATCCGGTCGAAGGCAAGACGTTCGATCCGGAAAATCCGAAAACCTTCATCACCGTTGCGACGACCCGCCCCGAGACGATGCTGGGCGATACGGCTGTCGCAGTCCACCCCGACGACGAGCGTTTCCGGCATCTCGTCGGCAAGAACCTCATCCTGCCGATCGTCGGCCGCAAGATCCCGGTGGTGGCGGACGAGTATTCCGATCCCGAAAAAGGCAGCGGTGCGGTCAAGATCACGCCGGCGCATGACTTCAACGACTTCGAGGTCGGCAAGCGCCACCGGCTGCCGGCGGTCAACATCCTCACCGTCAATGCGGCGGTGAGCCTCAAGGACAATGAGGACTTTCTGGCGGGACTGGAAGTGACGCCGGAGCGCCAGGCCGTCTGGGACGGCCTCGATGGCCTGGATCGTTTCGATGCCCGCAAGAAGATCGTCGAGCTGATGGAGGCGGGCGGCTTTCTTGAAAAGGTCGAGCCGCATCGCCACGCCGTGCCGCACGGCGACCGTGGCGGCGTGCCTATCGAGCCGTTTCTGACCGACCAATGGTATGTCAATGCGGCGGAACTGGCCAAGCCGGCGATCGCCTCGGTGCGCGAGAGCCGTACCAATTTCGTGCCCAAAAACTGGGAAAAGACCTATTTCGACTGGATGGAGAACATCCAGCCCTGGTGCATTTCGCGCCAGCTCTGGTGGGGCCACCAGATCCCTGCCTGGTACGGGCCGGACGGGCATGTCTTTGTCGAAAAGACCGAGGAAGAAGCGCTCGGTGCCGCCGTCGAATATTATCTGGCGCTGGAAGGGCCGTGGAAGGCCTGGGTCGAGGACAAACTCGAGAATTTCCAGCCTGGCGAGATCCTGACCCGCGACGAGGACGTGCTCGACACATGGTTCTCGTCGGCGCTGTGGCCGTTCTCGACGCTCGGCTGGCCGGACCAGACGCCGGAGCTGAAGACCTATTACCCGACCGACGTGCTGGTCACCGGTTTCGACATCATCTTCTTCTGGGTCGCCCGCATGATGATGATGGGCCTGCATTTCATGGACCAGGAGCCGTTTCATACCGTTTATGTGCATGCGCTGGTTCGCGACAAGAATGGACAGAAGATGTCGAAGTCGAAAGGCAACGTCATCGATCCGCTCGACCTCATCGACGAATATGGCGCCGATGCGCTGCGCTTCACCTTGACGGTGATGGCAGCGCAAGGGCGCGACGTTAAGCTCGATCCGGCCCGCATTGCCGGCTATCGCAATTTCGGCACCAAGCTGTGGAACGCGACGCGCTTCGCCGAGATGAACGAAGTGGCGCGCGACGACGATTTCTGGCTGCAGGACGCCAAGCTGGCGGTCAACCGCTGGATCCTGACGGAGCTGACGCGAGCCGCGCGCGACATAACCGACGGCATCACCTCGTACCGCTTCAACGAGGCGGCGGGTGCTGCCTACCGGTTCGTCTGGAACCAGTTCTGCGACTGGTACCTGGAACTGCTGAAGCCGGTATTCATGGGCACCGACGAGGCCGCCAAGGCCGAGAGCAGGGCATGCGTCGCCTTCGTGCTGGACGAGATCTACAAGCTGCTGCATCCGATGATGCCGTTCATGACCGAGGAACTGTGGGCCGAAACCGCCGGCGAGGGCAGGCAACGGCCGTCGCTGCTTTGTCATGCGGCTTGGCCGTCGCCCGACTTCGAGGACGAGGAGGCCGCCGCCGATATCAACTGGCTGGTCGATCTCGTCTCCGGCATCCGCTCGGTGCGTTCGGAAATGAACGTGCCGCCGGCGGCGATAGCACCCCTGATGGTGATCGGTGCCAACGACACGACACACGAAAGGCTCGAGCGCCAGGCGTCGGCCATCAAGCGGCTGGCGCGGGTCGGCGACATCTCGCTGGTCGATGCGGCACCCAAGGGCTCCGCGCAGATCGTCGTTAACGAAGCGACCATCTGCCTGCCGCTCGGCAGCCTGATCGACCTTGCCGCCGAGGCAGCGCGCCTGCAGAAGGAGCTTGCCAAAGTGACCGAGGAAATTGCGCGGCTTTACAAGAAGCTGTCCAACGAGAAGTTCGTTGCCAACGCGCCGGACGAGGTGGTGGAGGCCGAGCGCGAAAAACTCGCCGAGTATCGCGAGGCGCAAGAGAAGCTTTCGGTGGCATTGACGCGGGTGCGCGATGCCGGCTGATCAAACAAATTGGGCCGGCTGGCCGCAATAGATTCGCCGGTCACGAATCTGCCTTCAAGACAGGCCGCCTGCCACGAAAACAGGCATTCCGCAGCGTAAATCTTGACGCAAACTGAATGTTTTTGCCCCATTGTTGCCATAATGTAACAATGGCTGACTGGGCACGCAAAATGCCCCGTTCTGTAAGGATTTAGGCGGTTTTCCCGAGTTTTCTCGTCGATTTGTATTGAGGCGGCCATTTTCCCGCCTCGGGAAAAAGACCGCAACCTTGCCGGAAATGCGTTCAGCCAAGGTGTACATGTACGCACGGCGAATTCGTTGTTGCGCGGTTAACCTGAATTGGTTCTAGCTTGATGCAAGGATATTCGGGGAGGAGATTCATGTGTTATTCGCGTCTGAAAGCACTGCTGGGCGCGGGGGCTTTTTCGCTGGCTTGCGTTGGGACGGTGCAAGCCGGGGGCTTTGACCGGGGCGGCGTCAACATCGACCAGCTGTTCGACGCGGCGCCATATTCGTTCGACGCAGGCGTCACCTATGTTTCGCCCCAGCGCAAACTCAAGAATGTGCAGCGTCTGGATGGGTCGGGATTGTCGACGTCGGCGGTGGATGTTGGTGGCGACTATGCGGTGCCGCATGTCGGCATCAAGGCCAACATCTTTGAGCCCGTAGACTGTCTTGCCACCTATACCAGACCGTATGGTGCGGACGCAAATTTCGGCATGAACAACGCCTATTCGCCGACAGCGGTCAAATACTCCGTCGACACAGACGATTTCGGCCTCACCTGCTCCTACAAGGTGAACGTCGGCAAGGGCGCCATACGATTCATTGGCGGTGTCTCCTACCAGCAGGTCGACGCGTTTCTGTCCCGCCAGACACTGCTCGCCTTCGGCAATACCGGCCTCGGTGTCTTCAAGCTGTCCGACGAGGCATGGGGTTGGCGTGCGGGCGCAGCCTATGAGATCCCCGAGATCGCTCTGCGCGCCAGCCTGATGTACTCTTCCAGCTACAAATATGACGGGCTGTCGGGAACGGTCGACACGACCGGCTTCAGGGGCGCCTTTCCAGCGGATCTGGTTCCTGGCTCTACCGGCGTGTACCCAGTCTCGGCGTCGGCCGAGATACCTCAGGCTCTGGAATTCAAGCTGCAGAGCGGTATAGCTCCTGGCTGGCTGGCCTTTGGTTCCATCCGCTGGCAGGAGTGGAGCAAGCTTGGCGTCATTGCCATCAATGGCGTGCGCAGCCCGGTAACCGGTGCTCCCTCGCCCGTTTCATTCGACCTGCTTTATCGCGACGGCTGGACGATCACGGGCGGTATCGGTCACAAGTTCACCGACCAATTGTCGGGCGTGGTTTCGCTGACCTGGGATCGCGGCACCTCGACGACCTCCGGCTATCAGTCGGATACCTGGGCCGTGGCCAGCGGCGTCTCCTATTCGCCGAACGACCAGGTCGAGGTCAGGCTCGGCGGCTCGATCGGTGTGCTGACGAGCGGGTCATCGACTTTCAGCGGTGTCGGCGACGTGGCAAATGCCGTCACCTATACCTACGGCAACGACCTGCTTCTCGCCGGTTCGGCTTCCGTCAAGATCAAGTTCTAACTACCAATTTTTAAACGACAAAACGGCCGGGCACTGCCCGGTCGTTTCGTTCGGTGCGTCATCCGTCATTCGGCCAGCGCAACAATTGCCCCTATGATGTTCGCTCCGATAATTGTGACGTTTCGGCAACAGTTTCTGAACAACCCTCGCGCCACCCGGCCGCCCGGGAACATTGCCCATTTCCCGCCATAAACCCGGCGCACCTCGAACTTGTCTCGGGACACGCGCCAAAAGGCTAGGCGAAGAGGCAGGCCGCACCGCCCGCGGCGAGGACGAGTATGGACGCCAGAGCGATCTCCAAGGCCAAGCTGCCAAGCCGTCACGTGACCGTTGGTCCCGAGCGGGCGCCGCATCGCTCCTACCTCTATGCGATGGGGCTGTCGGCGGCCGAGATCGCGCAGCCGCTGGTTGGTGTCGCCAGCTGCTGGAACGAGGCCGCACCTTGCAACATCTCACTGATGCGCCAGGCGCAAGTGGTCAAGAAGGGCGTGGCGGCCGCCAAAGGCACGCCGCGCGAATTCTGCACCATCACCGTCACCGACGGCATCGCCATGGGCCACCAGGGCATGAAGTCGTCGCTGGTGTCACGCGAGGTCATCGCCGATTCAGTCGAGCTTACCATGCGCGGCCATTGCTACGATGCGCTGGTCGGCCTGGCCGGTTGCGACAAGTCGCTGCCCGGCATGATGATGGCTATGGTGCGCCTCAACGTGCCGTCGATCTTCATCTATGGCGGCTCGATCCTGCCCGGCAGCTACCGTGGCCGGCAGATCACCGTGCAGGACGTATTCGAGGCGGTCGGCCAGCATTCGGTCGGCACCATCGGCGACGCCGAACTGCTCGAAATCGAGCAAGCCGCCTGTCCGTCGGCCGGCTCCTGCGGCGCCCAGTTCACCGCCAACACCATGGCCACCGTCGCTGAGGCGATCGGCCTGGCGCTGCCCTATTCCTGCGGCGCGCCGGCACCCTACGAGATGCGCGACCGCTTCAATTTCGCTTCCGGCGAAAAGATTATGGAGTTGATCGCAAGGAACATCCGCCCTCGCGACATCGTTACTACGAAAGCGTTGGAAAATGCCGCGACCGTGGTCTCGGCCACCGGCGGCTCGACCAACGCGGCGCTGCATCTGCCGGCGATCGCGCACGAAGCCGGGATAAAGTTCGACCTTTTCGACGTGGCCAGGATATTCGAAAAGACACCCTACATCGCCGACCTCAAGCCGGGCGGCAAATACGTCGCCAAGGACATGTTCGAGGCCGGCGGCATTCCGCTCTTGATGAAGACGCTGCTCGACCATGGCTATCTTCATGGCGATTGCCTGACGGTGACCGGCCGCACTTTGGCCGAAAATATGGAACATGTTTCCTGGAATGACAGCCAGGATGTGGTCCGTCCCGCCAACAAGCCGATTACCCAGACCGGCGGGGTCGTGGGCTTGAAGGGTAACCTTGCCCCCGAAGGCGCGATCGTGAAGGTCGCAGGCATGGCGGAACTCAAATTCTCGGGTCCGGCGCGCTGCTTCGATTCGGAAGAGGAATGTTTCGAGGCGGTTACGCGCCGTAACTATAGCGAAGGCGAGGTTCTCGTTATCCGTTACGAGGGTCCGCGCGGCGGCCCGGGCATGCGCGAAATGCTGTCGACGACGGCGGCTCTCTACGGCCAGGGCATGGGCGGCAAGGTGGCGCTCATCACCGACGGGCGTTTTTCTGGCGCGACGCGCGGTTTCTGCATCGGCCATGTCGGGCCGGAAGCGGCCGTCGGTGGCCCGATCGGGCTTCTGAAAGACGGCGACTTGATCTCGATCGATGCGGTGAACGGCACGATCGAGGTTGCATTGTCCAAAGCCGAACTGGCGGCGAGGGCAAAAGCATGGAAGGCGCGCACGACCGACTATCAGTCGGGCGCGATCTGGAAATACGCACAGACGGTCGGATCTGCCCGCGACGGCGCGGTCACCCATCCGGGCGGTGCCAAAGAAACACACTGCTATGCGGACATCTGAGTTGTTGAGGTCGTCTGTCCTTTCGGCACTGGTTGCGCTCGCCACGTTTGGCGCGACCTTAGGCGCCGTCGGCCAGGCCATGGCCTTCGACGACAAGGTGTTCGACGACAAGACCGGCGTGAAGCCGCAGTCGAGCCCGTGGGCGGTGTTCCAGTTCGGCTTTTCCGCTTACAAGAACGGCCATAAGGAGCAGGCCGCGGAAGCCTACAAATATGCCGCCGAGAACGGCCAGATCGGCGCCACCTGGAAGCTTGCGCGCATGTATGCCGAAGGCGATGGCGTGGCGCGAGACGACTACGCGGCGTTCAAGTTCTTCAGCGAGATCGTCGACCAGGACGTCGAGCCCGGTTCGCCCGAGGAAAGCTATGTTTCGGACGCGCTGGTGGCGCTTGGCGACTATCTGAGGAAAGGCATTCCCGGCAGCCCCGTCGAGGAGAACGAGGTGGCGGCCCAGGAATATTACATGCGTGCCGCCGCCAACTACCGCAATCCGAACGCCCAGTTCGAGATGGGCCAGATGTTCCTCAAGGGCGAGGGCGGCGTCAAGGCCAGCGTCAAGCAGGCCGGACGCTGGTTCCAGCTGGCGGCCGAAAAGGGCCATGCGGGCGCGCAGGCGACGCTCGGCAACCTGCTTTTCCAAAGCGGCAAGATCGTCCGCGGGCTGGCGATGATGACCGCGGCACTCGAACGAGCCTCACCCGCCGACCAGCCATGGATCCGCGGCATGCAGGAAGAAGCGTTTGCCGCCGCCGGCGAAGCCGACCGTCGCACCGCGATTTCGCTGGCCGACGATATCCTGACCAAGGGTGGCGGCGACCAGTAGGCCGGCGGGATTTGTCGATTTAAATCAGTTCTCGGTCGGTTTCGCCGGCACGCCGCCGGGCGCCGGTGTTGATATCGGCGTGCCTTGCAGATGCGGGGCCAGTGTGTTCTCCGGGCAGCCGTCCCGCTGCTTTGTCCAGGACGTGTTGTTGAGCACCATCTCGCAGCGGGCGAGGTGGCTTTGTCCGGCAAGTGTCAGGCAGGCCATTTGACCGATCTGGAACGATTTGCCATTGGCAAGGCATAGCGGAGCGGCAACGGCCGGCATCGCGCCAAAAGCGAGCGCCGCGGCACACGTGCAAAGTGCAAGTCGGATAGTCATGGGAACCCCAGCCACCATGATGATTTCTCATCAAGCGCGCGATTTGTGGCGATAAGAGGTCAACTTCTCAATGTGCCGCCGGACAGCAGCTCCGATCAGGCCGGCCGCAGCGCCAGATCGATCGCCACCGGCACATGGTCGGAGGGTTTTTCCCAGGCGCGCACCTGTTTTTCGATCGAAGCCGAGGAAAACCAATTGGCGGCTTCGGGCGACAGAAGCAGGTGGTCGATGCGGATGCCGTTGTTCTTCTGCCAGGCGCCGGCCTGATAGTCCCAGAACGTAAAGACGTCGGGGGCGTCGGTGACGGCACGCACGGCTTCGGTGAAGCCGAGATTCTTCAGCCGCCGGAACGCCTGCCGCGTTGCGGGCTGGAACAGCGCGTCGCTTAGCCAGTTTTCCGGATATTTCGCATCGGCCGGCTCAGGAATGACATTGTAGTCGCCGGCCAGGACCAGCGGCTCTTCCAGTGCAAGCCGCTCCTCGGCCCAGCGCTCCAGCCGCGTCATCCAGGAAAGCTTGTAGGAGAACTTCTTCTCGTCGTCGATTGGGTTGCCGTTCGGCAGATAGATAGAGGCAACCCGCAAGGCGCCCTTGTCGGTCGAGAACACGCCTTCGATGAAACGCGCCTGCTCGTCGGCATCGTCGCCCGGCAAGCCGCGATTGACCTCGTCGAAACGCAGCTTCGACAGGATGGCGACGCCGTTGAAGCCTTTTTGGCCGTAGGTCTCGACATTGTAGCCGAGCGCCTCGATCTCGGCGCGAGGAAATTGCTCGTCGACCGTCTTGATCTCCTGCAGGCAGGCGATGTCGGGCGCGCTTTCCGTCAGCCAATGGGTCAAATTGCCGATGCGGGCGCGGACGCCGTTGATGTTCCAGGTGACGATTTTCATGACGTCCTCGATAGGCTGGTGGTCCGGAGACTAGCGATCCGCCGGGTGACGTTCGACAAGGCCGATCGTATTGCCTGCCGGGTCCTTTAGGAAGGCCATCCACTCGCTTTCCCCCGCCTGGCCGAACAGGCCTTCGGTGTCGCGATGGACGAGCGCCGGCGGCGCGGTGAAGGGAACACCGGCGGCCCTTGCCGAAGCGTGGAACTCTTCGAGGTCCGATATGTCGAGATAGACGGTGCCGGCCGGCAGGCCGTCGGTGAAAAGCAGGCGCACGTCACCTGCCATGATGAAGGCGATGCCTGGAGGATCGAAACGCGCATGCAGACTCATGCCGAGCACCTCGCGCCAGAAGGCCAGCGTTGCGTCGAGGTCGCGTCCGGCGGAAAGCGCGATCTGACGGACCGCGCCGATGTCGGGCATTTCTAGATCGAGAAGCTGGTGCCGCAGCCGCAGGAGGCGACCGCATTGGGGTTCCTGATCTGGAACGACTGGCCCATCAGATCGTCGACAAAATCGATCACCGAGCCGCCCATATAGACCAGCGACAGGTCGTCGATCAGCACGGTTGCGCCGTCCTTCTCGATGGCGACGTCGTCATCATTGCGCCTATCGACCAGATCGAACTTGTAGGAGAAGCCGGAACAGCCGCCGCCCTCGACCGAGACGCGCAGGGCCGTCTTGCCGGCTTCGCTCGCCACGATCTTGGCGATCCGCTTGGCGGCGGCGTCGGTCATCTCGACTTTCATGGCGGTCTTGGCATCAGCGCCCATGGGCGTCACCTTGCTTTCGGTTTCGTATGATAGGTATGAAGCGCGACGGGGCAAGTCAACTGCGGCATACGCTATGACCAACGAGTTGGGCGACATCGGATTCGGCTATCGGCCGCGCGCGGCCTATGCCAGCGACCCGGCGAAGTCGCGCGGCCGGCTGTTCGACGAGGTGGAAAGCCCGACGCGCACGCCGTTCCAGCGCGACCGCGACCGCATCATCCATTCGACGGCGTTCCGCCGGCTGAAGCACAAGACGCAAGTGTTCGTCGCACACGAAGGCGACCATTACCGCACAAGGCTGACGCATTCGATCGAGGTGGCGCAAATTGCACGCGCTCTGGCGCGGGCACTGCGCGGCGACGAGGACCTGGCCGAGGCGGTGGCCCTGGTGCACGACTTCGGCCACACACCCTTCGGCCATACCGGCGAGGACGCGCTGAACGAGAAGATGGCCGCCTGGGGCGGCTTCGACCACAATGCGCAATCGCTGCGCGTGGTGACGCGGCTGGAGCGGCGCTATGCCGAGTTCGATGGGCTGAACCTCACCTGGGAAACGCTGGAGGGGCTGGTCAAGCACAATGGCCCACTGACCGATGCCAAGGGCAAAGGGCTGAAGGGGCCGGTGCCGCAGGCGATCCGCGACTATTCCGAACTGCACGACCTCGAACTCGACCGCTTCGCCGGTATCGAGGCGCAGTGCGCGGCGATTGCCGACGACATCGCCTACAACACCCATGACATCGACGACGGGCTGAGGGCAGGGCTGCTGACGCTGGACATGCTGGAGGACCTCTCGCTGCCGGGGTCGATCCTCAAGGGGGTGCGTGAGCGCTATCCGGCGCTCGATGACGTACGCACCGGCCACGAGCTGATGCGCCGGCAGATCACTATCATGGTCGAGGACGTGATCGTCTCGACGACGGCCAATCTGGCGCGCATCAAGCCCGACAGCGCCGAGGCGGTAAGGGCGGCCGGCGAGACGATGGTGAGCTTCTCCGCCGAGACGGCCGTATCGGAAAAGGAGCTGAAGGCCTTTCTCTACAAGCATCTCTATCGCCACGCGGAGGTCATGCGGGTGCGCGCCGACGCCGACCAGATCGTCAGGGACCTGTTCGACGTCTATTTCGCCGATCCGCGCGCCATGCCGGATGGCTGGCGCGAAGGGCTCGATCGGGCGGAGGATCGCGTCAAGGCGCGCAGTGTTGCCGATTTCCTGGCTGGCATGACGGACACTTATGCACTCAAGGAACACAGCCGTTTGTTTGACCATACGCCGGATTTGAGCTAGGGCGGGCGCGATTTTGCCGGCCAACGAGCCGGATCCCTGCAAAACCGTCAGAGCCATAGCAATGAACATCTTCGCCGATTTCAACGCGCGAATCATAAAGGCCGTCGAAGCGCTTGATTTGAAAGACAAGGATGGCGTGCCGCCGGATCTGTCGCGCATCGCCGTCGAGCCGCCGCGCGATGCCAGCCATGGCGATCTCGCCACCAACGCTGCCATGGTGTTGGCCAAGCCGACCGGCCAGAACCCGCGCGCGCTGGCCGAAAGGCTGGCCGAGGCGCTGCGCGCCGACGAGGATATCGCGGCCGCCGAGATCGCCGGTCCGGGCTTCGTCAATCTCAGGCTCAAGGACGGCTTCTGGCAGGCGCATCTGACGGCGCTGCTCGGCGAAGGCCGCAATTACGGCCGCTCGACTGTCGGCGGCGGCAAGAAAACCAATGTCGAATATGTCTCGGCCAACCCGACCGGGCCGATGCATGTCGGCCATTGCCGGGGTGCCGTGGTCGGCGACGCGCTCGCCAACCTGATGGCCTTCGCCGGTTACGACGTGACCAAGGAATATGTCATCAACGATGCCGGTTCGCAGATCGACGTGCTCGGACGCTCGGTCATGCTGCGCTACCGCGAGGCGCTTGGCGATGAGATCGGCGAGATTCCGGCCGGGCTTTATCCAGGCGACTATCTGATCCCCGTTGGTCAGGCGTTGGCCAGCGAATTCGGCCGCTCCCTACTGCAGATGCCGGACGAGGAGGCACTTGCCATCGTCAAGGACAGGACGATCGACGCGATGATGGCGATGATCCGCGAGGATCTGGCGCTGCTCAACGTGCATCACGACGTCTTCTTTTCCGAGCGGACGCTGCATGCCAACAATGCGAAGAAGATCCGCTCGGCGATCAGCGACCTGACGCTGAAGGGCCACATCTACAAGGGCAAGCTGCCGCCGCCCAAGGGCGAGAAGCCGGACGACTGGGAGGACCGCGAGCAGACGCTGTTCCGCTCGACCGCGGTCGGCGACGACATGGACCGGGCGCTGGTCAAGTCGGACGGTACCTTCACCTATTTCGCTGCCGATGTCGCTTACCTCAAGGACAAGGTCGATCGCGGCTTCGTCGACCTGATCTATGTGCTTGGCGCCGATCATGGCGGCTATGTGAAACGGCTGGAAGCGCTTGCCCGGGCGATTGCCGGCGACGAGGTCAAGCTTACCGTGCTGCTTTGCCAGCTGGTGAGGCTGTTTCGCGCCGGCGAGCCGGTGCGCATGTCGAAGCGGTCGGGCGAGTTCGTGACCCTGCGCGAAGTGGTCGAGGAGGTCGGCCGCGACCCGATCCGCTTCATGATGCTCTACCGCAAGAACGACGCGCCGCTCGACTTCGACTTCGCCAAGGTGACCGAGCAGTCGAAGGACAATCCGGTATTCTACGTGCAGTATGCCTCGGCGCGCTGCCATTCGGTGTTCCGGCAGGCGAGCGAGCAGTTGGGCGAGGCCATGTTCGACCGCAACCAGCTGGCCGCCGAAGTGGCTTTGCTGACCGATGAGGGTGAGATCGGCCTGATCAGGAAGCTCGCCGAATATCCGCGGCTGATCGAAGCCGCGGCGCTCGCGCTTGAGCCCCACCGGCTGGCATTCTACCTCTACGAACTTGCTTCCAGCTTCCACGGACACTGGAACCGGGGCACCGATAATCCCGACTTACGTTTTGTTAAGGTTAACGACCGACAATTGACGCATGCCAGACTAGGGCTGGTGCAGGCTGTTTCGGACGTTTTGACGTCCGGCCTGACGCTGATCGGAGCCAATGCGCCCACCGAAATGCGTTAGGTTTGAGTAAAAAACCTGTCACCTTTTGCCCACATTGCGCTGGTAAGGGCCAACCCTACGCGACGTCCATGGCGTCCGAATGAGTGCGAGTTCGGGAACAATAATGGCAGACAGAACCCAGTTGAGAGCAGCCGACCACAACGACATCGCCAACGATGATCCGTTCGCGGAACTGACCAGGATCATGGGGTTCGACCCGCGCCAACCGGTCAAACCGCAAACGCCGGCCCAGCCGAAAGCCGCTGCCGCCGGGCCGCCGGAGGGCGAGGCCGATTTCGACATCGATCTCGAGAAGGAGTTGATGGGCGAGTTCGGCGCCGACGCCAATGACAATGCTTCCCCTGTCGAGCTTCGCGAGCCGGCATCCGAACCGGCTACCACGGATGAGATGGAGGACGCGCTTGCCGCCTCGTTCGAACAGGATTTCGCGTTCGACGACAGTGCGGTGGATGATGCTGCTCCTGTTGCGGCCGCTCCTGTTGCCGCCGACGAAATTGCCTCCGGCCCCGAAAGGTCGTTCGCTCCCGCTGTCGAGCCGGAGTTCGACGACGAGTTCGATAACGCCGTCGCCGGCTCGCTCGAAGACGTGTCGCCGTTCGAGGACGACTTGTCGAGTGACGACGAACTTGCCGGCCCTGTCGACCAGGATTTTCGGCTCGACGACGATGTGACGGGCAAGATCGGGGCGACGGGCGAGGACGGACCTAGGGCCGCAGCCGATGCATACGCGCCGGTCGACGAGCCCGCCTTCGACGACGAGCCTGCCTTCGACAATGAGTTCGACAACGCCGTGGCCAACTCGCTCGAAGACGAGCTGATGCTCGAAGAGCATGAGCCGATGGAGCAGGCCGTCGCCGTTGAAACCGCGGCGCAAGCCGCCGAGCCTGCGTTCGATGACGAGTTCGACGATGCCGTTGCAAGCTCGCTCGAAGACGAGCTGATGGTCGACGAGCATGAGCCGGCGGAAACCGTCGCCGCCCCGGCATCGCCGGTTGAGGCGGTTTCGGACGATGAGAATTTTGCCGGCCATTTCGATGATGCCATGGCCGACGTCGACATGGACTTAGACGTTCGCCCGAACGAGCCTGCCGAAATCGAAGAACCAGAGGCCGTCGAGCTTTCCGGCACGGCTGCTGAAGCGGCGTTCGACGACCATTTCGATCTGAGCCTCGACGATGCGCTTGCGGAGGACGTCGAAGAGCCCGTGGCGCAGGTTGCGGCCGAACCAGTGGCGCCGGCCGCTGTCGTCCCGACAGCCCCAGTGGCTGAGGAACGCAGCCTGGAAGACGAGCTGAACGCGCTGCTGGGGGCGATGAGCACACGGCCGGCACAAGCGGCCGACGAACCTCAGACAAGCCAGCAGCCTGCCCAGAAGCCTGTGATGGCTGCTGCTCAGCAGCCCGTGGCGCCCGCAATTCAGGAGCCAGCAGTGGCCGCTGAACAGCCCATGGCGGCGGCTGAAGACGTCACCAACGGACCGGTGCATCCTGTCGACGAACTGGATTGGGAACTCGACGAACACGAGCCCGCTGAGCCGCAGCAGTCCAGTGCCGCCGATGACGCCGATCTTGGCAGTGTCCTCTTCGATGAGCTTGAAGGCGAGGATTTCGGTGTTGAAGCCGCTGCCGGACCTGCGGATGATTTGGACAACGATGCGCTCGATGCCGATTTCGCCAGGAATATCGGCCTGGATCATGACTCGGCCGACAAGAGTGCCGCAGCTGCTTCCGAAGAAGATCCGCTCGATGCGCTGAACTGGCTGACGACACGCGCCACGCCGCCCGAGCCGGCCCGCTCGTGGAGCCGCGTGACGCCGGTCGCACAGCCTCAGCCCGCTTTTGCAGGCCAGCCGGTGGCTTCGGCGCGTCCGGCACCACCGCCGCAGCCGGCTGCGGCGCCGTCCTATCGGGCCGCACCGGTCGAAGAGGCGCCGTCCTATGAAGGCCAGGCATCCCGTGAAGAGAGGCCGTCCTATGAAGATCGGCCCGCCTACACGGAAGCTGCGCCAACCTCGCATCAACAGCCTTCCGCGTATGACGAGATGCCCGATGTCGAGACGGTCGACGTGCCCGAGCGCGTCGTGGCGCTGGCGGACGATCTCGACATTCCGGAGCTCAACTTCGACGATGACGAGCCGGTGGCGCCCGCCTACGACGATCTTGATGCCGATTTTGCCAGCCTTCTCACCGAAATGAATGCCACGGATATAGCGCCTGCCCCGGTGCGCAGTGCTGGCTATGACGATGAATACGATGCGGGCTTTGCGTCTGGTTATAAGCAAGATCGTGGCGAGACGCGCGCCTATGGCGCCAAGCCTGCGGAAGCCCCCGTCAGCGCGGCGGCCGCTTCCTATGCCGATGCAGCGGACGGTTTCGATCTGGGCCCATTGCCCAGTGGCCAGCCGGTTTCGCAAGCCGACGATTTCACCTTCGATGAGCTCGATTACGATCCCGAACTGGACGAGGAGATGTCGGTTCCGGGTCTTGCCGAACGCGGGGCCGAAAGGCAGCCGCGCAGGCGCGGGCTGCTGATAGGAGCGGTGGTTGGCGCGGTGGCGATCGCCGGAGGCCTTGGCCCCTTTGCGTTGACCCTCGGCGGCAAGAGCGGCAGCGATGCGCCGGTTATCGTCAAGGCCGACAACAGGCCGATCAAGATCAAGCCGGAAAATCCAGGCGGCGCCGTCGTGCCGAACCAGGACAACAAGGTCTATGACGCTGTGGTCAAGGGCGCCAAGCCCGCCGAGCCCGTTCAGCAGAAGCTGGTCACCAACACCGAAGAGCCTGTGGACCTGAAAGCCAACGAACCGGAGAGCCGCGTCGTCGATCTTTCGCCCAATGACCCCGACGCCGCGGACGATCTCGACGCGCCCGGCACAGTGGCGTCCGACACCAACGCCTCTGGTATCAACGCGCCTGATACCAACGCGCCTGACACCGATGCGCTTGGCGCCAATGCCGCTGGCGGTACCGAAACTGCCGCCGCACCGGCGCCCAAGTCCGAGGATCGCATCGCGCAGGTTCTGCAGGAGGCCGAGAAGGGTGCCAACCCCGAGATCGTCGCCGTTGCGCCGCGCAAGGTACGGACCATGGTCGTGAAACCTGACGGCTCGCTGGTGGCGCGCGAGGATCCGGCGCCTGCCGCCCCGCAGATGGCTGCTGCCGAGCCGGCAGATCCGGCGCCGCAGCACGTGGCTCCGTCGGCCCAGGCCGACGCCGCCGCGCAGACGGGCACCGTGCCCCTGATCGAGCAGATGACAAGTGATCCGAAGATTGGCGATCAGAAGATTGGTGACCAGCCGAGTGGCGATCAGGCGAGTGGCGATCAGGCCGAAACCACCAAGCTGCAGCCGGCGCCCAAGCCCGACACCAAGGCCGAAGCCAAGGCCCAGCCCTCAGCCAGCAAGCAGTCCGCCAACACCCCGGCCACGGTCCCAGTGGCGCCGCAGCGTCCGTCCGACCAGCCGGTCGACGTAGTCGGCGAAGTCAAGCCCGATCAGGTTGCTTCCATCGATCCGGCCGCGGCCGGCGCTGGTTCGTGGTCGATACAGATCGCTTCGCAGCCGACAGTCGAAAGCGCCCAGTCGACTTATCAGGATCTGCAGCGCCGCTACGGCAGCGTGCTTTCCGGCCGCACCGCCAACATCGTCAAGGCCGAAATTGCCGGCAAGGGCACCTTCTACCGCGTCCGCGTTCCAGCGCAGTCGCGCAACGAGGCGATCAAACTGTGCACCAGCTACAAGGCTGCCGGCGGCAATTGCTTCGTGTCCCACTAGCGGCACCAAAAACCTCTCGAAAAGCCGGCGCTCGCGCCGGCTTTTTTGCGTGAACGGAAATCCCTGGAGGCAATTGCGGGCGATTCCCTTTGTCGGCGCGAAGCTCTAAACTGTTCCGCATGACCGAATCAAAATCCATGATCCTCGGCTGCGCCGGGAAATCACTGACCCGCGACGAGATCCGTTTCTACCGCAACGAATGCCCGTGGGGTTTCATCCTGTTTGCGCGCAATATCGGCGAGACCGAGCAGATCCGCGATCTGGTCGCCGCCATGCGCGACTGCGTCGGGCGCGCGGATGCGCCGGTATTCATTGACCAGGAGGGCGGCCGGGTGCAGCGCCTGCGGCCGCCGCTGGCGCCGAACTATCCGGCTGCCGGCGCACTCGGCGCCTTGTGGCGCGACGACCATGACGCCGGCACCCGTGCCGCCTGGCTGATGGCGCGGCTGCATGCCTTCGATCTGCTGCGCTACGGCATCACGGCGGATTGCCTGCCGGTGCTCGACGTGCCGATCGAGGGCGCCAGCGACGTCATCGGCGCACGCGCCTATGGCAAGGAGCCGCGCGCCGTCATCGAATTGGGTCGCGCCGCGGCGGAAGGCCTGATGGCGGGCGGCGTGCTGCCGGTGATGAAGCATATTCCCGGCCATGGAAGGGCCTTCGCCGACACGCATTTCGAACTGCCGACCGTCGACGCCTTGATCGGCGACCTGCAGCGGCATGATTTTGCGCCGTTCAGGGAGCTCAACCATTTGCCGATGGCGATGACGGCGCATGTCGTCTATAGCGCGATCGACCCGAAGAACCCGGCCACGACATCCGGCAAGGTCATCGAAAAGATCATCCGCGGCGAAATCGGCTTCGACGGTCTGTTGATGAGCGACGACACCTCGATGAAGGCACTTTCTGGGGATTTCCCGTCAAAGGCGGCCGCTATCCTTGCGGCGGGCTGCGATCTGGTCCTTCACTGCAACGGCGTGTTTGAGGAGATGGCCGGCATTGCATCGCGAACGACCGGACTTGAAGGCAAGTCGTTTGACCGCGCGGAGCGGGCGCTGACCTATATCAGGAACCGTGACGTAGCGGACGAGACCGAGATTCGGGCCGAATTTGCCAGTTATTTCGACGCGGTGGCCTAGCATCAAAGGAAGCGAAGTGGCGGAAACATTGGACCTGAAGGCCGGCAAGGCCGCACCGATGGACCGTCTGTGGGCCGAGAACGACGATTCCCGGTTGACCGGCGATCCCGCTTTGGTCGTCGATGTGGCCGGTTTCGAAGGTCCGCTCGATCTTCTGCTGCATCTTGCCCGCAACCAGAAGGTCGACCTGTCGCGCATCTCGATCCTGGCGCTGGCCGAGCAATATCTGGCCTTCGTCGAGAAGGTGAGGGCGCTGCGGCTGGAGCTTGCCGCTGACTATCTGGTGATGGCGGCATGGCTGGCCTTCCTCAAGTCGAAGCTCCTGATCCCCAAGCAGCCCGGCGACGAAGGCGAAAGCGGCGAGGAACTGGCGGCAGTGCTGCAGTTCCGGCTGAAGCGGCTGGAGGCGATGCGCGACGCGGCGGCACGGCTGGTCAACCGCAACCGGCTCGGACGCGACGTGTTTGCGCGCGGCATGCCGGAAATGGTCATCGTCGAGAAGCGAAATGCCTATTCGGCCTCGCTCTACGATTTGTTGACCGCCTATGCCCAGCAGCGCCAAAAGCAGGCGATCACCAATGTGACGATCGCCAGGCGCGGCGTGTGGTCGCTCAAGGATGCGCGTGACGTGCTGATCAGGCTGATCGGGTCGCTACGCGACTGGACGGCGCTCGACAGTTTCCTGGTCGAATATCTGGCCGGCCCGGAAGAGCGGCGCACTGCGGTCGCCAGCTCGTTTGCCGCAACGCTGGAACTGGTGCGCGAAGGCAAGATGGAGATGCGGCAGGACCAGGTGTTCGCGCCGCTTTATCTGCGCGGCCGCGCTCAAGCCATCAAGATAGTCGAGGTAACACCATGAGCGAACGCGCCAACGCTTCGGTCATCCCGTTCAAGGTCGAGGACGACGCCGAGCAAGGCGCGGTTGCCGAGAACCCGGCACAAAACCAGGGGCAGAATTTGTCGCAGAATCCCGGCGAGCGGCTGCATATGGCGGAGGCCGTGCGGATGGCCGAGGCGATCGTATTCGCCAGCGCCGAGCCGGTCAGCGAAAAACAGCTCACTTCGCGGCTGCCCGACGGCATCAACATTGCCGCGGCGATGGCCGAACTGCAGCAGATCTATGCGCGGCGCGGCGTCAATCTGGTGCGCGTCGGCGATGCCTGGGCCTTCCGCACCGCCGGCGACCTCGCCTTCCTGATGAGCCGCGACACGGTGCAGCAGCGCAAGCTGTCCCGCGCTGCCCTCGAAGTGCTGGCGATCATCGCCTACCACCAGCCGGTGACGCGCGCCGAGATCGAGGACATCCGCGGCGTCGAGACGTCAAAGGGGACGCTCGACACGCTGATGGAGACGGAATGGGTGAGAATGCGCGGCCGGCGCCGCACGCCCGGCCGTCCCGTCACCTACGGCACGACGGACATTTTTCTCGACCATTTCGCACTGGAGGAGATCCGCGATCTCCCCGGCATGGAGGAATTGAAGGGTGCAGGATTGCTGTCCGGCCGCATGCCGTCGAATTTCTCGGTGCCGCTGCCGCCGGCCGACCCCGATGCGCTCACCGACGACGAGGATCCGCTGACCGACATCGACCTCGAGGAACTCGGCCTTTTGACGCCGCGCGTCACGGACGATTGAGCCGAGCGCCATCTTTAAGCCACAGCCAGGATGGAACTGCGCCGATTGGTAGCGGGCCGCCGTGCCGAAAGTGCGTGACTTCGGCCACTCATTCATGAACTCTGTCGCAGTTCTGTTTGAATCCGAACCCGAAAGCGCATAGATCAGCGTCTGGGAAACCGTTCGAGAGAGATTTGCTATGGGTTCATTTTCGATTTGGCACTGGATGATCGTTCTGGTGATCGTGCTGCTGGTCTTCGGCCGCGGCAAGATCCCCGAGCTGATGGGCGACATGGCCAAGGGCATCAAGAGCTTCAAGAAGGGCATGGCCGACGACGAGACTGCCGAGGACAAGCGCACCGTCGAACACCGTTCCGACGAGACCGTGTCGGTACCGAAGGAAAAGGCCAGCAAAAGCTGAGCCCAAAACTTTGGTTGGCCAAAACTTGAGTCGGCCTGAAACTTGAGTCGGAACGTATAGCCATGTTCGAAGTCGGCTGGACCGAGATGCTGGTGATCGCGATCGTCATGATCGTGGTCGTCGGGCCCAAGGATTTGCCCAACATGCTGCGCACCTTCGGCCGCACAACGGCGAAGCTGCGCGCCATGGCGTCGGATTTCCAGCGGCAGTTCAACGACGCACTGAAGGAAGCCGAACTCGACGACGTCAAGAAGTCGGTCGATTCGCTGAGAAGCCTCAATCCGGCAGCCGAGATCAGGAAGCAGCTCAATCCATTCGAGCAGGCCGCCGCCGACGTCCGTTCCGGCGTCGATGCCGTGATGAAACCCAAGCCGGCGGTCGAGGCCGCCTCGACAGAGCAGGCAGCCGAGCCGCTGAAGAACGGCGCGACGACGATGCCGGGCGTCAGCCCGCCGGAGCCGACGCCGGCCACGCCGATCTTTCCGGCGATGACGGACGAGTCCGTCGTGGCGCCGGCAGTAGAGGCGCAAACGACTGCAGCGGCCGTGCCGCAAAAAGCGCCGGCGGCAAAGAAGAAGCCGGCGCCCGCGAAAGCCGCGGCTGCCGTGCCGGCCAAGCCGGCAAAGGCCGCTGCGCCAAAGGTCGCCACAAAAGCTGAGCCGAAAGCGCAGTCATCAGCAGCGAAGAAGCCGGCGGCAGCAGCGAAGAAGCCTGCGGCAGCAACGAAGAAGCCGGCCGCCACGAAAACGGCGGGAGCCGCCTAGTGAGCACTTCGGACACGGAAAAGGACGAGATCGAAAAATCGTCGGCTCCGCTGATGGAGCACCTGATCGAGTTGCGCCGGCGGCTGATGTGGTCGATCGGCGGTTTTTTCGTTGCTTTTCTTGTGTGCTTCTTCTTCGCCAAGAAGCTGTTCAACCTGTTGGTGATCCCGTTCAGATGGGCGACCCAATGGGCCGGGCTCGATCCGCACAAGGTCGAGCTGATCTATACGGCGCCGCAGGAGTTCTTCTTTACCCAGGTCAAGCTCGCCATGTTCGGCGGCATGGTCATCGCTTTTCCGTTGATCGCCACGCAGATCTACAAATTCATCGCGCCCGGCCTCTACAAGAACGAGCGCAATGCCTTCCTGCCGTTCCTGATCGCCTCGCCGATCCTGTTTCTGATGGGCGCGTCGCTGGTCTATTTCTTCTTTACGCCGATGGTGATGTGGTTCTTCCTCGCCATGCAGCAGACCGGCACCAACGACCAGGTGCAGATTTCGCTGCTGCCGAAAGTGTCCGAA
Source organism: Mesorhizobium sp. M1217 (assembly GCF_040318275.1). Taxonomy (NCBI): domain Bacteria; kingdom Pseudomonadati; phylum Pseudomonadota; class Alphaproteobacteria; order Hyphomicrobiales; family Phyllobacteriaceae; genus Mesorhizobium; species Mesorhizobium sp. M1217. The sequence goes on along the minus strand of NZ_JAMYMA010000008.1, from coordinate 91,791 downwards.
TATCTCAGCCTGATCATGACGCTGATCTTCTCCTTCGGCCTGGTGTTCCAGTTGCCGGTGGTGACAAGCCTGATGACGCGGGTCGGCATGCTGTCGTCGCAAGGGTTGGCCGAGAAGCGCAAATGGGCGATCGTCATCGCCTTCGTCGTGGCGGCGGTGCTGACGCCGCCCGACCCGATGAGCCAGATCGGCCTCGCAATTCCGACGATCCTGCTCTACGAGGTCTCGATCTGGTCGGCTCGCTTGATCGAGCGCAGCAAGGAGCGCGACCGTGTCGCCCGCGAAAAGCAGGACGCCACCGAAGAGGTGGCCGAAAAGCCGGCGGACGCGTCTTCGACGTAGGTTCGGTTGAGGCGGGCAGCATCTTTTTGCCGGCCATAGCAACTTTGTTCTTGCTTTGTGCCGGCAGCTATGCTACTGATTTGGGGATGGTGCCAATTGGCTCCAAAAACCCGCCCACTCAGGCGGGTTTTTTTGTTTCTTCCTTTTGAAGTTCCAGTGTTGCCGCCTGAGGTCGGCGGGACAGCGCCCCCCTCTGTCCTGCCGGACATCTCCCCCACTTGGGGGGAGATCGGCAGCTTGGGCGACGGCTTGCTTTTTCAGCGCCGGAGATTGGCGAAAGCCGCTATGACGGCCAATCTCCCCACTCGTGGGGGAGATGTCCGGCAGGACAGAGGGGGGCGTGAAGGAACTCTGCCTTGACGCCTTGCATCGATGCGGTTTACCCCCTCTGGCCTACTCAAGGACGAACAGACCATGCTTGACATCAAATGGATTCGCGACAACCCGACAGTCCTTGTCGAAGCGCTCCAGAAGCGCTCGTGGTCGGCTGAGGATGCGCAGTCCACGGTCGATGATTTGATCGCGCGGGACGAGGCGCGGCGCGAGCATCTGACCGAGCTGCAGACCAGGCAGGAACGCCGCAACGCCGCATCGAGGGAGATCGGCAATGCCATGCGCTCGGGCGATGCCACCCTTGCCGAACGGCTGAAGGCCGAGGTCGGCGAGATCAAGGCGTTCATCCAGAATGGCGAGGCGCGCGAGCGCGAGCTCGACAAGGCGCTGAACGATGCATTGGCGGTGCTGCCAAACGTGCCGTTTGACGACGTACCGGTCGGCAAGGACGAGCACGACAACGTCGTCAAGCGCGTCGTCGGCAAGCTGCCGACGCGGCCGAACTGGGTGAAGGAGCATTTCGAGATCGGCGAAGCGCTCGGCATGATGGATTTCGAGCGGGCCGCGAAGCTTTCCGGCTCGCGCTTCACCGTGCTCAAAAGCGGCCTGGCGCGGATGGAACGCGCGCTCGGCCAGTTCATGCTGGATCTGCACACCACCGAGCACGGCTATGTGGAAATCCAGCCGCCGCTGATGGTGCGCGACGAGGTGCTTTTCGGGACCGGGCAACTGCCGAAATTCGAGGAGGATTCATTCTTCGTTCGGCATGGGGACGGCAGGCTCGGCCTAATACCAACCGCCGAAGTGCCGCTCACCAATCTCGTTCGCGAGGAGATCACGCCGCATGAAAAACTGCCGCTGCGCTATACCGCGCTGACGCCGTGCTTCCGCTCGGAGGCGGGCTCGGCAGGGCGTGACACGCGCGGCATGCTGCGCCAGCACCAGTTCTACAAGGTCGAACTGGTGTCGATCACCGACCAGGACTCGTCGGTTGCCGAGCACGAGCGGATGACCGAATGCGCCGAGGAGGTGCTGAAGCGGCTCGGCCTGCCGTTCCGCACCATGACGCTGTGCACCGGCGACATGGGCTTTGGCGCGCGCAAGACTTACGACATCGAGGTCTGGCTGCCCGGCCAGAATGCCTATCGCGAAATCTCGTCGTGCTCGGTATGCGGCGATTTCCAGGCGCGGCGCATGGACGCCCGCTACAAGGACAAGGATGGCAAGGGCAACCGCTTCGTCCACACGCTGAACGGTTCGGGCACCGCCGTCGGCCGCGCTCTTATCGCCGTCATCGAAAATTACCAGAACGAGGACGGCAGCGTAACCATTCCTGAAGCGCTTCGGCCTTACATGGGCGGTCTGGAAAAGATCGAATCGAAATAATGCGCATCCTCCTGACCAACGACGACGGCATCCATGCCGAGGGCCTTGCATCACTCGAACGCATCGCCCGCACGCTGTCGGACGACGTCTGGGTGGTGGCGCCGGAACAGGACCAGTCCGGCTATGCGCATTCGCTGTCGATCTCGGAGCCGCTGCGGCTCAGGAAAATCGGCGAAAAGCACTTTGCTGTGCGCGGCACGCCGACCGACTGCGTCATCATGGGCGTGAAAAAGATCCTGCCCGAAGCGCCCGACCTGATCCTGTCCGGCGTCAATTCCGGCGCCAACATCGCCGACGACGTCACCTATTCGGGCACGGTCGCCGGCGCCATGGAAGGCGCGCTGCTCGGCGTGCGATCGATCGCCATCAGCCAGGCCTATTCCTATGTCGGCGAGGACCGCGTCGTTCCCTACGAGACCACCGAGGCGCTGGCGCCGGCGCTGCTCGAAAAGCTCGTCGCCATGCCGTTGCCAGACGGCGTGCTGCTCAACGTCAATTTTCCGAATTGCGCGCCGGAAGAAATCGCCGGAACTGTGGTCACTTCGCAGGGCAAGCTGGTCCACAGCCTGTGGGTCGACGAGCGGCGCGACGGGCGCGGCCTGCCTTACTACTGGCTGCGCTTCGGCCGCGAGCCAGTCGAGGGCAAGCAAGGCAGCGACCTCCATGCCTTGCGCAATCGGATGGTGTCGGTGACACCGCTGCAGCTCGATCTCACCGCGCATGAAATCCGCGATCAACTGGCCAAGGCGCTCGCATGAACTTGAATCACGCTGCAACGTTCGACGAACGCGAAGGTTTCGCTGCCTTCCTGCTTCGCCTGCGCGGCAGGGGCACGGTGCCGAAGGCGCTGATCGCCGCCTTCGAGGCGACGCCGCGGCGCGGCTTCCTGTCTCCGCATTTCCACTCGATTGCCTGGTCCGACCGTATGCTGCCAATCGAATGCGGCGAGGCCATCGAAGGCGCCGACCTGCAGGCGGCGGTGATCGCGGCACTTGCCATCGAACCGGGCAACCGCGTGCTCGAGATCGGCACCGGGTCCGGCTACACGGCGGCGGTGATGTCGCGGCTTGCCGCGCGGATCGTCACCATCGACCGTTACAAGACGCTGGCCGAACAGGCCCGGCAGCGTCTCGAGGCACTCGCCATCGGCAACGTCATCGTGCGCCAGGCGGACGGTTCCAACGGGCTGGCCAACGAAGCGCCGTTCGACCGCATCGTCGCCTGGGCGGCCTTCGACAGCCTGCCGCGTTTCCTGCTCGACCAATTGTCGAGCGGCGGCATCGTCATTGCGCCCATCGGACCCGACGAGGGCGAGCAGGTGCTGGCCAAGCTGACCAAGGTCGGCAGCCGCTTCGAACGCGAGGATATCGGCCTGGTGCGTCTGCAGCCGATCCTGCGCAGTGTCGCGGCGGTCATCTAGGGTGTGTCGATATTCAGGTGAGGCCGGCCTACAAATGGCGGCTTCCTCCGCTTCCGGTGCTCACGTACTCAAATGTACGCTCCGCTCCGGTTCTCGGAATCCATCATTTTCGGCTCGGCCTGACCTGAATCTCAACACACCCGGCGCTCGATCCTCGAAACATTTTTAAGAAAATTTGCGTCTGATTCTACAGGTTTAACCGACCGGTAACATTAACGCGCTTTAATCAGGTTCAGTTGTACCGGGTCTGTGCGGGTTAGTGCGATGCAATTCAGTGTTTTGAAGGCAAACGGACGCAATCTGGCGCGTGGCTGCGCCGTCCTCATGATCGCAGGGGCTGCGACGGGGTGTAGTTCCCAGGTGGCGCGGTTCAACAGCGTCGACGACGTGTTCACCGCCTCGACCAACAACCAGCGCGCCATCATCGACAAGCAGGATGCTGCCCAGCCCTATCCGGGCGATGTTGCGGCCGCCCCGATCGACGGCAGCCACACCCAGTCGGTCAGCCGCTCAAGCCTCGAACCCGTTACGGCGCAGCAATTGCCGCCGCCGGCTCCCGCCCTGGCACCCGCCGCTCGCCCGGTGCGTACCGCTGCCGCGCCGGCCCTGGCGCCTGCCGCTCCTCGTGTCGACAGGACGGCAACCGGCACCGTCGCTCCTGCGGCAAGGCCGTTCAAGAACGCCGAGCCCGACGCGCCGCGCGTGGCGACGGCCGCCGGCGCACCGCATGCAACCGAGATCGTCGTCAAGGACGGTGAGACCATTTCCGGCCTGTCGCGGCGCTACGGCGTGCCGGCCGACGCCATCATGAAAGTCAACGGGCTGAGCGCGACCAAAGGGCTGAAGACCGGCCAGAAGCTCGTCATCCCGGCCTATGCGTATTCGAGCAACGGCGCCGCGCCGAAAGTCGCCGATGCCAAGCCCGCGAACGGCACCAGGCACGACCAGCCGGCCGATGCGCCGGAGACGGTGGCCGTGCTGCCGCAGCAGCCGAAGGTCAGGGAAGGCAAGTCCGCCGCGCAGGTGGATGCCTCGGCTGCCGCAAGCCAGCCGAAGGATGGAAAGGCCGCGCCAAAAACTGCTTCGGCGACGGCCAAGCCGGCCGGAGCCGGCGGCACCTACACGGTTCAGCAAGGCGATACGCTGTCCGCCATCGCCAGGAAGACCGGCGTCGGCGTCGTTGCGCTGAAGCAGGCGAACGGCATGCAGGATGGACTGCTCAAGATTGGCCAGACCCTGAAAGTGCCGGCAGGCGGAACCGCTGTCGTCGCCAGTGCGAAGCCGGCAAAGGTCGATCCGGTGACGACGGCCACCACCCAGCCGCCGGCCAAGGGCACGCCGACGCAGACGCTCGCCTCCTACACGCCGCCGAAGAAGGACGCGAAAGTCATCCAGCAGGCCGAGGACGACGATGCGGTGGCGCCGGATGCAACCGGCATCGGCAAGATGCGCTGGCCGGTGCGCGGCCGCGTGATTTCCAGCTTCGGCGGCGGCAAGGACGGCGTCGACATCGCCGTCCCTGAGGGGACGCCGGTCAAGGCAGCCGAAAACGGCGTCGTCATCTATGCCGGCGACGGCCTCAAAGAATTCGGCAACACGGTGCTGGTGCGGCACGAAAACGGTCTGGTCACCGTCTACGGCCACGCCAGCTCGATCGAGGTGCAGCGCGGCCAGAAGGTCAAGCGCGGCCAGGAAATCGCACTATCCGGCATGAGCGGCACCACCGACTCGCCGAAACTGCATTTCGAAGTGCGCAAGAACTCGGCGCCGGTCGATCCGTCGGGTTATCTCGAATAGAGAAAAATCCGATTTTGCGGGCCGCCTGACCTTCAGCCCGCCGAGGAAGTCCGCTCCGCAAGGTGCGGGCTTCTTCTGTTGCCAGTCCTTGAGCGGCTAGTCCTTGAGCGATTTTCCGAGCCGGCCTGCCAGATCCTGGGTGAACTGCCAGGCGACGCGGCCCGAACGGCTGCCGCGGGTCGTCGCCCATTCCAGCGCCTCGGCGCGCAGCGTCTCGGGATCGATGGCCAGATCATGATGGCGGACATAGCCATCGATCATGTCGAGATATTCGTCCTGCGAACATTTGTGGAAGCCAAGCCACAGGCCGAAGCGGTCCGACAGCGAAATCTTCTCCTCGACCGCTTCCGACGGGTTGATCGCGGTCGAGCGCTCATTGTCGATCATGTCGCGCGGCAACAGATGCCGCCGGTTCGAGGTGGCATAGAAGATGACGTTGGCCGGGCGGCCTTCGACCCCGCCTTCAAGTGCTGCCTTCAGCGATTTGTAGGATGTGTCGTCATGGTCGAATGACAGGTCGTCGCAAAACAAGATGAAGCGAAACGGCGCTGCCTTCAGCAGGCCCATCAGCTTCGGCAGCGTGTCGATGTCTTCGCGGTGGATCTCGATAAGCTTGAGCGGCACGTCGGGCTTCGCCGAAGCGTTGACCGAGGCGTGTACCGCCTTGACCAGCGACGATTTGCCCATGCCGCGCGCGCCCCATAACAGCACGTTGTTGGCAGCGTAGCCGGAGGCGAAGCGCTCGGTGTTGTCGACCAATATGTCGCGGACGCGGTCGACGCCGCGGATCAGGCCGATATCGACGCGGTTGACCTTGCGCACCGGTTCCAGATAGCCGGGATCGGCCTGCCAGACGAAGCAATCGGCCTCGCGGAGGTCGGTTTGAGGCACCGGCGGCGGGGCGAGGCGGGCGACCGCCTCGATCAGGCGGTCGAGCTTCTGGTGCAGGATATCGATAGGGCTGTCGGTCATCTCTTGTCTTTTTGTTTCGCGTTTTGTTTCGCGTTCAGGACGGTGCGGTAGGGCAACCTACCTGATTTCAGCGGTTTCGAAACTCGTCCCAAGCATTTGTTCGGGCATGATCTTTTGCGAAAACCGAGCATCGCTTTTCGTGATCACCCTCTAACACGGCTCACCAGGCCGGAAAAGCAGCCGATTTGCCCGGCAGCGCAGTTGCATTGGCAACGTTACCGACTATATTCCGGCCAAATTTGGCGGGGCCGCCTTGCGGCTGTTTTTCAAAGTTCAGGAGTACCTCGATGTTCGTGACACCGGCATACGCCCAAGGCATCGGCGGGGACTCGTCCGCAATGTTTATCCAGATCGTGCCGTTTGCTCTGATTTTCGTGATCATGTATTTTCTGATCATCCGGCCGCAGCGCACGCAGCTGAAGAAGCGCGGCGAGATGCTGGCGGCGGTTCGCCGCGGCGACACCGTTGTCACCGGCGGCGGCTTGGTCGGCAAGGTTACCAAGGTGATCGACGACAACGAGCTCGAGATCGACCTTGGCGGCGGCACCAAGGTGACGGCGCTGCGCTCGACGCTTGCCGACGTGCGCGTCAAGGGCGAGCCGGTGGCGAACCAGAACGCCAAGAAATAACCGAATTGTCGGCGGAACGATCCGCCAGTACGCCCTGACGGACGACGCCATATGCTTTATTTTTCGCGCTTCAAGATGATCCTGATCTGGCTGGCCGTGGCCGCCACAGTGGTCCTCGCTGCGCCCAACCTTTTTTCCGCCAGCACGCTGGCCAAGCTGCCCGACTGGGTGCCGAAGCGGCAGATGACGCTTGGCCTCGACCTGCAGGGCGGCTCGCATATCCTGCTCAGGATGGATCCGAACGATCTGATCAAAGATCGGCTGGAGACGACGCGCGACGAAATCAGGACGCTGCTGCGCGATGCCAAGATCGGCTATACCGGCCTTGCCGGAACGGGCCGCACGGTGCAGGTCCGCATCACCGATCCCGCACAGATCGAGGCTGCCAAGAAGGCGTTGAAGACGTTGACCGATCCGGTGGCGGCCGGCTTGTTCAGCGGCGGCTCGATCCAGGAGATGACGCTGGATGATTCCGAGCCCGGCCTGCTCAAGTTCACCGTCACCGATGCGGGCATCAAATATCGTACTTCGGCAGCGCTGACGCAGTCGATCGAGGTCGTCGGCCGCCGCGTCAATGAACTCGGCACGACCGAGCCGATCGTGCAGCGGCAAGGTGACGACCGCATCCTGGTGCAGGTGCCGGGTCTCCAAGACCCGCAACGGCTGAAGGAAATTCTTGGCCAGACCGCCAAGCTGACCTTCCAGATGGTCGACCAATCGATGCCGGTGCAGGACGCGCTGAACGGCCGTCCGCCGCCGGGATCGTCGGTGCTGTATTCGCAGGACGACCCGCCGGTTCCGTATCTGATCGAGAACCGCGTCATCGTTTCGGGTGAAAACCTCGTCGATGCCCAGGCGACGTTCAACTCCCAGAACAACGAGCCGGTTGTTTCGTTTCGCTTCGATTCGAAAGGGGCGCAGCGGTTCGGCCAGGCGACATCACAGAACGTCGGCAAGTTGTTTGCCATCATCCTCGACAATCAGGTGATTTCGGCACCGCAGATCCGCGAACCGATCCCCGGCGGCACCGGCCAGATATCGGGGAATTTCACCGCTGAGAGCGCCAACGACCTCGCCGTGCTGCTGCGCGCCGGCGCCTTGCCGGCGACGCTGACGGTGATCGAGGAGCGCACGGTGGGCCCTGGCCTCGGACAGGATTCCATTCATGCCGGCAAAGTCGCCGGCATCATCGGTTCGATCCTGGTTGTGGCGTTCATGTTCGTCGCCTACGGCTTCTTCGGCTTCCTCGCCAACATCGCGCTGGCGGTGCATGTGGCGATGATCGTCGGGCTGCTGTCGCTGCTTGGAGCGACGCTGACCTTGCCCGGTATCGCCGGTATCGTGCTGACCATCGGCATGGCGGTCGATTCCAACGTGCTGATCTATGAACGCATCCGCGAGGAGCGACGTGCCGGCCGCTCGGTCATCCAGGCGATCGATACCGGTTTCAGCAAGGCGCTGGCCACAATCGTCGATTCCAACGTCACCTCGCTGATCGCGACCGTGGTGCTGTTCTATCTCGGCACCGGGCCGGTGAAGGGCTTTGCCGTCACCTATGCCATCGGCATCCTGACCACGGTCTTCACCGCCTTCACCTTCACCCGCCTGCTGGTGTCGATCTGGCTTCGCCGGGCCCGTCCGAAGGAGTTGCCGCGGGCGCCTGTGACTTTCGTTCCGCCCGGAACGAAAATTCCGTTTATGGGCATCCGCCGCTGGACGTTCACGCTGTCCAGCGTGCTTTCAGTCCTGTCGGTCGTCGGGTTCATGACCATCGACATCAATTACGGCATCGATTTCAAGGGCGGCTCGCTGATCGAGGTGCAGTCCAAGACCGGCAATGCCGATCTGGCCGACATCCGCGGCAGGCTGACGGAACTCAATATCGGTGAGGTGCAGGTTCAGCAGTTCGGCGAGCCGAACGACGTGCTGATCCGCGTCGGTACGCAGGAGGGCGGCGAGAATGCCGAGCAGACCGTCATCGACAAGGTGCGCGGCGAACTGCAAGACCAGTACGATTTCCGCCGCGTCGAAGTGGTGGGGCCGACGGTCTCGGGCGAGCTTGCCAAGCAAGGCACCATCGCCATGCTTGTCGCGCTGCTCGGCATCCTGATCTATGTCTGGTTCCGCTTCGAATGGCAGTTCGCGGTCGGCGCCATCGTTGCGACCGTGCATGACGTGGTCATGACGATCGGCTTCTTCGTCATTACCGGCCTGGAATTCAACCAGTCGTCGCTGGCGGCGATTCTCACCATCATCGGTTATTCGCTCAACGATACGATCGTCGTCTATGACCGTGTTCGCGAGGATCTGCGAAAATACAAGCGAATGCCGCTGCCGCAATTGCTGAACAACGCCATCAACGAGACGCTGTCGAGGACGACGCTGACCTCGGTGACGACGATCCTGGCGCTGCTGGCGCTGGTGCTGTTCGGCGGCGAGGTGATCCGCTCGTTCACCATGGCCATGCTGTTCGGCGTCGTGTTCGGCACCTATTCGTCGATCTTTATCGCCGCGCCACTGCTTATCTTGTTCAAGCTGCGGCCGCAGGCCACAGCATCCGATGAGGAAAAGCCGGTGGGCGGCGGCAAAGCCATAGCCACCTGACGGCTTGCCGCAAAGTGGCCAAGGGCATCGTCATCCGCGAGGCGCATTTCCCCGGCCGCGCGCCGATCGAGGCTTATGGCAATGGCGGCTTCCGCTTTGCCGACATGTCGCATCGCGGCTCGCTGCTGTGCCTGCCTTCTGGCATCTATGGCTGGGAGCCGGCCGATCCGCTGGCGCTGACGGCAGCGGATTTCGCCAAGCTGTTCAACGAGGCCGACAAGGTCGAGATCCTGCTGGTCGGCAGCGGCAAGGATCTGAGGCCATTGCCTGCCGCGCTGCGTGCCGCGCTGAAGGATGCCGGCATTTCCGCCGATCCGATGTCGACCGGGGCGGCGGTGCGGACCTATAACGTGCTGCTGGCTGAAGACCGCGCCGTGGCCGCAGCACTCATCGCCGTCGACTGACGTGGCCGAAAACACCAAAGTCGTCATGGAGACGGTGCGCGCCGCCGATCATGACCGCTATCTCAGCGCGCTCTATGCGCCCGAGGACAAGCGCAACGCGCTGTTTTCTCTCTACGCCTTCAACGCCGAAATCGCCGGCATACGTGACCGCATCCACGAAGCGCTGCCGGGTGAAGTCCGGCTGCAATGGTGGCGAGACGTCATCGCCGCCGAAGAGGATCGCGCTAAGGTCGGCCATCCCGTGGCGGACGCGCTGAGGGCGACTATTTCCGCTCACCGCCTGCCCAAGGCCGCTTTCGACAATATGCTCGAAGCGCGCGTCTTCGATCTCTATGACGACCCGATGCCGTCGCGCACCGATCTCGAAGGCTATTGCGGCGAGACTGCCGCCGCGCTCATCCAACTCGCGGCGATGGTGCTCGATCCGGTCGAAGCACCGCGCTTTGCCGAACTTGCCGGCAGGGCAGGTTGTGCGCAGGCGATGACCGGTCTCCTGCTTCTGCTGCCGCTGCATCGCAAGCGGGGACAGTGCTTCGTCCCGGCCGACATTCTGGCTGCGGCGGGATCGTCGCCGCAAGAGTTCGTTACAGGTGACGGCGGGCCGGGCGCGGAACGCGCCGTTGCCGCGATGATCGCGCTGGCACGCGAGCATCTTTCCGCTTTCGAGCAGGGGGCGTCCGCCCTGCCGGTTTCACTGCGTCCGGCGTTTCTGCCGCTGGCGCTGACGGGCGCCTATCTCGGCAAGATGGACGGCTCCCGCCATTCACCGCTTGATGGCGCGGTGCGGCTTTCGGCCTTGCACCGGCATTGGCTCTTGTTCCGGCGCGCAACGCGGGGCTGGCCGGTCGCATAAAGGCTGCCGCGTAGCCAACCCGACCGTCATTCCGCAGCTTCCGCCTGCGCCGGCAGCCCGAGCCATTCGCGGCAATCGGCCAGCGCGCGCGATGTCACCGCGTGCCGCTTGGCGACCGTCTTGTCCTTGCCGCGCAGCCGCTTGCCTTCGATCTTTGGCGCGTCCACGGGCGGGAACAGGCCGAAATTGACGTTCATCGGCTGGAAAGAGCGCTTTCCCGGCTCGTCGTCGGAGACAATATGGCCGCCGGTGATGTGGTTGAGCAGCGCGCCGAAAGCGGTGGTCAACGGCGGCAGCGACGGCGCATGGCCAAGCCTTTCGGCGGCGGCGAAACGCCCGGCGAGCAGGCCGATGGCGGCACTCTCGACATAGCCCTCACAGCCGGTGATCTGGCCGGCAAAACGCAAGCCGGGCCGCGACTTCAACTGCAGCGAAGCGTCGAGCAGCGTCGGCGAATTGATGTAGGTGTTGCGGTGCAGGCCGCCGAGGCGGGCGAACTCGGCGTTTTCCAGCCCGGGAATGGTGCGGAAAATGCGCACCTGCTCGGCGTGCTTCAGCTTGGTCTGGAAGCCGACCATGTTGTAGAGCGTGCCCAGTGCGTTGTCCTGGCGAAGCTGGACGACGGCATAGGCCTTTACAGACGGATTGTGTGCATTGGTCAGCCCCATCGGCTTCATCGGCCCGTAACGCAATGTCTCGATGCCACGCTCGGCCATCACCTCGATCGGCAGGCAGCCGTCGAAATAGGGCGTGCCTTCCCATTGCTTGAATTCGGTTTTCTGGCCGTCGACCAGCGCCTGCACGAAGGCAAGGTACTGCTCCTTGTCCATCGGGCAGTTGATGTAATCCTTGCCGGTGCCGCCGGGGCCGACCTTGTCGTAGCGCGACTGGAACCAGCAGATATCCATGTCGATCGTGTCGAAATGGACGATCGGCGCGATGGCGTCGAAGAAGGCGAGCGCGTCGGCGCCGGTTGCTTCCGCGATCGACTGGGCGAGCGAAGGGGCGGTCAGCGGGCCGGTGGCGACGATCGCCTGGTCCCAGTCCGCCGGCGGCAGGCCAGGCACTTCCTCGCGCCGGATGGTGATGAGTGGGTGCGCTTCGAGCTTTCTGGTGACCGCTTCGGAAAATCCGTCGCGGTCGACGGCCAGCGCACCGCCGGCCGGCACCTGGTGCGCGTCGCCGGCGCTCATGATCAGCGAACCGGCGAGCCGCATTTCGGCATGCAGCAGGCCGACGGCATTGGCTTGCGCATCGTCGGAGCGGAAGGAATTGGAACAGACGAGCTCGGCCAGCCCGTCGGTCTTGTGCGCATCGGTGCCGCGGACGGGACGCATTTCATGCAGGATAACCGGAATGCCGGCTTCGGCCGCCTGCCAAGCAGCTTCGGAACCGGCGAGACCGCCACCGATGACGTGAATGGGATTTGTGTTCATGAGCGCCGAAATAATCCCTTGGCGCGGCGATTGCAATTACACGAATCAGCCGCGCTGTTGCCGCCACGCGCTGCAATCGTCTACTATTGCGAATGGGTGGGAGTCTCGGGGTCTTTGCCAGAGCGACATTTCTGACAGTCGTGATCGCCGTGGGCGGATCAGCAGCGGCCGGCGAACCGGCCGCGACGGCTTCCAAGCGGATCCCCATATGCCATGGTTACGGTTGCAACTATCGCACGACGCTGGCGCTTGGCCCCAGTGACGGTGCGCGTTTCCGCTCTATCCTGCGTGCGGGCGCGGGTTCGCCCCAGGCCGAGCGCTCCGCTATTTCGAAGGCCGTCCGCTATTTCGAACAGCGCATTTTCCAGGCCATCGGCGTCCGCGACCAGCCGCAGTCGAAATTCGGTGCATCGCGCGTCAGGGGCCAGATGGATTGTGTCGACGAATCGACCAATACGCATGCGTTGCTGGTCTATCTTGCCGAGCGAAAACTGCTCAGGTTTCATAAGGTCGAGGACAAGGCCTCGCGAGGCCTGTTTGTCGACGGGCGCTATCCGCATTGGACGGCGGTGATCAGCGACCGCGGCGGTACAGAATGGGTGGTGGATTCCTGGTATGCGCCGATGGGCGGCGCGCCGGATATTTTTCCGCTGAGCCAGTGGAAGAAGCGAGGCGTGCTGAAGAGCGGCGCGCTGGACTGACGACGGGGACGTCCCACCAAAAACGGCTCCCAGGGCGTTTCGAGCCTGAAAACAACAACACCCGCCGGGGGAGGAGGTCCGGCGGGTGTCGTTTTGTTGGCCGATCCTCGGGAGGAGGTGAAGATCGACCGTATTCGTCATCGCCGGGGAGGAGGTCGGCTTTGACGAAATTCCTTTCGCCATTTGAAAGGGCGCGAAACCCTTCTTAGAAACAACGCCCGCCGGGGGAGGAGGTCCGGCGGGCGCCGTTTTTGTGGTCAACCCTCGGGAGGAGGTGAAGGCTGACCGTATCCGTCAGGGTCGGGGAGGAGGTCGACCCTGGCGAAATTCTGCTGGTTAGATCGCCCTGCGAGCGACCATCTTGATCTCGTCGCGGACGATGCCGAGATCATTGAGCTGGCGGTTTGACAGGCGACCCAGCTCGGTAACCGTCTCGCGGTAGACGCGCCAGTTACGATAGTTGCGGATCAGGTTCATTGTCGTTCTCTTTCAAAACTGGTTCGGACCATTTGCGGTCCGAAAGGATTAGACCGCCTTGCGGGCGACGTAGTGGATGTCGCCGCGGCTGATGCCGAGGTCGGTCAGTTCACGGGTGCTCAGGCGGCTCAGCTCAGAAACGGTGTCCCGGTAGCGGCGCCAGTTGCGATAGTTGCGGATCAGGTTCATGGTATTCTCGTTTCGTCTTTCTTTCGGATCATTCCGTCTTTGTGTGCACCGTGAAGATAAGAGGGGTCATATCGATTTAAAAGCGCTATTGGTGCATGGCAGCAATGCAAATTGTGCATTGCAGCATTAACGCGCGTCCAGTTTTCTGCCCAGATCGGAAAATGCCGTTATGTCCAACGCTTGGGCGGACGAGCTAAAAGGGCTAAACAAAGGGGGAGGGGCATGGCGAGCTATTCGTCACGGGTCAGGTTGGATATCGCACGATGGCAGCAGGCCGGCCTGATCGACGCGCCGACAGCCGACGTGCTGACGCGCGACGTCGAGGCCAACGAACGCAAATCGCTGAGCTTCGGCTCGATCCTGGCGATGATGGCGGCACTGTTGTTCGGCGCGGCCATCCTGATCTTCATCGCCGCCAACTGGGAAGTCATCCCGCGGCTGGTACGGGTCGCAGCACTCTTTGCCGTTATCCTTGCCGGCTATGTCGGCGGCGCGGTGCTGAAAATGCGTGACCATGCGGCGATCGGCGAAGCGCTGTGGATCGTCGCGGCAGCAGCGTTCGGCGGATCGATCGCGCTGATCGGCCAGATGTACCATTTGTCTGGCGACGAGGCCTCCGCCGTGGTCACCTGGGGCGCCGGCACGGCGCTGGCGGCGGTGGCGCTGCGCTCGAACCCGCTGACCGTCGCTGCCGTCGGCATCGCCGATGCCTGGCTGTTCCTGAAAGGCTTCGAGTATCGCGCGGAATTCCCGCATCTCTTCGTCGTCATGGCGCTGGTGCTGTTTGCCGTTTCGTTCTGGACGCGCAGCCAGGCGGCGCGCCACCTGATCATCCTGTCGGTGCTGTTCTATCTCGTGCTCCTGGTGACGCGGTACGACACGCTGCAAGTCGCCATTCCGCTCGTTGTCGCGTCGGTGCTGCTTTTTATCGCTGCGATCTTTGCTGCCGGGCCGGTCGACAGGATCTTGCAACTGGGTGGCAGGCTGCCCCTGCACGCGCTGATCGGCTTTCTCACCGGCCTGGCGATGATCCAGTTCGAACTGGCGGATGAAAGCAGCTACAGCAGCGGCTTCGCCATTGCCTCGGCTGTTGCGCTGGCCGGTATCGTCGCGGCGATCGTGCTGGGCGGCCGGGAGAGCCGGGGACTGCGCTGGGTTGCCTATGCGGGCTTCGCCTTCGAACTCGCCATCATCTATGTGGTGATGCTGCAATCAATGCTCGACACGGCAGGCTTCTTTCTTGCGGCGGCGGTGCTTCTCGCCGTTCTTGCTTTCATTATCATCCGCATAGAAAAGCGCATGAACGCCCCGGACATGACAGGAGCGGCAGCATGATGACCGGCAAAAGACTGATCATCTCGGCGCTGGTCCTGGCGCTTGTCCAGATCGGCTTCCTGAGCTGGATCATCGCCGGACGCGCGGCGATCCTGCGCGACGGCAAGCAGGTCCTGCTCAGGGTTGAGCCGATCGATCCGCGCGATCTCCTGCGCGGTGACTATATTTCGCTTGGCTACGAGATTTCGCGCATACCGGTGAAGCTGATCGGCAACATTCCAGCCGGCAAGCTGGCGAGTGACGACACGCCGATCGTGGTCAGGCTGAAGCCGGGCGCCGACGGCTATTGGGGTCCGACCGCGGCTTGGTTCGGGCAAGCGCCGGTGCCGGCAGCATCCGGTGAAGCCGATATCGTCGGACACGTCTCCGAGGGCTCGGATCTCAGCGCAGCCACGACGATCGCGCCGGATTACGGCATCGAGCGCTTCTATTTGCCGGAGGGCGAGGGCATGGCGATCCAGAATGACATGCGGGTGCGGCCGTTCGGCATCCGCGTCGCGATCGCGGCCAACGGCACGGCGCAGATCAAGGCGCTGGTGGACGGCGACAAGACGCTGTTCGAGGAGCCGCTCTATTGAAGCGCGGAAGAATCTAGGTGTCGGCGCTCGGGGGATCGAAATGGTGCGCCATAGTGGCGCCTGTCCTCCTCCGCCAAGGCTTCGGAGGGCACTCCTTCGTCTAACGAGCTTCGAGCGGCCTGCCACCCGAAGCTCGAAGAGCGAAGGGTGGTGCGGATGAAGGGACTCGAACCCCCACGCCTTTCGGCACTGGAACCTAAATCCAGGGCGTCTACCAATTCCGCCACATCCGCATTGCCCGGCCAATCCCATGTAGCCATCATTCTGTCAATGTCAGAGCCCACACCGGCATCATTGGCCGGAATGCAAAGATGGTTGAAAATCAGCGTCGCCTGTGACAAAAGGCGTGTCGAATGTGACGGGACGCGACGATCCGCTTCTGCAGAATGTGATAAGAAGTAGGAAAAACAAAGACTTATTCACATTTTGGAGCGTATTTCTGGAGGATTTGTGCCGCGTTGGGCGGACAAATCGCCAAGTCCCGCACCAAAAGCCATTCCCGGCAAGATCATACCGGCAGGCTGTGAACGGCAGGGGCCGTTTGGCGGCCTCATTGGTGGAAACAAAGGTTTTATGATGCAGGTCACCGAAACGCTCAACTCAGGTCTCAAGCGCGAGATCAAGATCACCGTGCCGGCCGGTGACATGGAAGCCAAGCTGATGGCGCGGCTCTCCGATGCCAGGAACAAGGTCCGCATCAACGGCTTTCGCCCCGGCAAGGTGCCGGTGCAGCATCTGCGCAAAGTCTACGGCAAATCGTTCATGGCCGAAGTGGTCAACGAGATCCTCAACGACTCGACCCGTTCGATCATCACCGGGCGCGGCGAAAAGGCTGCCATGCAGCCCGAAGTGATCATGACCGAGGACGAGAAGGAAGCCGAGAAGATCCTGGCCGGCGGCGCAGATTTCGAGTTCCGCCTGAACTACGAGGTCATTCCGCCGATCGAGATCAAGGATTTCTCCGACATCAAGGTGACGCGTCAGGTGTTCGAAGTGCCTGATGAGGAGATCGACGAGCAGGTCAAGCGTGTCGCCGAGTCGGCGCGCACTTACGAGCCGAAGACCGGCAAGGCCGCCGAGGGCGACCGCGTGACCCTCGATTATGTCGGCAAGATCGACGGCGAAGCCTTCGGCGGCGGCGCCGGCACCGATCAGCCGCTGGTGCTCGGCTCGAAGGAATTCATCCCTGGCTTCGAGGACCAGCTGGTCGGCAGCAAGGCCGGCGACGAGAAGCAGGTCACGGTAACCTTCCCGGAAAACTACCAGGCGGCGCATCTGGCCGGCAAGGAAGCCACTTTCGACGTGACCGTCAAGGACGTGTCGAAGCCCGGCGAACTTGAGATCAACGACGAGATGGCCAAAAACCTCGGCCTGGAGTCGCTGGAGCGCCTGCGCGAGGTGGTGCGCGGTCAGATCGAAAATCAGTTCGGTTCGATGACGCGCCAGAAGGTCAAGCGCCAGTTGCTCGACCAGCTCGACGCTGCCTACTCGTTCGAGGCGCCGTCCAAGCTCGTCGAGGCCGAGTTCAACAACATCTGGAACCAGGTCAACCGCGATCTCGAAGCCGCCGGGCGCACCTTTGCCGACGAAGAGACGACGGAAGAAGAAGCCCGTGCCGAATATATGCGCCTTGCCGAACGCCGCGTGCGTCTCGGCCTGGTTCTCGCTGAAATCGGCGAGAAGGCGGGCGTCACGGTGACGGACGAGGAATTGCAGCGCGGCCTGTTCGAGCAGGTGCGTCGCTATCCGGCCAACCAGCAGCAGGAAGCCTTCGAATTCTATCGCAACAATCCCGAAGCGCTGAATACGTTGCGCGCGCCGATGTTCGAAGAGAAGGTGGTCGACCATCTGCTTGGCCAGATCTCGGTCACCGACGTCAAGGTCAGCAAGGAAGAGCTGCTGGCCGACGACGAGGATACGGAGACGACCAAGGCCAAGCCGGCGAAGAAGGCGGCTGCGAAAAAAGCCGACACCAAGAAGGCCGACGACGACGCTGAAGAGCCCAAGAAGAAGGCTGCGCCGAAGAAAAAGGCCGCCAAGGACGCTGAATAACGTCCCTGCTGAATTCCAAAAGGCCGCCTTCTCGAGGCGGCCTTTTTCGTTGTGGCGCAGGCGCAACGGATTTCACGCATCTGGCGGTCGAGGTGGCGATACGAAGCTTTGATGATTATCTGCGCTGGGTTGCGGATCGCAGCGGTTGTTGGAGGCATCGTTGAGACAGTTCTTCGGTATCGGAAGCGTGGCCGCGGCGGCGTTCCTGCTTGCGTCGGTCTGCGGCATCGCCCAGGCTGATACGGTTCTCGACAACTGGCGGTTCGACAAGAGCAGCGATGGCCTTGTCACCGCCTCGCTTTACGCTACCAACAAGCTCATCACCGGTGGCGGCGCATTGAGCTACAGCCCGGTATTGACGATTGCCTGCCGGACCGCCGGCGAACCGCGTTGGAGCGAATGGCTGCAGCTGAGCGATACCGTTTCCGCCAGCCGAACCATCGCCATGTCCGTGACTGTCGACCAATCCGGCAAGCTCAACGAAAGCTGGTCGGTCGGCCCGCGCGGCAGGATGCTGGTCCGCGATGGCGCCGACGGCATCAGGCGACTGGTTTCCGCGAACCGGCTGCTGCTGTCCTGGCGGTTCGGGCTGCTGTCGGGGCGCGGCGAAGCCGACTTCGACCTTACCGGCCTTGAAGAGGCGATCGGCCGGATCGCCGCCACCTGCAACACCAAATTGCCTTGAGCGGATTGTCCGCATCAAACCTTTACATGGTCGAACTCTACCTGCCGGCCGGGTTCCGTGGTATGTAGGTGCCGCAACTCCAGGCAGTGGATATCCGTTCTGCCATTCAAGAGCGCATGCCAGCGGACTAGATGTCGGCCTGTGCAGGTCAGCCAGGGCAAATTGGCGATCAGGGAGGAAATGCCATGCGTGCCATTGTGTTTTTTATCGTCATGTCCGTTGCGACCGTCATTGCCGGCCCCTCGTGGGCCCAGGATGCCGCGGCGGGTGAGAAGGTCTTTGCCAAATGCAAGGTCTGCCACGTCGCGGACAAGGACCAGAACAAGATCGGTCCGTCCTTGAACGGCGTCATCGGCCGAACGGCCGGCACGCATCCAGGGTTCAGCTATTCCAAGGCCATGACCGAGGCCGGAAAATCCGGCGTTAAATGGGACGAAGCCACACTGACGAGCTACCTTCGCGATCCCAAGGCGATGGTCAAAGGAACGAAGATGGCGTTTCCCGGCCTCAAGAAGGACGAGGACATCGCCAATGTCATTGCCTACCTGAAGCAATTCTCCAAATAGCGCGGAACTTCCGCCGGATCTTGGTATCGCAAACAGGTCGAGGCATGGCCTCGACCGCAATCCACCGGCAGTGTCGGCGGGGAGGGCGGCTCGTTGCAAAAAAGACATTGGCCGGCTAGGCTGCCGTTCCCATCGGTGGTCGTCTGAATGTCGACTGAAGAAAGCCGTCTCAAGGATACCGGCATCCGCCTCTCGGAGGCGACGGCCGGGGATTTCTTTGCGCTGTTGAAGCCACGGGTCATGGCGCTCGCCGTTTTTACCGCCTTCGTCGGCTTGATGATGGCGCCCGGCGTGATGAATCCAGTTATCGCCGTAATCGCCATCGGCGCAATTGCGGTTGGAGCAGGGGCGGCCGGCGCGCTCAATATGTGGTACGACGCAGACATAGA
This sequence comes from Mesorhizobium sp. M1217, assembly GCF_040318275.1. NCBI lineage: Bacteria > Pseudomonadati > Pseudomonadota > Alphaproteobacteria > Hyphomicrobiales > Phyllobacteriaceae > Mesorhizobium > Mesorhizobium sp. M1217. The sequence continues at coordinate 72,643 of NZ_JAMYMA010000008.1, read as the reverse complement.
CGCCTTGATGTCTCGCACGTCCAAGCGACCAATTCCGTCAGGCCGCGTCACGCCTGGCGAAGCTCTCGGCTTCGGCTTGGTGCTTTCCGCACTGTCGGTCATGACGCTCGGCGTGCTGGTTGGATGGCTTGCCGCATCGCTGTTGGCGTTCACCATCTTTTTCTATGTCGTTATCTACACGATGTGGCTGAAACGCTCGACGCCACAGAATATCGTCATAGGCGGCGCGGCAGGCGCCCTTCCTCCGGTGATCGGGTGGGCGGCTGCAACCGGCGCAATCGGCATCGAAAGTGTCATTCTGTTTCTGATCATTTTCCTCTGGACGCCGCCTCATTTCTGGGCGCTGGCCCTTTTCAAGGTCGGCGACTATGCCGCGGCGGGCATCCCGATGATGCCGAATGTGGCTGGCCAGCACTCGACCAGAAAACAAATCTTCGCCTATTCGCTGGTCTTGGCGCCAATCGGGGTGCTTCCTTGGGCCTTCGGCTTCGCCAGCGGATACTACGGCACTGCTTCAGCAGCGTTGGGCGCAGGGTTCATTTGGCACGCCTGGAAGGTCCTCGTCGCCGACAAGGAGATGAAGCCGGCAAAGGCGTTGTTTGCGTATTCGATTGTCTATCTTTTCGCGATCTTCGCGGCGCTGCTTGCCGACACCATTGTAATGCGAGTGGTCGCGTCAGCCGGCTATTGAGCCCGGCTAAAAACATCACGTTGGCAGAGCACAAAATCCCAGCAACAGCAGAATAACGATGCCAAGGCCGAGTATGAGAACTGTCCTTCCATCCATGACCTTCACCTTCGTCTAGAAGAGCATATCGAAGAAAGGTGTCCAGAGCTAGTCGGGCTACCCGGGACCTCTTACCCCCGGGGGCCTTCGTACAAAGCGCGACAAGTCCCCCGCATGAGAGTATATTGATCATGGTGCAGGTCGCGGTTTGCGTGGCCAATCACGCAGAACGGCAGCACCGTAAAACGCGACCTTACCGGACCCGGTCTGGAGGAATGGTCATGGCAAGTTTTCACGTGATAGCAGGCGCCAACGAGACGCTGGAACACACCAGAATTCGAAAAATCGGTGTCTCCGATCTTTTTGATGCGCTCAGGCGTGGCGTCGATGATTTCATGGTCAAGCCGTCGCACATCGTTTTTCTCTGCCTGATCTACCCGCTTGCGGGGGTCGTGCTTGCCGTCTGGACATCAGGCAACAACACGCTGCCATTGTTGTTTCCGCTTGTGTCCGGCTTTGCGCTAATTGGTCCGTTCGCGGCGATCGGCCTCTATGAGATCAGCCGGCGGCGGGAAGCCGGGCTCGATGCCTCGTGGAGGCACGCCTTTGAGGTCAGAAGTTCTCCGGCGCTGCCGGCTATTGCGGCGGTCGGCATCATGCTGCTTGCGATATTCATCGCCTGGCTTTTGACGGCCCAGATATTTTACCAGACCGTGTTCGGCCCGGCGCCGCCGCAATCGCTGTCCAGCTTCATCAGTGATATATTCGCCACGGGACGCGGCTGGACACTCATCATCCTGGGTCACGCCATCGGCTTTGTGTTCGCCGCGGTTGTGTTGTGCACCACGGTCGTCGCATTCCCGTTGTTGCTCGACCGCGATGTCGGCGCCTACGAAGCCATCCACACCTCGGTGCGCGTTGTCCTGGCCAACCCGATCGTGATGGCAGTGTGGGGCCTTATTGTCGCCGTCGCCTTGATCATCGGCTCGCTGCCAGTGTTCGCCGGGTTGGCGGTCGTGCTGCCGATCCTTGGTCATGCCACCTGGCATGTCTATCGGAAAGTTGTCGAATCGCCGCCGGCTACCAGACCGTGAGCTGAAAAACCTGTCCTCCGCACCGAGCGCCGGTGCGGGGAGGGTGGGGCAGAGCTTTCAATAGGCCGGGTGGCTGAAACGGGCCTGGCGCGCGTCTTTTGTCAGGTCGCGGAAATCTTTGCCGCTCACATGCACCAGCGTCCTATGGTCACCGCCCTCGAAATAGATTTCGGGAGCGTCGCCGAGGCTTTCATCGAGGACCACCGGCACATCATAGGCAGCGCCGATCGGCGGCACAGCGCCGACATCGCAATCGCCGAACAACGAGACCACCTCGTCTTCGGAGGCAAGTCCAAGAGGCTTGTCCATAACATCCTGCAATGTCGCGAGTTCTATCCTGTGCGTGCTTGGAACCACGGCCAGCGCGTAGCCACGGTCGTGGTGAACGACCACCGATTTGGCCATTATGCTGCCAGGCACATGTGCCGCAATGGCGGATTGTCTGCTTGTCGCCGTGCGGTGATGCTCGACGGTGTCGTAGGAAATGCCTTTCTTATCGATGAAGTCCTTCAGTCTGTTTGCGATGGTCATCTTGGGCGCCCCTTGCTGGTGTTCGCGACGCATGTGGAAACGCCGGCATCGCCTGTCGTTTCCGATACCAACAGAAATGGTCCAGCCGTAGATTGTTTCAAGGCGAAGGCTCCAGAACAGGACGGCCTGGATCCGGATTGCATGTCAGGGCCCGGCCCCGAAAAACGCCATTCGGGTGAGAAGGGTGTAGTCCGCTTCGAAGACCATCAGCGTCACGAATACCAGCACCAGCACCGGCGGCAGGATGATTGCATATGTCAGCGCCAGCCGTTCCCAGGCCATGTGCATGAAGATGGCGACGATCAGCCCTGCCTTGAGGATCATGAAGATCAGGATCAGCGACCATCTGAGATAGCCGTGGAGACCGAAATAGTCGACCAGATAGGAGCAGGTGCTGAGGATGAACAGCCACGCCCAGACCACCAGATAGAGCTTGATCGGGTGCTCCTGATGAACCTCCGTAGGGGTAACGCTGGTCGCCGTCGCATCATGCGTATGGGCGCTGTCGCGCGCGTGTTGTCCCAGGCCATTTGCGGTTGCTTCAGCCATGTCCTGCCTCTCACCAAAGATAGAAAAAAGCGAAAATGAACACCCAGACCAGATCGACGAAATGCCAGTAGAGCCCCATGATTTCGACGTTTTCGTAGCGGCCCCTCCGGCTGGTGAAGAAGCCGGGCCGTCCGACGTCGTAGTCCCCGCGCCAGACCTTTCGCGCCACGATGATCAGGAAAATCACCCCGATCGACACATGTGTGCCGTGGAAGCCGGTGATCATGAAAAAGGATGCGCCGAACTGTGCAGCGCCCCACGGATTGCCCCAAGGCCGCACGCCCTCGGTGATCAGCTTGGTCCATTCGAAGGCTTGCATGCAGACGAAGGTCGCGCCGAGTGCCGCGGTCAAAAGCATCAGGACTGCCGTCTTGCGGCGGTCGCGGCGGTAGCCGAAATTCACCGCCATGGCCATCGTTCCGCTGCTCGAGATCAGGACGAAGGTCATGATGGCGATAAGGATCAATGGAATGTCGGAGCCGCCGATGCGCAGGGCAAAGACCTCGCTCGGATTGGGCCACGGCACGCGTGTGGAGATACGGTCGGTCATGTAGGAGAGCAGGAAGCAGCCGAAGATGAACGTGTCGCTGAGCAGGAAGATCCACATCATGGCCTTGCCCCAAGACACGTTTTTGAACGCCCGCTGATCCGAGGACCAGTCGGCGGCGATGCCTTGCCAGCCTGCGGGCCGCGGCCCCGTTCGGCCGATGTGGGTCAGTGTCGTCTCAGCCATCCGCCCGTTCCTCCTAGGTCAGCAACCCTCGGCAAATGTCGATTAAAGTCGAAGCCCAGCCGGCCAGAAGAGCGAAGATGGCGAGCCAGACGAAAAGCAGGAAATGCCAGTACATGGCGCACAGCTCGACGCTCAGGCGAAGCCGCTGCGGCCGCGCACCGTTCCAGGCACCGACGGTCGTTCTGCCCAGGCCGACCAGCCCTCCCAGTATATGCAGCCCATGCATTCCCGTTAGCAGGTAGAAGAAGCTGTTGGCCGGATTGGACGCCAGAAAATAGCCATCCGCGCTCAGTTCCCCCCATGCCATAAGCTGTCCAACCAGGAAGGCGAGCGCCGTGAGTCCAGCGGTGGCGAGGCCGAGCCTGACCATGTCCACTTGACCCTTGCGCGCCGCGAGCGAAGCGCACTGCATGGCAATGCTGCTCAAGACCAGTACGCCGGTATTAAGCCAGAGCAGAGGCGGGATGGGCAGCGGCTGCCAATCCGACAGCGCCATGCGCATGAAGTAAGCACTGGTGAACAGCGCGAACAGGCAGCCGACGACGGCAAGGAAGACGCCGAGACCGATCTTTGCGGTCGGAAGCGCCGATCGGTCCAGGGCGACAAAATCCCCGACCAAACCTTGCTCGAGCCACGGCCTCGTCATTAGCCGCTGATGCGAGAGCCACCACCCAGCAATGCCGGCGATCACGAGCAGGAAAACCAGAATGACGCTCATGCCGGCTCCCTGGAAGGTCCGAAGGAGCCCGGAACGTTTTGCGGTATGAAGTCCTCCTTGGCGCCCGGTACGCTGTAGTCATAGGCCCAGCGATAGACGATCGGCAGATCCTTGCCGAAATTGCCATGGCCCGGCGGTGTTTCGGCCGTCTGCCACTCGAGCGTCGTTGCCCGCCACGGATTGCCACCAGCCTCACGGCCATGGCGGATGCTCCAGATGAGATTGAACAGAAACACGATCTGGGCAAAACCGACGATAAAAGCCATGATGCTGATAAACGAGTTGAGGTGGTGGGCCGATTCCGTCATCACCGTCATATCGGTCAATTCGTTGTAGCGCCGCGGCACGCCCATCAAGCCGAGATAGTGCATGGGAAAGAAGATCAGATAGGCGCCAAGGAAGGTGACCCAGAAATGGAACCGGCCCAGCGTCTCGTTCAGCATCCGACCGGTGACCTTCGGATACCAGTGATAGATCGCGCCGAAGATTACGATGATCGGGGCGACCCCCATGACCATATGGAAATGGGCGACGACGAACATCGTGTCCGACAGCGGAACGTCGACGACGACATTGCCGAGGAATAGCCCAGTCAACCCGCCATTGACGAAGGTGACGATGAAGGCCAGGGCAAAAAGCATCGGTATGGTGAGGTGGATGTCGCCACGCCACAGCGTCAGCACCCAGTTGTAGACCTTGATGGCTGTTGGAACCGCGATGATCAATGTCGTGGTGGCGAAGAAAAAGCCGAAATAGGGATGCATGCCGCTGACATACATGTGGTGCGCCCAGACCACGAAGCTCAGTGCGCCAATGCCGACGATGGCCCAGACCATCATGCGGTAGCCGAAGATGTTCTTGCGCGCATGGGTGCTGATCAGGTCGGAGACGATGCCGAAGGCCGGAAGCGCCACGATGTAGACCTCGGGGTGGCCGAAGAACCAGAACAGATGCTGGAACAGGATCGGGCTGCCGCCGCCATGCTGCAATTGTTCGCCCATCTCGACGATCGCCGGCATGAAGAAGCTGGTGCCGAGCGCCCGGTCGAGCAGCATCATCACGCAGGCGACGAACAGTGCCGGGAAGGCGAGCAGCGCCATGACGGTGGCGGTGAAAATACCCCAGACGGTGAGCGGAAGGCGCATCAGTGTCATGCCGCGCGTGCGGCCCTGTAGCACCGTCACGACATAGTTCAAGCCGCCCATGGTGAAGCCGATGATGAACAGGATCAGCGAGACGAGCATCAGGATGATGCCCCAGTCCTGGCCGCCTGGCGTACCGGTCATGATCGCCTGCGGCGGATAGAGCGTCCAGCCGGCACCTGTCGGTCCGCCGGGGGCAAAGAAGCTCGACACGAGGACCAGCACGGCCAGGAGATAGATCCAGTAGCTCAGCATGTTGACATAGGGAAAGACCATGTCGCGAGCGCCAACCATCAGCGGGATCAGATAGTTGCCGAAGCCGCCCAGGAAGAGTGCGGTGAGCAGGTAGATCACCATGATCATGCCGTGCATGGTGATGAACTGGTAGTAGGCTTCCGGTGTGATGAAGTCGAACGTGCCGGGGAAGCCGAGCTGCAGCCGCATCAGCCAGGACAACACCAGCGCCACCATGCCGATCGCCGTCGCCGTCGCCGAATACTGGATGGCGATGACCTTGGCATCCTGCGAGAAGACGTACTTTGTCCACCAGCTGTGCGGATGGTAAAGTTCCATTTCCGCGACTTCGGCCGGCGGTACCGCATCTGCAGGTGTGATATCGACCATAGGAACACCTCCGTGCCCTTTTCGGCCATGCCCGACAGTTCGGGCCTGCCGCAATCTTTTCAATGCCGACGGCGCGCCGTCGTTCCGGCGTCTAGTCTGCCGAACCGATCTGCTGCGGCGCGGACAGCTGCGCAAAAGTCTGCTGCTGGCCGAGCCACGCCAGATAATCTTCCTGCGTATCGACCATGACCACGCCATGCATCATCGGATGCCCTTGGCCGCAGAGTTCGGCACACAGGACCTGGAAGGTTCCGGTCTTGGTCGGAGTGAACCAGAAATAGGTGACTGAGCCCGGGATCATGTCCATCTTGGCGCGGAATTCCGGCACGTAGAAATCGTGCAGCACATCGATCGAGCGGAGCAGCATCTTGACCGGTTTGCCAACCGGCAGATGCAGGTCGGCCGCTTCGACCACGACGTCGTCCTGGCCGTTGGCATCAGCGGCGATGACGCCGAGCGGATTTTCAGCGTTGACGTCGCGAGTGTCGGATGTGCCGAGCTTGCCGTCCTTGCCGGGCAGGCGGAAACTCCATTGCCATTGCTGGCCGACGACTTCGACCTCGGTTGCGTCGCTTGGGACGTTGACGAAGCGGCTCCAGACGAACAGGCCGGGAACCAGCAAAGCCGTGACACCGACGGCAGTGACGACCGTCAGCCAGGATTCGAGCCGCCTGTTCTCAGGTTCATATGCCGCCTGATTGCCTTCCCGATGACGGAAGCGGAAGACGCAATAGGCCATGAAAAGAACCACGGCGGCGAAGACGACGCCGGTGATCCAGAAAGTTATGATGATGGTGTTGTCGATATAGTCCCAGTTCGAGGCAATCGGCGTCCACCACCATGGGCTCAGGAAGTGGAACAACACCGAGCCCACGACGATCAGAACGAGTACAAGCGCAACGGCCATGTCCCGGTTCCTCCCGGTATTCCAAGCGGCGCAAAGCCGTCCCGGGAAATACCAAGTGCATCATAACTTGATTTGCGATGAAAATTCTAGAGCCGGCGGTGGGAAGGGCAAAAATACCATTTCTCGGTGCTGGCGGTCCTTCGGTTCGGCGGTGATCAGCGGTAGCGCGCGGCAAACATCGTCAGCGTCGAGTAAACGGCAATGGCGAGCATGCCGAATGTGCCCGGCAGAATCACCGGAACGGCGATCGTCGGGGATCGTCGCGCGCAGGGTTCGATCCCCTGCTCGACCGACAGCTCGACGAAGGGAGTGGAGCCCCTTTATTGGCCGGCAGATGTCACCCGCCAAACTGTGTTGCCGACGTCGTCGGCGATGAGCAGGGCCCCGGTTTTGTCGACGGCCAGGCCGACAGGCCGGCCGCGCGCCTTGTTGTCCTTGTCCAGGAAGTCAGTCACCACGTCCTGTGCGGCGCCACTCGGATGGCCGCCGCTGAATGGTACGAACACCACCTTGTAGCCATTGAAGCGCGTGCGGTTCCAGCTCCCGTGCTCGCCAACGAAGGCGCCGCCGCGATACGCCTGGGGGAGGCTGGTTGCCGTATAGAAGGCCAGTCCCAGAGGGGCGACGTGGGAACTCAGCGCATAATCCGGAACGATCGCATTCGCGACCAGGTCCGGACGCTGGGGCATGACGCGCGGATCGAGATGCTGGCCATAATAGCTGTATGGCCACCCGTAGAAGCCGCCGTCCTTTACCGACGTCAGATAATCCGGCACGAGATTGGGGCCGAGCTCGTCGCGCTCATTGATCACGGCCCAGAGCGCCCCGGTCTGCGGCTCCCAGCTCAGGCCGTTCGGATTGCGCAAACCGCTGGCGAAAATGCGCGACCTGCCGGTAGCCCTGTCCACCTGCCAGATGGCGGCGCGGTCCTTCTCCGCCTCGATGCCGTTCTCGGCCACGTTGCTGTTCGAGCCGACGCCGACATAGAGCAGCGAGCCGTCCGGGCTTGCCACCAGGCTCTTCGTCCAGTGATGGTCGATCGGGCCGCCGGGCAGGGCGGTGAGCGGCGTTCCGGGCGCGGTGATCTTGGTTTCATCGGTGTTGTAGGGATAGCGGACGATGGAATCGGTGTTGGCGACGTAGAGATCGCTTCCCACCAGCGCCACGCCGAAGGGCGAGATCAGGTGGTCGAGGAAGACGCTGGTCAGCTCCGGCTTGCCATCTCCGTCGGCGTCGCGCAGCAAGGTGATGCGGTTGCTTGGGCCGCTGTCGCCGCCCGAGGTGACCCACGATTCGATCCAGCCCATCACCAAATCCTTGGGCCGTTTGATCGGTTCGCCGCCCGGCGCCTTGGACTCGATCACCAGGACGTCGCCATTGGGCAGCACATAAAGCGAGCGCGGATGCTGCAAGCCGTTGGCAAAAGCCTGGATCTGGAGCCCCTGCGCAGCGGTCGGCCTTTCGTCGTTCTTCCACCCGACCACGGAAGCGAGATGCATGGGCGGGAAGAAATATTGGATCGGCTCGGGCAGGTTTGGATTCGGCCCTATCTGACTGCCGGGATCCGGGTCGTTGCCGCTGCACGCTGCGAGGGTGATCACCGCAGTGCAAGTAAGGATGGACGCCGCGATGCGCCCGGCCTGTCTGATGGAGCTTGCTACGCGCATCAATCCGCCACTCCGACGTGATGCCGGTACACCATGGACCAGCCCAGCCAACCAGTGAAGATGAGGATGAGCACGACAACCGCCGAGAGGATCAAGCCGGTGGGAACGATGGAGGTCCATGCATCGCGGGTGTGCACGAGCATGTTGATCACGGACAACACCAGCGCCAGCAGATTACCGAGCACGTGCGGCCAGGCAGGGGGCTGTGCCCTTATCAGCGGATTAGCCAGAAAATCGATCAACCCCACGATCGCTGCAAGGCAGCCCATGATCACTCCGACGGTAACCAGCCAAGCGGAGAAGTCCGCCCACATCATCTCCGCCGTTCGCCAATAGGCCAGATCCGTCAGCAGGGTGCCGACGAAGCAGGCGATCGGAAACGGCACGAGCATCGGATGAATGGGATGTCCCGCAATCCTGGCCGTCGAACGCGGATTGTCACCGACCATAATGCGCAATCCTTCTCAGATCTCGTCCAAACAAACTGCCATCCGGCCTCTGGGCGGCTGTTGCCGAGAGGCCGGCAGACGAACCATCGATCCGTCAGGCCCAAAAAGGGCGCTGGCTGGCTGCGCCTGTTAGGCGGCGGACTGGGTCGGCGGGTTCTGGTACATCATCCAGAGCTCGATCGCGGCCAGGACGGCGACCAGAATGCCGATCACGACATGCACGGTCATCGCCGTGGTCGCCTGGAATCCAAGCACCCAGGGCGATACGAGAACCCACAGTCCGACGACCAGGTTCACCCACTCTTCCCAGACGGCAAATGCCGCGAGAGCGGCAATCGAAAGCACGACAATCAAGATTCCGCTGCCGAGGGCGTTCTGCGTCTGCGGGCCTGCCGCAAAGGCGAAGATCCAGGGAGAGAAGAACAGAATTGCCCCAAGGATCAGGTTGGCTACGTCACAGAGCCTGGCGTTTGTCCACTGGTTCATGGCATCCTCCATTGGGAGCGTTTGTGGCTCCCGAGTTCGGCAAGGTGGTGCCTGAGTCCGGCGAGATGCGCCCGAAGCCGCTCACTCCGTGTTACGGCAGTGCCCTTGCCCGGCCGGAGTTTCCGCATCTGGCGGTACTCCAGCCAAATCCGGCTATCTAACTGAATTCCGGGCTTTATGTTCCATTCGGCACCGGCACGCCTGGATCACTTGATGGTGATCGAGCGATCCAAAGCCGCAGTGGACATGGTCAGCGGCGACGTGCCAGCGGCGCGGACAGGCTCATTCTTTTCTCGATCCGGTGAAAACATTGGTCGTGGATCGCAGTTCTTGAGACGAGACGCTCTTGCTGGTCTTGATTGCCGCCGAAGCTTGTTTGAGAGACGACCGGTCCGGATTGACGCGCGATACTTTCGCTGCAAAGGTGTTTTAACGACTTGTTTACCATGCGTCAGTCAGGGTTGGGGGGAAATTGGAACCGTTTCTGGGTGCGAACCGCCTTAATTGGGATGATCGGGCCGAACTGCACTCGACCGACACAACGGGCAGCTACCACATCGAGAATGTGCTGGCAGGCGGATCCAATCTCTATGAATTGGAAACGCGCGAGGTCGGCGATATTGCCGGCAAGGATATCGTCCACCTGCAGTGTCACATCGGGCTTGACACGATCAGCCTGAAGAATCTCGGTGCGGGCAGCGTGACCGGCCTCGACTTTTCACCGACGGCGATCGCGGCGGCGCGGGATTTCGCTGCGAAGGCAGGCACCGACGTACGTTTCGTGGAAGCGCCCCTGTTCGAGGCCGTCGAAGCGCTCGGCCGGACCTTTGACATCGCTTACGTTACCTGGGGTTCGGTAAACTGGCTGGACGACGTGTTCCGCTGGGCGCGGGTGGTGGCCAGTCTCCTTCGACCCGGCGGCCGGCTCTACATGGCCGAGGGCCATCCATTGATGTTTCAGTGCGATCGAAAGGCCGCGGCCCTGGAGTTGAAGCACGACTGGCGAACGCCGATAGCTCGGCCGCTCGCCTGGAACGAGGAACTGACCTACACCGGCGACAATCGTATCTTGAAGCATCCTCGCTATTATGAGTGGATCCATCCGATCAGTGACGTGGTGAACGCGCTGATTTCAGCTGGTCTGACGCTCGATTTTCTCAATGAGCATGACACGGTTTCGTGGCAGCACTTTTCATTTGCAGTGCGGGCCGGCAAGGATATGTACGGCCTGCCAGAAAACTCCCCCAAGATACCGATGGCCTATTCCATTGGCGCTACGAAGCGTAGCGTCGGCAAGATACCATACCTTGTGTCTCCCAAGCCGATCGAGGGCCACTAGTCCAAGGTCAATGCTCCGACGTACTCGGGTCGGAGCGTCGAAGTGTGCAATGGCGCTCGTGCGCCTCGATCTTCCGGGCAAGGCTGATCCAGCTGGCGTTTCATGTTGGTCCGCATCGTGCAGCCCGCCTTCAGCATCGCGTTGGCAGTGGTGTCGCTGTCGACACCGCAGCCGGCGTCAGCCGTCGGAAAATGAAAATTTCTCAGGAGTATGAAGGTCCAATTAAACATTGAAAGCTAATGTTCCTCATCGGGTCGACCCCGAGGACCTGAAATGGCAATTGAGGAATCGCCTATTGGCTTTTTTCCGCGCTAGGTTCGGCGGCATTAAGGAGGCCGTCTTTTCGTCGGCAAATATTCCGGCGGCGATCGCGTTTGTCGTCATCCTTATCAGCGCAGCGTTCGCGGAGCACCAGAACAAGATCGTCTCGGACCAGGCCGTCCGTGCGGACGTGCTGACCAAGGTCAACCTCATCCGCGCCAAGCTCGAAGGCAATATCAACGGAAACCTTCAACTCGTGCATGGACTGGTCGCTGCGGTCGTAACCGAGCCCTATATGGGACAGCAACGCTTCGCTTCGCTGGCGAGTAATCTGTTTGGCGCGAACTCGCAATTGAACAATATTGCCGGCGCGCCCGATCTGGTCGTTTCCCTGATGTACCCGATGGAGGGTAACGAGCAGGCGATGGGCCTCGATTACCGCAAGAACGAGCGGCAGCGTGCGGCTGCGCTAAGGGCGCGAGACGAACGCAAGCTGGTGCTTGCCGGTCCCGTCGATCTGAAGCAGGGAGGACAAGGCTTTATCGGTCGCTTTCCGGTTTTCGTGCGGAGCGCGGGCAATACGGAAAGGTTCTGGGGCATCATTTCCGCCGTTGTCGACGTGCAGCGTCTCTATCGGGCGAGCGGGCTGCTTGACGACGATCTCGGGATTGACATAGCGCTGATCGGCAGGGACGCTCTCGGCCAAAATGGAGACCAATTCTACGGCAATGAGCGGATCGGCAAAAGCGATCCGGTGACGGCCGACGTTTTGCTCCCGTCCGGTTCGTGGCAGATCGCGGCCATTCCCAAAAATGGCTGGCCTTCGACGCCAAGTAACGCATGGTTGTTGCGCGCGATCATGGCGACGGCCGGGGCCTTGGTTGTGTTCCCCTTCCTGGTCACAGGTCGCCTGATCGGCGAAAGACAGCGCAATTATGCGGAATTGCGTCGATTGTCACGACGCCTGGAACTCGCTCTGGAAGCCTCGGCTATTGGGGTTTGGGAACACGATCTCGCGACCAACGAGCTTACGTGGGATGATCGCGTAAATGAAATATATGGCAAATCAACCGGGGAGCACCGGGGCTACATAGACTGGGCGGGTGCAATCCACCCAGATGATTTGGCTACCGCCAACGCAGATTTCGACAGCGCGGTGGCCAGCGGACGACCCTATTTGTCGGAGTACCGGATTGTGCGTCCGGATGGCGAGGTCCGTCATGTCCGGTCCAAGGCGATCGTTTACCGGGTCGCAAACAACACTCCAAAAATGATAGGCGCGGAATGGGACGTTACAGCCGATGTCCTGCTGAACCAGGATCTGGTTCGAGCAAAACAGCTGTCCGAGTCGAAAAATGCAGAACTCGAGTCGGCCAAAGCGCGCATAGAGCACATCGCGCTTCATGACTCGTTGACCGGCTTGCCCAACCGGCGTTACCTCGACCAGGTACTGGAAGATTACGCGGCAAACGCCAGGCGCTCAGGCGGGCATGCGGCACTGCTTCACATCGATCTGGATCGGTTCAAGCACATCAATGATACGCTGGGCCACGCCGCCGGTGACGCAATGTTGGTTCACGCGTCAACAGTCCTCAGATCGAAGGTCGGCGACGAGGGATTCGTCGCCCGCATCGGGGGAGACGAATTCATCGTTCTGTGCGTGGTGCGCGACGATACCAAGCAACTGGCGCTGCTCGCTGACCGCGTCATCAGCCAGATGCGCGAACCGGTCTACTACCAGGGCCATCGATGCCGTTTTGGTGTCAGCGTGGGAATCGCAGTCGACAACGGAAAAAATATCGAAGCCAAACACCTGCTGGTAAACGCCGATATCGCGCTTTACCGAGCAAAGAGGCGTGGGCGCAATCGATACGAATTCTTCACCGACGCGATGCAAAGCGAAATCGTCGATACAAAGCGGATTGCCGACGAAATTCTCGGCGGCCTTGAGCGCAACGAGTTCATCCCCTTCTACCAGCCCCAATTTGACGCAAAGACGCTCGAAATCGTGGGGGTTGAGGCGCTGGCGAGGTGGAGACATCCAGAAAAGGGTATTTTGGCGCCCGATGTCTTCCTGAGAATTGCGGAAGAACTGAATGTGGTCTCGATCATCGACCAAGCCATATTGAAGCAGTCGCTTTTGGACTTCAAAGAATGGTCCGCTGCGGGACTCCACATTCCGCGGGTATCGGTCAATGTTTCGGCGCGACGCCTTCAAGATGAGGAGCTCATCAAGAGCTTGCGAGAACAAAATATCGAAAAAGGGACAGTTTCATTCGAGCTTGTTGAGTCAATTTTCCTGGACGAGAACGACGACCTTGTCACCTGGAATATCGAGCAGATAAAAGAACTCGGGATTGACATCGAAATAGACGATTTTGGTACTGGTTACGCTTCGATAGTCAGTTTGCTCAAGTTGCAGCCTCGCCGGCTAAAGATAGATCGGCAGCTGGTCACCCCAATCGCCAAATCGCCGCAAAGAAGGCAGGTTGTCTCGTCAATCATTGACATCGGCAAGTCCTTGGGTATCGAGGTCGTGGCGGAAGGTGTCGAGACGATGCAGCACGCACGGATACTCAAAGGCCTGGGCTGCGACATGTTGCAGGGTTATGCCTTCGGCTACGCGCTCGATTCCGACGGACTAAAGGCCTTTGTTCGATCCCGGCGGCTGCGCACAGCCAGCTGAGCGCCAGTCCCCGCATTTACCGGCGCGATCGGCGTTGAGCGTCGCATCAATATGCGCGTGGCAGGCCAGGCCGGTAACAATAAGCCTCAAATAAGCAGCAGGCCCTTCATGCTGGAGTGGCCTTTCCTGCCGATGATGATGTGATCGTGAACGGCAATGCCAAGCGGTTTGGCCGTCTCGATGATCAGCTTGGTCATCTCGATGTCGGCGCGCGACGGCGTCGGATCGCCCGATGGATGGTTGTGAGCCAGAATAATCGCCGTCGCCGAGAGCTCCAAGGCGCGCCTGACCACCTCGCGCGGATAGACCGGCGTGTGGTCAACGGTGCCGACCTGCTGCACTTCGTCGGCGATCAGTGCGTTCTTCTTGTCGAGGAACAGGATGCGGAACTGCTCCCGCTCCTCGAAGGCCATGACCGACCGGCAGTATTCGAGAACCTGCGTCCAGGTCGACAAAAGCTCGCGGCCGGCGATCTCGCCGCGCGCCATGCGCTGCGCCGTTGCGGCAACCACCTTCAGGTCGAGCGCCACCGCCGGGCCGATGCCCTTCACCTCCTGCAGGCGCTCGACGGGCGCGCCGAGGACCTCGGCCAATGTACCGAAGCGTGCCAGCAATGCCTTGGCGACCGGCTTGGTGTCGGCGCGCGGGATCAGCCGAAACAATAGAAGCTCGAGCAGTTCGTAGTCGGGGAGGGTGTTGGGGCCGGCAGCAAAGCGTTCGCGCAGGCGGTCGCGATGGCCGAGATAATGCGGCTTGTCGGCGGCCACCGCCTTCGCGGGCGATCGCACCGGCCTTTCGGGAAAGAAGGCCCGCTCGTCGTCGTCACCGTTCATGGCTGCCCCACCCAGCATTTGCCGGGCAAGGTAACGCCCGATCTGCCAGACACTAGGCCCGCAGGCCGGGGCGGTCGAGGTTTTTTGGCGATAGCGTGAAGATCTCGCAGCCGGTTTCGGTGACGCCGATCGTGTGCTCGTACTGCGCCGACAGCGAACGATCGCGCGTCACCGCGGTCCAGCCGTCCGACAGCACTTTCACATGCGGCCGGCCGAGATTGATCATCGGCTCGACGGTGAAGATCATGCCCGGCCGCATCTCGACGCCTTCGCTGGCGCTGCCGTAATGCAGGATATTCGGCGCGTCGTGAAACAGCCGGCCGACCCCATGGCCGCAGAAATCGCGCACCACCGAGCAACGCTCGGCTTCGGCGTAGGTCTGGATGGCGGCGCCGATGGCGCCGGTGCGGGCGCCCGGCTTGATTGCCGCGATGCCGCGCATCAGGCACTCATACGTGACTTCGAGTAGCCGCTCCGCGGCACGCTTGATCGTGCCCACTGGATACATGCGCGAGGAGTCGCCATGCCAGCCGTCGAGGATATAGGTGACGTCGATGTTGACGATGTCGCCGTCCTTCAACGGCTTGTTATCGGGTATGCCGTGACAGACGACGTGGTTGATCGAGGTGCAGGATGATTTCGTGTAGCCGCGGTAGTTGAGCGTCGCCGGAAGCGCGCCATGGTCCATGCCAAATTCGAAAACGAAACGATCGATCGCCTCGGTGGTGACGCCGGGCGCCACCATCGTCACCAGTTCGTCGAGGCAGCGCGCGGTGAGATCGCAAGCCTTGCGCATGCCGATAAAGCCTTCCTCGTCGTAAAGACGGATCTGGCCGGTGTTTCTGAGCGGTGCCGCGGCGGCGTCGAGATAGGTGACCATTTTTATCCGTCTTGCAGAGATGCGAGGCTGGATGAGCCTCGGCGAGAGAAATCTCCCCAGATTTGGCACTGGAAAGCGCAAGGTTCAAGGACGAACTGCCGGCGAACGGCCGAAGACCAGCGATATATTCACGCCTGAGGCATTCTCCTTGCCTGGAGCGGCCCATGCTTCGCCGGGTTCATTGGCTACCGCAGTGACGACACATTTCTAGGCGAGAAGTCGGCCCAAGCACTAAGCCGCTACGGCAACTTTTTGCAACGAACGGCGTCGCTGCGGGGGCGTCGGTTCGGGAGAGATCGAATGGACAGACTGCAATTCGAGGTGCCGGTGCGGATCGCGCCTGTGCCCGGCCAGCCGGTCGAGGAAATCTACAGTGTCGAGCAGGCGCTCGATTTCCTGCAAACGTGGCCGGTCCGCCGGAAGGGGCCAACCTACCAGGCCGCGTTCAACGCCTGTTTTGGTGCCACGGTGGACATCGTCGAGACCGAGGACGCATGGCGGGCCTTCATGGCCTTTTGCCGGGTGAGCGGCCTGCTGGCCAGGGACATGATGGTTCCGCGCAAGCGCGGCGGCGAGGCGAGGGGACTGCGGGCGTAGGGAGCCGTCGACATAATCTTCAATTTGTCTGGCAGCCTTTGCCGACATCCTCATCAGAGTGGTGGTCCGGCAAGGTTACGCAGCGCGTTAGCGATGGCATGTGCTAAGTACTTGAGGTCTCTGGTACGCCCAAGGGGAATCGAACCCCTGTTACCGCCGTGAAAGGGCGGTGTCCTGACCGCTAGACGATGGGCGCGCTCAGATGTGAGCGCTTATAGTTGCGTCGCGACAAACCGGCAACCCGTCTGCTGCCGGCTGCGACAACTTTTTTCCTTTGGCTCCAAACCGCGTCTTTCCGACAGCCAAGCTGGTTTTTGCGGCATGATGCAACGCCGCCGAAGGGCCTTCAGTGGCGGAAGAACCTCGCCCTAGCCGCGCCTGCGGCAGCGCCAGTTCCAGTCGCGCTCCGGTCCGACATCGACGTGGACGGATTCGGTGTGGCAGTAGGTGCCGACGCCGCCGCGGCCCGGCATGGTGCGGATATAGCTCGCCAGTTCCCATTTTGAGACGCCGGGAACCTGGATGTCGGCGGCGGCGCAGTACATGTGCAGCGAGTTCTTGGCACCGTTGGCGCGACGGTTGCGGGCCGGATCGCGATAGCCGGAGGTAACCGTCATCTTGCGGCCGTAGTGGCCTTCGATCGTCTTCAGCACGCGAACCAGCGACGGCTTCAAGCAGGCGACATCGACGCTTTCGTTCTGTTTCAGGAGACCGTTGGGTGCCAGCCGGGCGAGGCCGGCGGCGGAGGCGACCTGGTAGGCGCCACCCGAACCTTCGTCTTCGTTGAGGTCGACATCACTCTCGTCGTCGAGGCCGGATTTGCGCTTGATCTCGAACAGTGCCGTCTGGCGCACGCCGGGCAGCGCATCGGCCGTGAAGTGGCTGGTATCGCCGGCCGATGCCAACTGCACCGGCTTTTCAGCCGGGTTGGCCGAGGCCAGGGTGACGGTGGGCTTTGCCGCGGGCGTCGCCTTGGCCTGCAAGACCGCTGGCTGCCCGCCCGATCTGCTGTTGGCCGGCGATGCCGCCGAAGCAGGCGTAGCGCTGAACAGCGAGGCCAGGAAGTTTTTCTTCGGTGCATAGGCCTGTGGCTGCGGCATCTCGCCGGCGGTCACATAGACCGGGTTGTTCATCGCCGGCGCGGCGGCCTTGGCATCGGGCTTCGATGCGCCGGCATCGGCGGCGGCACTGTTCTGCGCAACAGCGTTGGCCTGTTCAGCCGCCTCGGCGTTTGGTTGCAGCGGTTGCGGCGAATGTCCCGCGATCGTCTCGGCCGCCGTGGGAACGGCGATCGGGAAGCCGGCATCGGACTTGGCCCCTGGCTTGGCCATTGGCACATAGGCGACCTGCTCGGGAAGGTTGGCGTCGCCCTCTGCATTCATCGTCATTTGTGCGGTTGTCATCTGCGACGATGAGGCGGCCGTGCTGGCCTGGGGCGCACCGGCGGCCGTGCTGATTTCGGTGGCCGAGGCATTATAGCCTGGCATGCCGACCGACATGGTCGGGTCGCCGGCAGAGGTGCAGGACGCCAGAAGCACCGAGAAAAGCGCCGCCACAATGGCGCGGCTTTCTCCCTTCGCGAGGCGCGATCCTGCTGATCTCAAAACAAAATTCCCCCTCGATATCCGACCGGTTCGTCATTGGCGCGGCGTCGAAACGTCTCGTCGAAATGACCCTTGTTCCCCGAACCGGAAACGAGACCTGTGTCAAATCTGCAAGCCTCAAAGTAATTTGGCGGCTAGAGGATGAATCAAGGCTGCTCAGGGTTGACGACACCATTTCGCCCGCTTTTGGCGGCGCGTCAACTCACCACACATTACAGATGGTTACACACGCACCTTGACATAGGTGCCGGGGGCTTCGCCTAGAACTTGCATATGCTCGCCCGGTTTGCGGGCCGGTACGCGGGTATTGTCCCTGGCTTCGATCCAGCGCTGCCAGTGCGGCCACCAGGAGCCGGGATGGTCAGTGGCCCCGGCGAACCACTGGTCGAAGTCCCCAGCCGGCTTGCCGCCGGTCCAGTAGTGGTATTTCTGCGCCGCCGGCGGATTGACGACGCCGGCGATGTGGCCGGAGCCGGCCACGACGTAGTCGACCTCGCCGCCGAAATATTTCGAGCCGAGGAACACCGACAGCGCCGGCGCGATGTGATCCTCCTTCGAGGCGAGGTTGTAGACAGGGATGGTGACATCCTTCAGCGAAACCGTGCGGCCCGCCAACTCCATCATGCCTTGCGAAAGCCTGTTCTCGAGATAGCAATTGCGCAGGTAGAAGGAATGGTTGGCAGCGCCCATGCGGGTCGAATCGGCGTTCCAGTAGAGCAGGTCGAAGGGCAGGGGATCCTTGCCGCGCATGTAATTGTTGACGACATAGGGCCAGATCAGGTCGCCCGAGCGCAGCATGTTGAAAGCAGTCGCCATCTTGGTGCCGTCGAGATAGCCTTTTTCGCTCATTGCCTTTTCAACGGCCGCGACTTGCTCCTCGTCGACGAACACTTTCAAGTCGCCGGCATAGGTGAAATCGACCTGCGTGGTGAAGAAGGTCGCCGATTTGATGCGGTGGTCGCCTTCCTGCGCCATCAAGGCCAGCGCTGCCGCCAACAGCGTGCCGCCGACGCAATATCCGATGGCGTTGACTTGCCTTTCGCCGGTGGCCTTTTCAATCGTGTCGAGGCCGTATTGCAGGCCCTCCCTGATATAGGCCTCCCAGCTCTTGGCGCCGTGCCGCTCGTCCGGATTGATCCAGGAGATGACGAAGACCGTGTGGCCTTGCTCGACCGCCCAGCGGATGAAGGATTTTTGCGGGTTGAGGTCGAGGATGTAGTATTTATTGATCCATGGCGGGCAGATCAGCAGCGGCCGCTTGAGCACGGTCTCGGTCGCCGGCTCGTATTGCAGGATTTCGGCGACGTCGCTGCGGCCGACCACCTTGCCGGGCGTGGTGGCGAGATTCTTGCCGATCTCGAAGGGTGAATAATCCGCCTGCCGCAGCTTCAGGTCACCCTTGCCTGCGGCAATGTCCTCGGCCAGCATTTTCATGCCGCGCACCAGGTTTTCGCCGTTCGAGGCGACGGTCTCGCGAAACAATTCCGGATTGGTCAGGATGAAATTCGACGGCGAGATGGCGTTGGACACCTGCCTGACATAAAAGCTGGCCTTGTGGCGGGTGTGCTCGTCCAGACCGTCGGCGTGCTCGACCAGTTCGGCCGCCCAGCGCGAGGTGACGAGATACGCCTGTTTGAGGAAATCGAAAAAGGCGTTGCGGCCCCATTCCGGGTCCTGGAAACGCTTGTCGCCGCGCTCGGGCTTGACCGCATCCTCGGTCTCCTCGGCACCGGCGCCGATGCGCTGAACGGCATTGGCCCAGACGGCCATATAGCCGGAAAACAATCGTGTCTGTGCCTCCAGCGCGCGCTGCGGGTCGGAGAGCCAGTATTCGGTGAGTTTGGAGAACGTCTTCACCATGTCGACGACCGGCTCGGCGACATGATCGCGCACCTCGCCCTTTTCCCGCGGCTCGGCCCATGCCGAGGCGGCCTTGCCGGCCTGCTCGATCATGCGGGCCATGTTCAGAGCAAAGCGTTCCGGGTCCTTAACCAGATATTGCTCGACGGTCGAAGGTTGGTCATCTTCCGCTTTGCCCGAATCGGGTGTTTTGGACATGGTTCGCGGGGTTCCTCCCGAAGCGTTTTGTTGACATATTACCATGGGATATCTGACAGGGTCCAACGTGCTCTAACCCGGCCGCCAGGAAAACAATATGACGATTAATATTGGCAAGAACGTTTTTTCCGGCACTGGTCGTTTTTGCCGCATGGCGCTCGTCCTGCTGGCGATGGCCGGTTGCACGAGCAGCAACATAGAAGGTGCAGCGCCCGCCACCGGCCTTGTCGGGGCGAAGGACACCGGTTCCTACCCGAACCTGAACATCCCGCCGCAGGTGGCGGCCGAGCAATTCACCGACGAGGAAAAGAACGCCAAGCTCGCCCAGCTGAAGGCCGAGGAGCAGGGCCAGGCCGCGAAGGGCGGCGGCGTCAAGGTCGCGGACCAGGCTGCGCTGGACCAGCTGGCAAAAAAACACGGCGCCGAGGCGCTGAAGCAGATCGAAGGCAAATGCGACCCCGCTCTCGACCCTAATTGCAAATAAGCTTATACGCGCGACCGCAACCTCACTGTCTGGAACTGCCATGGAAGAATTTCACAAGGTCCGCCGGCTTCCGCCCTATGTCTTCGAACAGGTCAACCGGCTGAAGGCCAGTGCCCGCTCGCGTGGCGCCGACATCATCGACCTTGGCATGGGCAATCCGGACCTGCCGACGCCCAAGGCCATCGTCGACAAACTCTGCGAGGTCGTGCGTGATCCGCGCACGCACCGCTATTCGTCGTCGCGCGGCATTCCGGGCCTGCGCCGTGCCCAGGCCAATTATTATGCCCGCCGTTTCGGCGTGAAGCTCGACCCGGACAGCCAGGTGGTGGCGACGCTCGGCTCGAAGGAGGGCTTTGCCAATATGGCGCAGGCGATCACCGCCCCCGGCGATGTGATCCTGTGCCCCAATCCGACCTATCCGATCCACGCCTTCGGCTTCATCATGTCGGGCGGCGTCATCCGCTCGCTGCAGGCCGAACCGGACGACGGTTTCATCCCGGCGCTGGAGCGCGGCATCCGCCATTCGATCCCGAAGCCGCTGGCGCTGATTCTCAATTATCCGTCCAACCCGACGGCACTGGTCGCCTCGCTCGATTTCTACAAGGAGGTGGTGGCTTTCGCCCGGAAGAACGACATCATCATCCTGTCGGACCTTGCCTATTCCGAGATCTATTTCGACGGCAATCCGCCGCCTTCGGTGCTGCAGGTGCCGGGCGCCATCGACGTCGCAGTCGAGTTCACCTCGATGTCGAAGACCTTTTCGATGCCGGGCTGGCGCATGGGTTTTGCCGTCGGCAATGAAAGGCTGATCTCGGCGCTGACGCGGGTGAAATCCTATCTCGACTACGGCGCCTTCACGCCGATCCAGGTGGCGGCCGCGCATGCACTCAACGGCGACGGAGCCGATATCGCCGAAGTGCGCGACGTCTACCGCAAACGCCGCGACGTCATGGTCGACGCCTTCAGCCGTGCCGGCTGGACCATTCCCGCACCGGCGGCATCGATGTTCGCCTGGGCGCCGATCCCCGAGCCGTTCAAGCACCTCGGCTCGCTTGAATTCTCCAAGCTCCTGATCGAGCACGCCGACGTCGCGGTGGCGCCGGGCGTCGGCTTCGGCGAGCATGGCGACGATCACGTGCGCATCGCGCTGGTCGAAAACGAGCACCGGATCCGTCAGGCAGCGCGCAACATCAAGCGCTTCCTCGCATCCAGCGCCAAGCAGCCGAATAACGTCGTACCGCTCGCCGCGCATCGCTGAGTTTTCTACACATCAATCGACCGAATGGGGCGTCGCCGGACATGGCTGAAGCGTTGCGTGTTGGAATTGCCGGCCTCGGCACCGTCGGTGCGTCGGTGGCTCGCGTGCTGCGCGACAAGGCGGCGGAACTGACGCGGCAGTGCGGCCGCGACATCGTCGTGTCAGCCGTCTCGGCCCGCGATCCCAAACGCGACCGCGGCGTTGATTTTGGCACAGCACAGTGGTTCGACGACGCCGTCAAGATGGCCCAGACCGCCGAGATCGATGTATTCGTCGAACTGATCGGCGGCGACGAGGGCGCGGCACGATCCTCGGTGAAGGCGGCGCTCGAGGCCGGCCGCCATGTCGTCACCGCCAACAAGGCACTGCTTGCCAAGCACGGCGTGTCACTGGCCGAGATCGCGGAAAAGAGGGGCGTGCTGCTCAACTACGAAGCGGCGGTGGCCGGCGGCATTCCGGTCATCAAGACGATGCGCGAGGCGATGGCCGGCAATTCGGTGACCCGCGTCTTCGGCATCCTCAACGGCACCTGCAATTATATTTTGACGCGCATGGAAGCCGAGGGCCTATCCTTTGATGCCTGCCTGAAGGACGCCCAGCGGCTGGGCTATGCCGAAGCCGACCCGACCTTCGACATCGAGGGCCACGACACCGCGCACAAGCTGTCGATCCTGACCAGCCTTGCCTTCGGCACGAGGATTGCGGCCAATGACATCTACATGGAGGGCATCTCCAACATCAGCCAGGCCGATATCCGCGCGGCCGGCGATCTCGGCTACCGGATCAAGCTGCTTGGCGTCGCCCAACGCACCGAAAGCGGTATCGAGCAGCGCGTTCACCCGACCATGGTGCCGACGGCCTCGGTCATCGCGCAGGTGCACGGTGTCACCAATGCGGTCGCGATCGAAACCGACATCCTCGGCGAATTGCTGCTTTCCGGCCCCGGTGCCGGCGGCAACGCCACCGCTTCGGCGGTGATCGGCGACATTGCCGACATTGCCAAGAGCCGGCCTGGCTTCCAGCATGGCCCGGTCTTCGGCCGGCCGGCGAAGGAATTGAAGCCCTACAAAAAGGCGCAGATGCGCAGCCATGCCGGCGGTTATTTCATCCGGCTGACCGTGCACGACCGCCTCGGCGTTTTCGCCGCGATCGCCAAACGCATGGCCGACAACGACATTTCGCTGGAATCGATCGTGCAACATGCCGCAGGGCCGGAAACCGAGGCACAGAAGACAGTCATCCTGGTCACCCACGAGACGACCGAGGCGGCGGTGCGCAAGGCCGTCGACGGCATCACCAGGGACAGCCTTCTGACCGACAAGCCGCAAGTCATCCGCATCGAGCGGGCCGGATAGCAGTCTCAAGTTTTGCCTTTAATCGATTGATATTGCTGCGCTTTCAAAAAGGTCCAGCGCAGGTCTTGCTGTTGTCACGAGGCTTTGACACAAGAAGCGCGTCTCTGGCGGGAGGCTAATGCATGTCGCCCAAAAGTGTGCGGCGGTTTTGGGACAACGACATGCATAGAAACAAAGTGCCAACGAGGATTATCCATCGATGAATGTGGCCCAGAACATTGTCGCCGGCCTCGACCGGATACTGACCATGGAATTGGTGCGCGTCACCGAACGCGCCGCGGTCGCGGCCGCCAGATTGCGCGGACGCGGCGACGAGAAAGCCGCCGATCAGGTCGCGGTCGACGCCATGCGCCAGGAGCTTAATCGTCTCGCCATCAACGGCACGGTGGTGATCGGCGAGGGCGAGCGCGACGAGGCGCCGATGCTCTATATCGGCGAGGAGGTCGGTACAGGCAAAGGCCCGGCTGTCGACATCGCGCTCGATCCGCTCGAAGGCACGACGATCTGCGCCAAGAACCTGCCCAATGCGTTGGCCGTCATCGCCATTGCCGAAAAAGGCAGCCTTCTGTTCGCGCCGGACGTCTATATGGACAAGATCGCCATCGGCCCGGGCTATGCCGATGGCATCATCGACATCGATGCCTCGCCGGCCGAAAATATTGCCAGCCTGGCCAGGGCCAAGGGCGTTCCGGTGGCAGAGATCACCGCCTGTATCCTCGACCGGCCGCGCCATGGCGCCTTGATCGAAGCCGTGCGGGCGACAGGCGCCGCGATCCGGCTGATCGGCGACGGTGATGTCGCCGGCGTCATCCACACCACCGACCCGGACGAAACCGGCATCGACATCTATCTCGGCACCGGCGGTGCGCCGGAGGGCGTGCTGGCGGCGGCGGCCTTGCGCTGCACCGGCGGCCAGATGCAGGGCAGGCTGATCCTTGACACGCCGGAAAAGCTGGCGCGCGCGGCGAAGATGGGGATCTCCAACCCGAAACGGATCTACCACACGCAAGACATGGCACGCGGCGACGTGCTGTTTGCCGCGACCGGCGTCACCGACGGCAATATGCTGGCCGGCGTCAAGTTCGGCCGCAATTTCATCACCACGCACACGATCGTGCTGCGCTCGTCGTCGCGAACCGTGCGCGAAATCAAGGCCAGGCACCAGGATCTGGAAAAGTTTTGATT
This sequence comes from Mesorhizobium sp. M1217, assembly GCF_040318275.1. Taxonomy (NCBI): domain Bacteria; kingdom Pseudomonadati; phylum Pseudomonadota; class Alphaproteobacteria; order Hyphomicrobiales; family Phyllobacteriaceae; genus Mesorhizobium; species Mesorhizobium sp. M1217. The sequence goes on along the minus strand of NZ_JAMYMA010000008.1, from coordinate 48,476 downwards.
TCGACTCAGTTAGCCGTTGCATATTGTGCGCAATGACAAATTGCAGACGGCGCGTCACGTGACGGGGGAAAGACGCTTTTTCCTAGATGTCAGGCAGTCGGCCACCGGCGTTTCCTGGGAACACCGGCTGACCGAGCGTCAGGACATGGCTGCGCTCGCCATCGCGCAAGGTTATGGCGTGCCCGACATCGTGGCACGCGTGCTGGCCGGGCGCGGCGTCACCGCCGAGCAGACCGAGCGGTTCCTGGATCCGACCATCCGCAACCTGCTGCCCGACCCGGCATCGCTGACCGACATGGACAAGGCGGCCTCTCGCATCGCCCAGGCGGTGATGGCCAGGGAAAAGGTGGCGATCTTTGGCGACTACGATGTCGACGGCGCCGCCTCATCGGCGCTGCTCAAGCGCTTTCTCGCACATTTCTCGGTGCCGTCGGAGATCTACATACCGGACCGCATCTTCGAGGGTTACGGCCCCAATCCGGAAGCGATGCGCGAACTCGTCTCGCGCGGCGCGACGCTGATCGTCACCGTCGATTGCGGCACCAACAGTGCTGCTTCCATCGACGCGGCGAAGGCCGCCGGCGCCGACGTCGTGGTGCTCGATCACCATCAGGTCGGCGGGCCGTTGCCGGCGGCGGCTGCGGTCGTCAATCCTAATCGCGAGGACGATCTTTCCGGACAAGGCCATCTTTGCGCCGCCGGCGTCGTCTTCCTGTGCCTGGTACAGACGGCGAAGATCCTGCGCAGCCGGCTGCCGGACGCCGCAGCGCCGGATCTGCTTGGCCTGCTCGATCTGGTGGCGCTGGGCACCGTCTGCGACGTGGTGCCGCTCACCGGCATCAACCGGGCCTTCGTGGTCAAGGGGCTACAGGTGGCGCGGCAGCAGAGGAACGAAGGGCTGGCGGCACTGGCGCGGGTCTCGCGTATCGGCGAGCCGATCAGCACTTTCCATCTGGCCTTTCTGATCGGTCCGCGCATCAACGCCGGCGGGCGCATCGGCGACGCAGCACTTGGCAGCCGCCTGCTTGCAACCGACGACCCGGTCGAGGCCCGCACCATCGCCGAGACGCTCGACCGGCTCAACCAGGAGCGGCAGTCGATGGAGCAGGAGATGCTGGCCGCGGCGCGCTCAGAGGCCGACGCCGAGCTTGCCGGCGGCAATGGTCCGGCCATCGTGGTCACAGCCAGCAGCAACTGGCATCCGGGCATTGTCGGCCTGCTTGCCTCGCGGCTCAAGGACCATGCAAGACGGCCGGCTTTTGCCATCGCCTTCAACGCCAATGGCGTCGGTACGGGGTCAGGCCGTTCGGTGTCGGGCTTCGACCTCGGCCGGCTGGTGCGCGAGGCTGCCGATGCCGGGCTGATCGTCAAGGGCGGCGGCCACGGAATGGCGGCGGGCATCACCGTCGAGCGGGCGAAGCTCGGCGCGCTCCGGGCTTTTTTCGAAGAGCGCGCTGCGGTGGATGTGTTCCGGCTGCAAGGCGAGGAGAGCCTGGCGATCGACGGCGCGCTTGCCGCCGAGGGCGCGACGCTTGCGCTGCTCGATGCGCTTGAGCGGGCAGGGCCGTTCGGCGCCGGGCATGTCGCGCCGGTGTTCGCGCTGCCGCGTCACCGGCTGGTTGATGCGCGGGCGGTCGGCACCAACCATATCCGCGCCGACCTGCAGTCGGAAAGCGGCGGCCGCATCCAGGCGATCGCCTTTCGCGCCGTCGATACTGCGCTTGGCGAATTCCTGTTCAAGAACAGGGGCAAACCGGTGCACGTCGCCGGCTCATTGTCGGGCAATCACTGGAACGGCAACCGCACGGTGCAGTTTCGTATCGTCGACGCGGCGCTTGCCTGAGAGTTCGCTGACCGCTCGGCCTAAGCGAGGACGGTCTGCAGCCGGGTCAGTTCGCCGATTTGCGCCATCGTTGCCTGGTAGCCGATACGGATCGCTTCGTCGGCGCGGTGGAATTCGGTCAGGCCGATATGGCTGAGCTTCGGCTGCAGCGACATGTCCGGCGGGTCGCCGGCCAGCCTGGCGCGCGAAATGCGGTCCTGGATGATGTTGAAGGCTTCGACCATGACGCCGGTGATGCCGAGCCGCGTCTCGCGCGACTGACGTTCGGGATCGGCGTGGCCACCCCTTGGCGCGTCTCTCTCGACGATCAGCTCGCCTGCGCTGTGCTTGATCACTGCGGCGCGGCCGAACAGATCGTAGTGAAGGTTCACTGCAACCACGAGCGGCTGCTCGTAGGCACGGCAGACCGAGACCGGCACCGGATTGACCAGTGCGCCGTCGACCAGCACGCGCCCGTTGCAGGCGACCGGCTCGAACACGCCGGGCAGCGCGTAGGAGGCGCGCATGGCGGTACTCAACGAGCCGCTCGACAGCCAGATTTCATGGCCGGTGCGGATTTCGGCAGCGACGCAGACGAACGGTTTTGGCAGGTCCTCGAAGCGGATGCCGGCTATGTGCTCGCGCAGCCGTGCATCGAGCTTCATGCCACCGAACAGGCCGCTGCCGCGTAGATTGAGGTCGAGAAGGCCAAAAATGCGCCGCCTGGTCAGGCTGCGCGCGAATTCTTCCAGCTCGTCAAGTTTGCCGGCAACATAGCAGCCGCCGACCAGCGCGCCGATCGAGGTGCCGGCGATCATCGACACTTCGATGCCGGCTTCGTCAAGCGCGCGCAGCACGCCGATATGCGCCCAGCCGCGCGCACAGCCGCCGCCCAATGCCAGCGAGATCCCTGTTTTACCTGGAGATTTGGTTTCGGATGCGCCTGCGGCCGAGGAGAGGCCATTGGCCTCCCGAACGTCAGGTCTGTTGCGCAATGACGCCCAGTCGAGCATCACAATCTCCCTTGTCCCACGGTCATCCTACAGGCGGGCCGTATCGAAATCATGAATATACGTGGCTGAAGTGCTGCGAATGGTTCATACTGATGGTGTTTTGGGCTTTCGATACGTTTTTTCCGCATCGAACAGCGGCTTGCTGCCGTCGTTGGCAAGCGTCCCTTTGCCATCGCTCAGCCCCACCGTCCGATAAAAGCATGAACGTCGGCCGGTGTGACAAGTTGCTTCGTGACCCAGCACTTTGACGCGCAACCATATCGCGTCCTGGTCACAATCTGTGAGCATCTCGACGACCTGCTGGACATTGCCCGAGGTTTCGCCCTTCTTCCACAGCGCGTTGCGCGAACGCGACCAGTAGTGCGCGATGCCGGTCTCGAGTGTCAGCGCCAGCGCCTCGGCATTCATATGCGCGACCATCAGCAGCATGCCGTTTTCGGCATCGGTGACGACGACAGTGACGAGGCCGCCGGCATCGAAGCGCGGTGAAAGGACGGTGCCTTCCTCGAGTGCCTTCTTGTCAGATGGAGCTTTCGGGAATTCCAATGCCGACATTCGCCGGTCCCTATTTAGCGAGGGCGGCGCGGGTCTGATCAGTTCCGCCGCCGCGCACCATGGTGACGAAGCGGACCTGCTCTTCAGGTGTATCCTCGAAGACGCCGGTGAAGGTCGAGGTCAGCGTGGTGGAGCCCTGTTTGCGGATGCCGCGCATGGCCATGCACATATGCTCGGCCTCGAGCATGACGGCGACGCCGCGCGGATTGAGCACGTCCTGGATGACGCCGGCAATCTGCGCGGTCATCGCTTCCTGGGTCTGCAGGCGGTGGGCAAAGATGTCGACGACGCGGGCGATCTTGGACAGGCCGACAACCTTGCCGTCAGGCAGATAGCCGACATGCGCCTTGCCGATGATCGGCACCATGTGATGCTCGCAATGCGAGTGGAACGTGATGTCCTTGACTATGACGAGGTCGTCATAGCCGGCGACTTCCTCGAACGTGCGGCCAAGCTCCTCGGCCGGGCACATATCGTAGCCGTTGAACATTTCGCGGAACGCCTTGGTGACGCGCTTCGGCGTGTCGATCAGGCCCTCGCGCTCAGGATTGTCGCCGGTCCAGCGCAACAAGGTGCGCACCGCGGCTTCGACTTCGGCCTCACTCGGCCGGTCGGTGACCGGCTTTTCCATATAGGCCGACTGCGGCATGAGTTTCTTGATAACGGCGTCCATAAAGGCGTCTCCCGTAGTTCCTCTCTCAGGAGGAACGAGTTGAACGGACCACGACCTTTCGGGTGTTAGAAACTCGCCCGGTTTCCAGCCCGTAAGTGGCGTGAACAGATTTGGGCAGGACGAGACTTGCGGTCGCCTTGTCGATACCCGACTACGACCATTATATATGTTCGTGCCGAGCGAAAGGAAGACGCCAGAGCGGCAATCGCTGTTCGCTGGGCGGCGACGGATTGGAAAAATATGATCGACGATGTCTACAATGCGAAAATTCTGGGTTTTGCCGGAAATATCGCACGGATCGGTCGGCTCGACCGGCCCGACGCAACCGCACGAGCACATTCCAAGCTGTGCGGCTCGACAGTGACCGTCGATCTGAAGATGGATGACGGCGTCGTCAGCGATTTCGCGCATGACGTGAAGGCCTGTGCGCTTGGCCAGGCGTCGTCTTCGATCATGGCGCAGCATGTCGTCGGCGCCAGCGCGGAAGAACTGCGCAGCGTGCGCGAGACGATGCTAAAAATGCTGAAGGAAAATGGCCCGCCGCCCGAAGGCCGCTTCGCCGACCTGAAATACCTGGAACCGGTGCGCGATTACAAGGCGCGCCACGCCTCGACCATGCTGACCTTCGACGCAGTGGTCGACGCGATCGGCCAAATCGAGAAGAAGCGGGCGGAACAGGCGGCCTAAACCTCGGCAAGAAAACGCCGGCTTTCGGCGAATTCCGCCCGGACCCAGTCGGCAAAAGCCCTGGCCGGCTCGGAAAGGTCGTTTAGTCTTCTGGCCACCAGCCAATAGGCGCCGGACGCAACGTCGATGTCGAAAGGCTTGACCAGCGCGCCGGACGCAAGTTCTTCGCCGATCTGCAAAAGATCGCCCAGTGCGACACCATGTCCAAGCAAGGCTGCCTGCTTCGAGAGCGAGGCATCCGCCAGCATCGGTCCACGGGCAGGCACGGCTTCAGGGGTCACGCCGGCCGCTTCGAACCAGCGCGTCCAAGCCTGACGGTTTTCTTCGTGCAGCAATGTATAGCGACCAAGGTCGATCGGTTTTTCCAGAGCTGGCCCGGACGCAAGAAGCGCCGGCGACAGAACCGGTGAATCGACGACCGAGGCAAGCTGTTCGGCTTCGCTGCGTGGCCATGAAGTGGCGTGCGCACTGAAGCGTAGAGCAAGTTCAGGCTGATCGCTGCGGAACTCTATCAACCTCGGGTCGACCTCAAGGGAAACGTCGATATCGGGTCGCAACTGGCGAAATCGGTTGAGCCGCGGCACCAGCCATACGGATGCAAGCGACGGCTCGACGCTGACACGGACCACGGACTGCGTCGGGGCCGCCGTCAATTCCGAAAGCAGCCTGTCGATGCCCCCGAAACTTCTGACCAACTGGTCGAGCAGCCGCCGGCCGGTGTCGGTCAATTCGACGCGGCGATGATGGCGGAAGAACAAAGGTTGGCGCAGGAATGTTTCGAGCTCGCGGATCTGGCGGCTGATCGCCGCCTGCGAAACATAAAGCTCCTCGGCCGCACGGCTGAAGCTCAGGTGACGACCGGCTGCTTCGAAGCTTCTAAGAGCCGTCAGGGGGAGGCGTCCGCGCTTCATTCGCATAACTCAGAGTTATCTGACGTCGACGTTATACTCGTTTGAAGAGCAAGGCCAGCGGCGCTCTAATCGGTGCTCAAAGGAGTGCTGCCATGATCCAGTTTCTCAACATCCTGGGCGATGTCGTGCGGATCGCGACATTTCAAAGACATGACGAGAAACCGCATGGCGACTGGTGCGAGGGGAGGCCGCCGACCAGCGTCGCCGCATGTCGGAAGCCGACGCCCGACCGGTACCCGGTTCGCCGTTCGAGGCAGTGACGGGATTGCCGGAACGGCATTGCGTTCCCGGCCCGATGCGCACATCTATCCTGAAGGGAAACGCGACGCGGAGACTGTGGTGGTCGGCCAACATCGGCATGCGCACGGCGCCAGGCCGATTCGACAAGGACGCAACTGGCCCGGCCCGTGGCGCAAGACGCCGGGCCGCGTCTTCGGCACGTCGCTCGTCCGGCTCTACCAGCTGACGCTGTCCGGCTTTGTGGGCAATTCCTGCCGGCATCTGCCGACCTGTTCCGAATACGCGCACGAGGCGATCGCCCGGCATGGACTATGGGCCGGCGGCTGGATGGGATTCTTTCGCGTGCTGCGCTGCGGGCCGTTAGGGACGCATGGCATCGACCGCGTGCCCGAAACCCTGGCTGAGCGCTATGTCTGGTTTGCGCCGTGGCGGTACTGGCGGATCGGGAAAAAACGTGGCGACCTAGACAGTTGACCGCAACTGTTCGTTACACAACCGCACCGCTGTTTACGATCTGGTAGGGTTAACCGCAGCTTGCGCGGACATAGCGCATTTAAGACAAAATCGAGACAAGACGCCTCGCTAAGCCGCTCCTGATACCCTTCAGGAGAGATTGCCAAATGCGCCGGATAGATCGTCTTCCCTTCGTTTTCGCCGTGGTTCTCTATGTCCTGGCGTGGCTGTTGGGTTTTCCGATCCGTGCGCAATCGGCCCCGCTCGGGGACGTCGAATGCACGCTGATCGTCGACGCCGCGAGCGGCGAGACGCTGTACCGGCAAGGGGTTTGCGACCAGCGCGTCAGTCCCGCCTCGACATTCAAGGTTCCGCTGGCGCTGATCGGCTATGACGCCGGAATCCTGAGCGACGAGCATACACCGAATTGGGAGTACAAAGCGGAGTTCAACGCGCCGAAACGGGACCGCAAGACCGTCGACCCGACGATCTGGGAAAGGGATTCGGTCCTTTGGTTCTCACGCGAGATCACGCGCCGGCTCGGCAGCAAACAGTTTGCCGGCTATCTGTCCAGATTGGACTATGGCAACACCGACGTCTCCGGCAATTCCGGCAAGAATGACGGCCTCACCCATTCCTGGGTGAATTCTTCGCTCGAGATATCGCCGGTCGAGCAGGTCGATTTCCTGCGCAAGCTGCTGGCGCGGAATCTGCCGGTCTCGGACAAGGCCCATGCGATGACCAATGCGATTGTCCCGACCTTCCGGGCGGGCGGCTGGACGGTGCAGGGCAAGACCGGGACGACCAGGCTTGGCGACGATGCCGACAAGCGCTCGCTTGGCTGGTTTGTTGGCTGGGCGCAGAAGCATGCTCGCAAGATCGTCTTTGCCTGGCTCGTAGTCGATACGAAACGTTCCGACACGCCGAAGGGGCTCAAGACGCGGGCGATGTTCCTGAAAGAGCTGTCGAATCTCCTCGGGTGACCTAAATCCGGCTTTACGGCGCCGAAAACTGCCCATAAAAGACCGCTCGCCGCCGGACGCATCCGGCTCTTACTTGATGTAAGTCGCAACCCCAAAATCGCTACGCAGTTTTGGGCGACGTGCATTTTACCACCCGCGCTCGTTTGCGGGACTGGATAGGAGAATTTAATGCTGAATTCCGTTTCCCTGACATTTCCCGATGGCTCCGTCCGCGACTACGACGCGGCGATGACCGGCGCCGGCCTGGCGGAATCGATCTCGAAGTCGCTGGCCAAGAAGGCCGTTGCCTACAGCATCGACGGCACGTTGCGCGACCTTTCCGACCCGATCGGCAAATCAGGCAAGCTCGAAATCATCACCCGCGAGGATCCGCGTGCGCTGGAGCTCATCCGCCATGATGCCGCGCACGTGCTCGCCGAAGCCGTGCAGGAACTTTGGCCGGGAACGCAGGTGACCATCGGGCCGGTGATCGAGAACGGATTCTACTACGACTTCGCCCGCAACGAGCCGTTCACGCCCGACGATTTCCCGGTGATCGAGAAGAAGATGCGCGAGATCATTGCGCGCAACAAGCCGTTCACCAAAGAGGTGTGGTCGCGTGAAAAGGCGAAAAGGATCTTTGCCGACAAGGGCGAGCGCTACAAGCTCGAGCTGATCGACGCCATCGCCGAGGATCAGGATCTCAAGATCTATGCGCAGGGCGACTGGTTCGACCTTTGCCGCGGTCCGCACATGGCCTCGACCGGCCAGATCGGCAACGCCTTCAAGCTGATGAAGGTCGCCGGCGCCTATTGGCGCGGCGATAGCAACAACCCGATGCTGACGCGCATCTACGGCACGGCCTGGGCCGACCAGGCGCAGCTCGAAGCCTATCAGACGATGCTGGAGGAAGCCGAGAAGCGCGACCACAGGAAGCTCGGCCGTGAGATGGACCTGTTCCATTTCCAGGAGGAGGGCCCCGGGGTCGTGTTCTGGCACGCCAAGGGCTGGAGGATGTTCCAGAACCTGGTCAATTACATGCGCCGCCGCCTGGACGAGCAGGGCTACCAGGAGGTCAACGCGCCGCAGGTGCTCGACAAGAGCCTGTGGGAGACCTCAGGCCACTGGGGCTGGTACCGGGACAACATGTTCAAGGTGACGGTCGCCGGCGACGACACCGACGACGACCGGGTGTTTGCGCTGAAGCCGATGAACTGCCCCGGCCACGTCCAAATCTTCAAACACGGGCTGAAGTCCTACCGCGATCTGCCGGTAAAACTTGCGGAATTCGGCAATGTGCATCGCTATGAGCCGTCCGGCGCACTGCACGGGCTGATGCGGGTGCGCGGCTTTACCCAGGACGATGCCCACATCTTCTGCACCGAGGAACAGCTCGCCGACGAGTGCATCAAGATCAACGACCTGATCCTGTCGACCTATGCCGATTTCGGCTTCGACGAAATCACGGTCAAGCTGGCGACCCGCCCCGAAAAACGGGTCGGCACCGACGCGATGTGGGATCACGCCGAGGGCGTGCTGCAGGACGTGCTCGACAAGATCGCGGCGCGGTCGGGCAACCGGATCAAGACGGGCGTAAATCCGGGCGAGGGCACGTTCTACGGGCCGAAGTTCGAATATGTGCTGAAGGACGCCATCGGCCGCGACTGGCAATGCGGCACCACGCAGGTCGACTTCAACCTGCCGGAACGGTTCGGCGCCTTCTACATCGGCTCCGATTCGGAAAAGAAGCAGCCGGTGATGGTGCATCGCGCCATCTGCGGTTCGATGGAGCGTTTTCTCGGCATCCTGATCGAGAATTATTCCGGCCATTTCCCGCTCTGGTTCGCGCCGCTGCAGGTGGTGGTGGCGACGATCACTTCCGATGCCGACGATTACGCGCGAAAAGTCGTTGCGCAGCTGAAGGCGGCCGGGCTGATCGCCGAAACCGACCTGCGCAACGAGAAGATCAACTACAAGGTCCGCGAGCACAGCCTTGCCAAGGTGCCGGTCATCGTCGTTTGCGGCAAGCGTGAGGCTGAGGAAGAAACGGTCAATGTCCGCCGTCTCGGGTCGCGCGACCAGGAATCGCTTGGCCTCGCGGCCGCCGTGAAACTGCTTTCCGACGAGGCGGTGACACCCGACCGCAAGCGCCGCGCGGCCTGAGCCGGCCAATTAGCAACGAAATGGCGGTGGATCGCTCCACCGCCATTTTCATATGCTTGTCACGCCAATTGTGTAGCGAGCCCCATGCTCAAGCTGAAGATTGCGCGAAAGACCGTTTCCCGAGCTCTCCTATGCCGGTCCGCATCAGCCGGCGCTGACGCGCTGGTTCATCCACTCGGTCGAAGGCCTGTCGGGACGTGATCGCTTCGCCGCACTCTATGATTTCTGGCGCCGGCAAGTGGTGCCGAACGGCGAGCGCGTGTTCGGCCGCATGCTGGAGCTGATCGACGTCCGGGTGCGGACCGCCGGTCAATGGCCGCCGGCAAACCTGCCCGACACGCCGCTGGTGATTGTTGCCAACCATCCGTTCGGCATCGGCGACGGTATTGCCGTGCTGTCGCTGGCGGAGCAGCTCGGCCGACCGTTCCGCGTCATGATCCACAGGGATCTGCTCAAGATCCGCGAGATGGAGCCCTATTCGCTGCCGATCGACTTTTCCGAGACCAAGGACGCGCTGAAGAACAACATGGCGGTCCGCCATGAAGCGGTGCGGCTGCTCAAGGAGGGCGTCACCATCGTCGTCTTTCCGGCGGGAGGTGTCGCCACCGCGCCGAAGGGGTTTGGCCGGGCACGCGATCTGCCGTGGAAGGTGTTTCCGGCCCGTCTCGTTCAGGACGCAAAGGCGTCGGTCATCCCATTGCATTTTTCGGGCCAGAACGGCCGGCGGTTCCATCTGGTCAGCGGACCGATGAACATGGCCGAACGCGACGGGCGTGTGGCGAAATTCGTCGGCAAGGCCTCGCTGACACTGCGCACATCGCTGCTCATCCGTGAATTTGCGCGGCTCTCCGGCAAATCGATCGACGTGCGCGTCGGCGACGTGCTGGGGTGGGACGAACTGGAGCCGCTGCGAGACCGCAAGGCCTTGCTCGACCGCCTTCAGCGCGGCGCCTTCGATCTGGCGCCGGCCGAGACGACTGGCCGCGTGCCGTTGCTGGCGCGACGCATGCGCAAAGCAGCCTAGAGGGGGCGCGGCTTAGTCGGCGCCTTCCTCGGAATCGATGGCCGAAGCTTCGGTTGCCAGGACTTCGATGTCCTGATTGTGTCCGGCCACCACCGTAAAATCCTTCTGGTAGATGCGGTCGCGGTTTTTGGCGATGATGGTGTAGTCGCCCTCGGCCAGCACCATCGAGGCAAAGGCGCCGACGGTCTCCTTGATCGGGTCGCCGGACTCGTTCAGCAGCGACCAGGAGGTGTCGGCGATCGCCTCGCCGCCCGGTTCGCGCACCAGCTTCATGGTCATCTCGGCGGCACGATGCTCGACCGTCGCTTCGGTCAGCTTGCCGGCCTCGACGCGGATGTCGGAGCGGATGACCGCGTTCACAGCGCCATAGGTCGAAACAACGTGGTAGGTGCCGGCATTGAGCCGCACGACGCTGTTCGGCTCGACATCGGGTATGATCAGCGCGCGATCGCCATCGGCCGCGGCGTGGCTCTCATAAATCGAGAAGCGCAGCTTCTTCGGCGGTATGCGCACCCCTCCCGACAGCACGGCATCAAGCTTGAGGCCGCCGGCATCGAGCACGAGGCTCTCACGCTTGGCTTCCTTGCCGACGGTGATGCGCTTGGTGGCGCCGGCCCGCCCGTAGGAGGCATGGACCAGATAGGAACCCGGCTCGAGCTGGAATACGGCGGTGCCGCCATGAGCGGAGGCGACCATCGGCAGCTTGCCGTCGCTGGCCGATTCGGGCTTGAAGACGCGCCAGACGATGCCGCGCGTGATGTCGGCACCCTTGTCGGTCAATTGCGCCGACAGCGTGATCGCCCCGCTGCTGCCCAATGCCAGCGATGTCTCGCTTTTCGGAGGCGCATAGCCCGAAATTCCGGGAAGTTTCAGATCACTGAGGCCATCTACATTCTGGGCGGCGGCAAGCGAAACCGGCACCATCAACAGTGCGGCAGCGAGCCATATCAGGAAAAGACGCAATGTCCCCTCAAACATGCCTTGCGTTGAAGCCCAATGCGGTGGCAATTTCAAGGCTTAAGAGTCCGGTCGGCTTCCTGCTAGAGGGCTCTTTGTCCGGCGCGTCGCGCCAATGCCCCGAGCCGCCCGATATCCCGATGGCGCGCTTCAGCTCAAATTCCAGGAGACTTGCGCCCATGGCGTCGCCGATCATCGATTTTCTGCTGACCCGAAATTCCGCGCCGATCCCGGATTTGAAAGAGCCGGCACCGGGCGATGCGGAGATCGCGACCATGATCGCCGCCGCCTCGCGGGTGCCGGATCATGGCCGGCTGGAGCCCTGGCGTTTCATCCTCTATCGCGGCGAGGCTCGCGTCGAGATCGGCAAGGAGTTGGCAGCACTTGCCGAACAGCGCGAAGGGCCGTTGCCGGAAGGCCGCCGCAACCAGGAATTGGCACGCTTTTCGCGGGCGCCTCTGGTCATCGGCGTGATCTCGATCCCCAGGGAAAATCCAAAGATCCCGCAATGGGAGATGTTCTTGTCCGGCGGCATGGCTGCGATGAACCTGCTGCTTGCCGCCAATGCGCTGGGCTACGGTACCAACATGATCAGCAACTGGTATTCCGACGTGCCAGAGGGCAGAGCGATCCTCGGTCTGGCGCCGCATGAGCGGGTCGTCGGTTTTGTCCATATCGGCTCCTATCAGGGGCCGGCGCCGGAGCGGCCACGGCCCGATCCGGCAAAGCTCTACGCCGACTATTCGGGGCCGTGGGTGGGATAATTTTCGACCCGGAACCAGACCCTAAGCGTCAAGCCCCGCTGCCCTGGCTCGCGCCAGGAGCCGCTCGGCGAGCTTGAGATGCGGCCGGTCGTACATCTTGCCGTCGATGCCGACGACGCCGGGGTTTCCCGCCGCCTTGAATGCCTCGACGATCGCCAGCGAATTTTTCACCGCTTGCGCCGAAGGCGTGAAGGCGGCGTTGATGACCGGCACCTGCGCCGGATGGATCGCCATCTTGCCGGTGAAGCCGTCGCGCTCGGCCTGGGCGCATTCGGCCTCGAAGCCGGCCATGTCGCGAAAATCCGGAAAGACTGTGTCGATCGCCGCGACTTCCGCGGCACTCGCGGCAAGCAGGGTCATGGTGCGGGCGAAGCGGAATACATCCGTGTAGCGGCCATTCGCGTCGCGCGTCGAGCGCGCGCCGATTGCCGCCGACAGATCTTCCGCGCCCCAGGTGACGCCGACAAGCCGCGCGCTTGCCTTGGCGTAGGTCGCGGCGGCCAGAACGCCGGCGGCCGTTTCTGTGATGATCGGCAGGATTTTTATCGCGCCATCCGGCAGGCCGCTTTCAGCTTCGTGCACCCTGAGCTTGGCCGAGAGATGCTGGACATCCAGTCCGCTGTTCGACTTAGGCAGCATGATGCCGTCGGGCTTCACTGGCACGAGCGCCGCCAGATCGTCGTCGGTCAGTCCGGTCGAAAGGTCATTGACGCGCACATAGATCGCGGAGTTGGTTCGGTGCCTGTGCCCGGCGAGGAAACGCGCCGCTGTGTCGCGCGCCAGCCCCTTGTTTTGCGAGGCAATCGAATCCTCGAGATCGACGATGACCATGTCGGCGCCCACGCCAAAGCCCTTTTGCAGCTTCTTTTCCGAATCGCCGGGAACGAAGAGCAGGGAACGCATCGGCTATGCCTTTTTCATCATCATGGCTTGCCTCGTGCATCTGGCAACCAGCACGTCGCTCTGGTTATAGGCGCGGTGCTCGAACTCGACGATACCGCGGTCCTGTTTCGACCTGGATTCGCGCACCGAGACGACAGTGGTCTCGACGCGAATCGTGTCGCCATGGAAGACGGGATGTGGAAACACCGTCTCCCTCATGCCGAGATTAGCGATGGTGGTGCCGACGGTGATATCGTTGACCGAGATGCCGATCATCAGGCCAAGCGTGAACAGCGAATTGACCAGCGGCTTGCCCCATTCGCTCTTGGCGGCGAAGTCGAAATCGATGTGCAGCGGTTGCGGGTTCAGCGTCATCACCGAAAACAGCATGTTGTCGCTTTCGGTCACGGTCTTGCGCAGCGTGTGCTTGAACACATGGCCGACAACGAACTCCTCAAGGTAAAGGCCGGCCAAGGTCTGTCTCCTCCACTGCTTAAGGGTTGATAGGCGTTGCATACCGGGCTCGCAAGCCAGTTAACGAACATGGTGAACCGTTCGTAAACCATTTGTGCCTACGGTCCCGACAGGCGCCAGAAGCGTTCTGGCAAAGGGGCGTAAGCAGGCGACATGGTCGTTTCGCATTTCCTGAAATGGATCCACACGGCAAAGGTGTCGGAGCGTGCTGCGGCGGCAAGCGCGCTGGCTCGCGCCTATGTCGATTCGGACCTGCCTTTCGAGGACCGCTGCGCTGCCGAGGCGGCGCTGACGTTGCTGCTCGATGACGCATCGTCAAAGGTGCGGCTGGCGATCGCCGACGCGCTTTCCATGAGCCATCATGCGCCGCCGCAGATCGTCAGCGCGCTGGCTTCGGACCAGCCCGAGGTGGCCGCTTTGGTACTGGCGCGCTCGCCGCTGCTTACCGATTCCGACCTGATTGATCGGGTTGCCGGCGGCCAGAAAGCGACGCAGAAGGTGATCGCCGACCGGCCGCGCGTCTCGATGTCGGTTGCGGCAGCGATCGCCGAGGTCGGTGAGCCGGAAGCCTGCACCACGCTGCTCGCCAATAGCGGCGCCGACATCGCATCCGTCAGCTTTCGCCGCATGGCCGAGCGTCACGGCCATCTGCCTCTGGTGCGCGAGGCGCTGATCGCCGACACCCGGCTGCCCGCCGACTGCCGGCATATGCTGCTGGTCAAGCTAGGGGAGATGCTCAAGGGGTCGCCATTGGTGCTGGCGCTGATGGGCGCCGCCAGGGCCGAGCGCATCACGCGCGATGCTTGCGTCAAGGCTTCGGTGACACTGATCGAAGGCACGCGGGCGGAGGAACATACCGCACTTGTCGAACATCTGCGCCTGCGCGGCGACCTGACCGCAAGCTTCGTCATCCGCACCATCGCGCACGGCAAGGTCGACTTCTTTGGTTCGGCGCTGGTCGCGCTCAGCCAGCAGCCCGAGCAACGGGTGAGGGCGCTGCTGGCCAGCGGGCATGACATAGCGTTGCAGGCACTGTTCCGCAGCGCCGGGCTTGCCGCCGCCACCCACGCCATCATCCTGCGCGCGCTGAAGGTCTGGCGTGAGGTCGCCAATGGCAAGCGCCTCGCCGGCGTCCAGGAAGTCAGCTGGCTGATGCTGAAGGAATTGGGCGGACAGTCCGCTGAAGGCGATCTCGCCGGGCTGGTCAAATCGATCCATCTCGATGCGCTGCGCGAGAACGCACGCGGGCACGCGCTGGCGATCGCGGCTGCTTAAAGCAATTCCAGGAAAAGCGTGAAACGGTTTTCCGACTTGCGTCAAAATAAAAAACTGAGCGGTTCGGCGTTTCCGTGAAACGCTGAACCGTTCCAGGCCTCATCCTTCGCGAAAAATCCGGAAAAGTCTTGCGCACAGTGACAGCCGCCGTCCGCGGCTCGCCTAGCAGAAGACGCTCAGATATCCAGCACTTCCGTCGCGGCGAATTCCGCGCGTTCCTGGATGAAGCGGAAGCGGGCCTCGGGCTTGGTGCCCATCAATGCGTCGACCGCATCCTTGGTCGCCGCCTCGGCGTCGATGACGTCCACCCTGAGCAGCGTGCGCTTTCTCGGGTCCATTGTGGTTTCTTTGAGCTGGGCGGCCATCATTTCGCCCAGCCCCTTGAAGCGGCCGATTTCGACTTTGCCGCGCCCGGTGAATTCGGTGCGCAGAAGTTCGTCCTTGTGCGCATCGTCGCGGGCATAGGCGACCTTGCCGCCTTGCCGGATCGAGTAGAGCGGCGGCACCGCCAGATAGAGATGGCCGCCGCGGACCAGGCTCGGCATCTCCTGGTAGAAGAAGGTGATCAGCAGCGAAGCGATATGGGCACCATCGACGTCGGCGTCGGTCATGATGATGACCCGGTCGTAACGCAGGTCCTCGTCGCGGTATCTCGAGCGCGTGCCGCAGCCCAAGGCCTGGATCAGGTCGGATATCTGCTGGTTGCCGGCCAGCTTGTCGTTGCCGGCGCTGGCGACGTTGAGGATCTTGCCGCGCAGGGGCAGCACCGCCTGGCTGGCGCGGTCGCGCGCCTGCTTCGCCGAGCCACCGGCCGAATCGCCCTCGACGATGAAAAGTTCGGCACCGGCGGCGGCATTCTGCGTGCAGTCGGCGAGCTTGCCGGGCAGGCGCAGCTTGCGCACCGCGCTCTTGCGCGACACTTCCTTTTCCTGGCGGCGGCGCACCCGCTCGTCGGCACGCGCGATCACCCATTCGAGCAGTTTCGAAGCTTCCTGCGGATTGTCGGCCAGCCAATGGTCGAACGGGTCGCGGATGGCGCTTTCGACGATGCGGATCGCCTCGATCGTCGCCAGCCTGTCCTTGGTCTGGCCGACGAATTCCGGTTCGCGGATGAACACCGACAGCATGCCCGCCGCCGAGATCATCACATCCTCGGATGTGACGATCGAAGCGCGCTTGTTGCCGACCAGGTCGGCATAAGCGCGCAAGCCGCGCGTCAGAACGTTGCGGAAGCCGGCCTCGTGCGTGCCGCCTTCAGCTGTCGGAATGGTGTTGCAATAGGAATTCATAAAACCGTCGCCGCCGAACCAGGTCACCGCCCATTCGAGCGAGCCGTGACCGCCCTGCTTCTCACTCTTGCCGGCGAACATTTCACGGGTCACCTGGAATTCGTCGCCGAGCGAGGCTTTCAGATAGTCCTTGAGGCCGCCCGGAAAATGGAATTCTGCCTTGGCCGGCGTCGTGTCCTTTTCCTTGATCAGCGAGGGATCGCAGGTCCAGCGGATTTCGACACCGCCGAACAGATAGGCTTTTGACCGCGCCATGCGGTAGAGCCGCGCCGGCTCGAACGCAGCACCCTTGCCGAAAATCTGCTCGTCTGGATGGAAGCGGATCTTCGTGCCGCGCCGGTTGTGCACCTCGCCGAGCTGCTCCAGGCCGGTCACCGGAACGCCTCGCGAGAAGCGCTGGCGATAGAGCTTGCGCCCAATCGCAACCTCGACCTCGAGATGGTCGGACAGCGCGTTGACCACGGAAACGCCGACACCGTGCAGGCCTCCCGAGGTCTCGTAGACCTTGCTGTCGAACTTGCCGCCTGAATGCAGCGTGGTCATGATGAGTTCGAGCGCCGGCTTCTTGAATTTCGGGTGCGGATCGACCGGAATGCCGCGGCCGTTGTCGGTTACAGACAGGTATCCGTCGGCGGAAAGCTCGACATCGATGAAGGTAGCATGGCCGGCGACCGCCTCGTCCATCGAATTGTCGATGACCTCGGCGAACAGATGGTGCATCGCCTTGTCGTCGGTGCCGCCAATGTACATGCCCGGGCGGCGGCGCACCGGCTCCAGCCCCTCCAGCACCTCGATATCGGCGGCACTATAGCTCTCGCTGGCGTCACGGGGCGCCGGCCGCTTCGTCGCCTGCACCAGCGGGTCGGCCGGGCGCGCGGCGGCGCGAGCCGGTTGCGGCTGCTTGCCCAAATTGCCGAAAAGATCGTTGCTGTCGTCCATGCTGGTCCTGGATTCCGATGCTGCGAATCACCACCCGATACTGCCACGCTTTTTGCGGGCAGGCGACGGAGGTTCCTGTTACGTTCGAGGATAGAGCCTCTTACTGCAAAACCATTCGACAACCAAGCGGCGGAAATGGGGTCGAAGCTTGGAGCATCGACGCTTTGTAAACCTTGTCCGAAGGTTACGCCGCAAGGTTGGCTGAAAAACGATATCCGCGGACTGTCGCTGACCTAGGATGCAGCGAAACCCTCAAGAGGCTGTCGCTTAAGCATGTTGGATTACAGTTCGCTCCTGCTCGCAGCGGCGCTGTCGGGCACGTGCCTCAGCATCACCATGTTTGCGATCTGGTTCACCGCGCCACAGGCACGCTTTGTGCTGACGGTGGCGTGCGGCATTCTCGTGCTCGTCGCACATGTGGTCTTGTTTTGGCATTACACAAGAGATCCAAGCCCCTGGCTTTGCCAGATCGTGCTTGCTCTTCTCAGCCTCGGCTTCCTGATTATCTGCCTGTCGGCCATGCAATATCTCAGCATGCGCGACTATAGGCGCGTCATCTTGCCGACCTTGGCTGCGATGGCTGTTTGCGCGGGCGCGACGTATCTCGGGTTTGATGGTGTCGGCTTCATTGTCACCTATGCGACGGTAACGGCGCTACTCTCGCTTATCGGGGCGATGTTCTGGATCCAGGGTGGTCACGATCGCCGGATATTGCTGGTCGTATCGTTCCTGAGCGGCGTCTGTGCGCTGTCGTTCGGACTTTGCGGCGCGGTCCTGCTGGTCAAGGGCCAGTGGGTGCTCGGCGTAGCACCGGACAATTGGGCCGAGCGGGTGAATTCCGTCGTAGCCGTCGCCTGCATGACCGGGCTTGGCGCATTAACGCTCTCCCTGCACCATTTGCAGGCGCAGATCGAATTGAAGGCCGAGACGATGACCGATCCATTGACCGGGCTGATGAACCGGCGGGCGTTAACGGCACTCTACGGCGAGCGGGTCTTCGGTCCGTTCATGTCCGTCACCATGTTCGACCTCGACCATTTCAAAAGGACGAACGACGTATTCGGTCATCCGGTCGGCGACCAGGTCCTGCGCCGCTTTGCCGCCGTCATCAGGAAATACGCCAGAACCGGCGTCGACGCCTTCCGGCTGGGCGGCGAGGAATTCGTGCTCGTCATGTCGCGGATGACGGAAGAAAAAGCCTATGACATTGCGAGCAAGATCAGCGTCGCCTTCGGTACGGAAGTCGTGGCCACCCAGCTTGGTCCGTTGCGAAGCACAGTCAGCGGCGGCATCGGCTTTGGTGGGACGAGCGGCACCGGTCTCGATGATGTGCTGGCCGAAGCCGACGCCGCGCTCTATGCGGCAAAGCGCGCCGGGCGAAATCGCGTCATCGCCCGGGACAGGGCGAGCAAGGCCGACGGGCCGGCCTTGCGTTCTGCCTGATTGAGGCTTCTATCTTCTTGTTAGACCATGATCTTGTCCGAAAACCGGATTCCACTCTTCGGGATCATGGTCTACTCCGCCGCACCCAGATATTCCGACAGCGGCGGGCAGGAGCAAACCAGGTTGCGGTCGCCGGCGACGTTGTCGATGCGTGACACCGGTGGCCAGTATTTTGCCGCCGTATCGGCATCGCCGGCGGGGTAGGCCGCTTCCAGGCGCGAATAGGGATGGGTCCACTGGCCGGCCAACGCCTCGGCGGCGGTATGTGGCGCATTGACCAGAGGATTGTCGGCCAAGGGCCATTCGCCCTTCGCCACCTTGGCTGCCTCGCCGGCTATGGCGATCATGGCTTCGCAGAAACGATCCAGCTCGCGCTTGGGCTCGGATTCGGTCGGCTCGACCATCAGCGTGCCGGCCACCGGGAACGACATGGTCGGCGCGTGGAAGCCATAGTCGATCAGCCGCTTGGCGATATCGTCGACGCTGATGCCGGCGCTGTCCTTGAGCACGCGGGTGTCGAGGATGCATTCATGCGCAACGCGTCCGTTGCGCCCCTTGTAAAGCAGGGGGAAATGCTCGCCAAGCCGCGTCGCCACGTAGTTGGCGGAGATGATCGCCGTCTCGGTCGCCTGCTTCAGGCCGGAAGCGCCCATCATGCGGATGTACATCCAGGTGATCGGCAGGATCGAGGCGCTGCCGAACGGTGCCGCCGCCACGGCATGGGCCGAGCCTTCGGTGACGTGGCCGGGCAGATATGGCTTCAGATGCGCCTTGACGCCGATCGGGCCGACGCCGGGGCCGCCGCCGCCATGTGGAATGCAGAAGGTCTTGTGCAGGTTCATGTGGCAGACATCGGCACCGATATCGCCAGGACGGGTGAGGCCGACCAGAGCGTTGAGATTGGCGCCGTCGAAATAGACCTGGCCGCCATGGCTGTGGACGAGCGCACAGAGGTCGCGCGCGCCTTCCTCGAAAACACCATGCGTCGAAGGATAGGTGAACATCAGCGCCGCGAGGTCTTTTGCATGCTCGGCCGCCTTGGCCTGCAAGTCTTCCATGTCGATATTGCCGTCCTCGGTGCAGCGCACGACGACGACACTCATGCCGGCCATGGCCGCACTTGCCGGATTGGTGCCATGCGCCGAGGACGGGATCAGGCAGACGGTGCGATGGCCTTCGCCACGCGACAAATGATAGCCGCGAATGGCGAGCAGCCCTGCATATTCGCCCTGGCTGCCGGCATTGGGCTGCAGGGTCACCGCGTCGAAGCCGGTGATCTCCGCCAGCCAGCCTTCCAGCTCGTCGATCATGGCGCGATAGCCTACCGAATGGCTCGCCGGGGCAAAGGGATGCAGGTTGGCGACATCGGGCCAGCTTACCGGCATCATTTCGGCGGCGGCGTTGAGCTTCATGGTGCAGGAGCCGAGCGGGATCATGGCGCGGTCGAGCGCCAGGTCCTTGTCGGACAGCCGGCGCAAGAAGCGCATCATGTCGGTTTCCGAGTGGTTTTCGCGGAAGACGGGTTGGGTGAGGAACTCCTTGCCGCGCGCTTTTCCTGGCATGGAACTGCCGGCGGCAACGCCGGCCTTGGCGCCGAAAAGTGCTGCGATCGCCTCCAGATCGGCCTCGGTGGAGGTCTCGTCAAAGCTGATGCCGACATGGTCGGCGTCGATGACGCGCAGCAGCCGGCCGGTCTTCTCGGCGGCGGCGGCAAGTGCGGCGGCTCTGCCCTTCACTTCCACGGTCACCGTGTCGAAGCGGCTTCCGCCGAGCACCGAAACGCCCGCTGCCTTGAGGCCGGCAGCCAGGCGGTTGGCCAGCGTGTGGACGCGGCCGGCAATCGCCTGCAGCCCGGCAGGGCCATGCCAGATCGCATAGGCCGTCGCCATGTTGGCGAGCAGCGCCTGTGCGGTGCAGATGTTGGAGGTCGCCTTGTCGCGGCGGATATGCTGCTCGCGTGTCTGCAAGGCCAGGCGATATCCGGGACGGCCCTTGCTGTCCGTCGACTGGCCAACGAGCCGGCCGGGCATCAGCCGCGTCAGCCTGTCGGACACGGCGCAATAGGCGGCGTGCGGCCCGCCAAAGCCCATCGGCACGCCAAAACGCTGCATCGGGCCGACGGCGATGTCGGCGCCAAGCCTGGCCGGCGCGTCGGTCAGCGTCAGGCCCAACGGATCGGCAATGAAGACGACCAGCGCGCCGGCAGCGCGGGCCTTGTCGATCGCTGCCTTGTGATTGCCATAGACGCCGAATGTATCGGGCCAGGAGACCAGCAGGGCGGCGGTGTTGTCGTCGATCACCTCACCGTCGACCTCGATGCCGAGCGGCTCGGCGCGGGTGCGCACGACGTCCAGCGTCTGCGGGTGCGGCGTGCCGGCCAGTGCCACCTTGGTGCGCTTGTCGCGATGATGGCGCAGCGCAATGCCGACCGCTTCGGCCACCGCCGTCGCCTCGTCGAGCAGCGAGGCCGACGCCACCGGCAAGCCGGTCAGCTCGGTGACCAGCGTCTGGAAGTTGAACAGCATTTCCAGCCGGCCCTGGCTGATCTCGGCTTGGTAAGGCGTGTAAGCCGTATACCAGGCCGGGTTCTCGAACAGGTTGCGCTGGATCACCGGCGGCACGTGGACGCCATGATAGCCGGTACCGATGAAGCTCTTCAGCACCGTGTTCTTTGCCATCGTCGCCGCGAGCTCGGTCAGCGCTTCCGCTTCACTTGCAGCGGCGGGCAAGGCCAATGGACGGTCGAGCCGGATCGACTTCGGCACTGCCTGGCTGATCAGCGTCTCGACCGAGGGAACGCCGATCGTGGCCAGCATGGCTCTGACGTCTTGGAGGCCCGGGCCGATATGGCGAGCCGAGAAGGGGTAGGGTGCTGCGGTCATCTTGCTGGTCCTGCTATCAACCAATATGGGCTTTGTAAGCGGCTTCATCGAGGAGGCCGTCGAGCTGGCTCTCATTGGCCAGCTTCATCTTCCACAGCCAGCCGTCGCCGGTTGCCGCCGAATTGACGAGCGAAGGATCGGCCGACAGCGCGGTGTTGGCTTCGGTGATCTCGCCGTCGACCGGTGCGTAGACGTCCGATGCCGCCTTGACCGATTCGACCACCACGGCCGTATCGCCCTTGGCCAGCTTTTTCCCTGG
This sequence comes from Mesorhizobium sp. M1217, assembly GCF_040318275.1. Classification (NCBI taxonomy): domain Bacteria; kingdom Pseudomonadati; phylum Pseudomonadota; class Alphaproteobacteria; order Hyphomicrobiales; family Phyllobacteriaceae; genus Mesorhizobium; species Mesorhizobium sp. M1217. Next base: position 26,809 of record NZ_JAMYMA010000008.1, on the reverse strand, counting down.
CTCAGGCAGTTCGACGAAGACGAGGTCACCGAGCTGCTGCTGCGCGTAATCGGTGATGCCGACGGTGGCGATGCCGCCCTCGACGCGAAGCCATTCGTGATCTTCGGTGAAATAGGTCTTTGCCATTGAAATCATCCTTTGCGGTAGCGATGGGGCGTGAAGGGCAGGGGGTGGATGTCGACCGGGATTTTCGTCCCGCGGACATCGGCGAACAGTCTTGTGCCGGGCTTGGCAAGCGGCGTCCGGACGTAGCCCATTGCCACCGGATGACCGGCCGAGGGGCCGAAGCCGCCTGAGGTGACATGGCCGGCAGGGTTGCCGTCGGCGTCGAAAAGGGCAGCACCGGCGCGCACCGGCTGGCGGCCGTCCGGCTTCAGGCCGACGCGTTTTTGCGCCGGGCCGCGCTCCAGGATGGCGCGCAATGCATCGGCGCCGATGAACTTGCCAGAGGCGCGAACCTCCTTGGGGATGGCCCACATCAGCCCGGCGCTGGCCGGATCGATCTCCGGCGTGATGTCCAGCCCGTGCAGGCACAGTCCTGCTTCGAGCCGCAGGCTGTCGCGGGCGGCAAGGCCGATCCACATCACTCGCTCGTCCTCGAGCAACCTGGTGACGAGGGTTCGCGCGTCCGCTTCCGGCAGGCCGATCTCGAAACCGTCTTCGCCGGTATAGCCCGACCGGCTCATGAACCAGTTTTCGCGCGGCTCGATGCCGTGCATGAACACCAGCGAACCGGTCTCGATGCCGGCGCGGGAAAGGGCAGCCCATGCCTCGGGGCCCTGGATGGCCAGGAAGACGCGGTCGAGCGCGTCCACCTTCACGTCGAAATCCTCGGCAAGTTCACGCAGATGCTTTTCGTCGGCGGCGGCGTTGCCGGCATTGGCGACCATCATGAAGCGCTCGACGCCGAGCCTGGTGACGATCAGATCGTCGAGTATTCCGGCGGCCTCATTGAGGAAGAACGTGTATTTGGAGTGGGAAACCTGAAGCGCGCCGGCATCGAACGGGCAGGCGCGGTTCAGAAGCGCTGCTGCGCCCGGGCCGCTGATTTCGAACAGCTTCATGTGCGAGATGTCGAACAGGCCGGCATGCTCGCGGCTGTGAAGATGCTCCTTCATCACGCCGGCCGGATAGGTCAGCGGCATCGACCAGCCGGCGAAGGCGCCGAAGCGCGCACCGGCTGCCATGTGCAGATCTTCGAGGGGAAGGTGTTTGGTGTCGTCGCCCGTCATGTCATCTCCAGAGTCGCACGCAAGCGGTCGCGAATGGCGACCAGTCCGTGCCCCTCTGTCTGAAGCCTGAGAGACTCGCGCCCCGTAACTCTGTCGGCAGCGCTTACACCTTCGGCGCGGGGGCAAGCCCCGACTTTCCAGAGTGTCTTTCCCGTCTACGGTTCTTTTGCCTGAGAGATTTCGGGCGATTTCCCCTTCGGCGGCAGCTCTCGCTGCTCTCTCCCGCAAACAGGTAGGACTCGGTTAAGAGCCCTCGACTCGTCATCCATAGCCCGTGGACGACACCTTGTCACCTGCCAGCGACATTTTTACTGGCAGTCTTCTGCTGGCCTTCTTTACAGGCAAGCCTTCGCTAACCACGCCGCTTGCCGGTTTCTCAAGACCTTGCTGATATGCCGGATAAGGGCCGGCAATTGCCGGCGGCGGGCGGGGAACAAAATGGGCGAATTGATCATGAGCGCGCCAGTGGCCGGGCTGACCTCGAAAAATCGGATCACGGCGGAAGACGTGGTCATGCTGCGCGGCGAAGTGTTCGGCGACGGCGTGGTAACGCGCGGCGAGGCCGAGGCGCTGTTTGCGCTCGACGCGACGGCGAGGGACAAATGCGCGGAATGGCTCGAGTTTTTCGTCGAGGCCGTCACCGACTTCATCGTCCACCAGGAACAGCCGGCCGGCTATGTTTCCCAGGACAATGCCGACTGGCTGATCCGGGCGATTTCGCGCGACGGCATGGTTGACAGCCGAACCGAACTCGAGCTGCTAGTGCACGTGCTGGAAGTTGCCAAATCATCGCCGAGCACGCTTTCCGGCTATGCGCTGGAGCAGGTCGCTCATGCGGTCGTGGATGGCAAGGGGCCGCTGACGACCGGCGGCAGGCTTATCCCTGGGTCGATAGCCAAGGCTGAGGTCGAGCTGTTGCGCCGCATCCTTTACGCCTATGGCGGCGATGGCAACATCGCCATCAGCCGCGCCGAGGCCGAGGTGCTGTTCAAGATCAACGAGCGGACAGTGGCGGGCGACAATGATCCGTCGTGGAACGATCTGTTCGTCAAGGCGATCGCCAATTTCGTCATGTGTTCGGCCGGCTACGAAGCGCCGGTGCGCGATGTGGCGCTGCGCCGGGATGCTTTTTTCGAGCAGGCCGATCCGGAGATCGGCGGTTTCTTCAGCCGCATGGTGTCGGGTGGCCTGTCCGGCATTATGGAGGCCTATCGTTCACCGGGCGACGTCGAGGCCGAATGGGAATCGAGGAACAACGCAGCCGAGGCTCTGGCCCGCCGCGCCGAGACGGTCGATGCCGGCGAGGCGAAATGGCTAGCTGAACACATCGGCGACCGGCCGCTGCAGGAGAACGAGCGTGCGTTGCTGACGCTGATCAAGCACGCCTCGCCGGAAATCCACCCGGCGCTCAAGCCGCTGATCGACAAGGTCGCATAACAGGTCGCCAACCTATTGCTTGGCAGGTTCCGGCTTGGCGCCGGTGTCGAACCGCGACATCCATTTGAAGCTGCCGAACCAGTAGCGGCGCACGCCGCCTATGGTGCCGTCAGCGGTACGCGCGCCGATCCAGTTGTTGACGTATTGGATGAGGCGGACATCGTCCGGCCGCATGGCAAACGCCTCCGGCGTCCGCAACAGCGGACCGCCCACCATTTTCAATTTCGCGTCATAGAGCCTGGCGGCCATTTGCGGCGTTGGCGATGTGGCGACCATCGCCTGTGCGTCGCCGCCGATGATCGCGGCGAAAACATCTGAGGTATTGTTGAAAGACAGGATGGTCGCCTTGGGAAAAGCTTCCTTCGCGGCGGCTTCATCGGTGGAATTGGACAACACGGCGATCTTGTATCCCGGCGCCGCTACTGCCTTTCCCGGCCTTTTCCCAAGGCTGGCGATCGTCGCAACCATGCGGATATCGGCGGTACCGGTCTGGTTGGAGAACACCACCTCGCGTGCGCGTTCCGGCGTGCTGGCGTAGCCCGCCGCGATCAAGTCGAAATCACCCTTGAGCAGTCGTGTCTTGAGGTCGTTCCAGGGCACCTCGACCAGCTTCAGGTCGACGCCGAGATCAGACGCCAGCGCACTGGTAAGGTCGACATCATAGCCGGCGAACTTCCCGTCGGCCTTCTTGAGGATCCATGGCGGGTTGAGCGCCACGCCGACCGTCAGTGTCTTCTGGTCGATGATGCGTTTGAGGCTGTCGTCCGCCCGGGCTGGCAGCAGCGACAAAGCCAACCAGGCAGAAAGGGCAAGTATAGTTGGGCGATCATCAAAGCTTGTTACCCCTGACGACAATCCTGACCTGAATCCGGCACTGCGCAGCGACGGCGACGACAGCGACGACGACAGTTAGCTGAGGCTTAGGTCAGGTTTCGGTCAGATGCCGCCGTACCAGTCGTAGCCATTGTCCTCCCAATAGCCGCCTCTGCCGCCGCCGAGATTGGCAAAGCCGTCGACCAGCTCGATCTTGGTGAGATATTTCGGCATTTTGTAGCCGAGCTGGCGCTCGACGCGGACGCGTAGCGGCGCGCCGTTCTCGACCGGCAACGGCTTGCCGTTGACCCCATAGGCAAGGATCGTTTGCGGATGACGGGCATCGATCAGGTCGATCGAGCCGTAATATTTGATATCGCCGGCAAGGCTGCGGTCGATCGTATCGAGGCAGTGGAACATGACGTAGCGCGCCTGCGGCTTGACCACCGCCTGGTCGAGCACCAGCGACAGTGGCGTGCCGGTCCATTTGGCAATGCAGCTCCAGCCCTCGACGCAGTCGTGGCGGGTGATCTGGGTGCGGCTCGGCATGTTCATCAGCTGCTCGCGGCTCAGCGACAGCGGTTTTTCGACGAGGCCGGAAACCTCCAGCCGCCAGTCGGCGAAATCGTTGGCGAGCAGGCCCTTGTAGAAATCGTCGTCGGGCGCGGTGACGCCGTTCGGCCGCTGCGGCTGGCGAATGTCGGCCTCGGTGAACTCCGGCGCCAGCGCGTCACGGCCGGCAAGCAGCCGCTGCGCCCGCCAGGTCAGCCCATTGGCGCTTTCGAGGAAGCTGCGCAGGCCGTCGCCGACGCCAAGCTGGCTGTCGAAGGCGTCGCAGCCCGAAAGCATGATGCCGGAAAGGCCGAGGCTGGCCGAGGTCAGGAACTTTCTTCGGCTTATCTGTAGCTTGGGGCTGATCTCGAATTTCGCCATGTCAGGCGCTCCTCTCGGGTGCTTTGTCGCCATTCGCCGGCGGGTCGGTTCGATACCAGCCGGTGATAATCGAACGCAGCTCGTTGATCGGGCCGGCGGCCAGGATCATCAGGATGTGGATGACGAAGAAGGCGACGAGCAGCAGCATCACCGTGAAGTGAATGGTGCGCGCCGTCTGCCGGCCGCCGAGCAGGTCGTTCAGGAATGGCAGCACCGAGTTCATGCTCGGCGACATGGCCAGGCCGGTGATGATCATCAGCGGCAGCAGCACGAACAGCACGCCGCCATAGGCCATCTTCTGCAAGGTGTTGTATTCGCGCCTGTGGTGGAACCTGAACCTGGCATGGTCGACAATGTCTCGCGGCAGCCGCCTGAAATCATCGAGGCGCGGGGCAAGATCGCGCCGCAAATGGCCGTTGATCAGACTGGCGACCAGCCAGACCAGCAGCGTGGTGGTCAGCACCCAGGCGAAGAAGAAATGAACGACGCGCGCGGTGCCGAGATCGTAGTAGGAAGGGATCGTCGCCCAGGACGGGAAGGCGCGGGAGGTCTCCTGGCCGGCCGGACCCGACCAGCCGAGCACGCCGGTGGTGTCGAAGCGCTTGCCGAAGATCTCGGTATAGCCGCGCGGGCCAGTCACCGTGTTCTCGGCGCCGATGGCGAAGATGGTGTTGTTGTAGCCAAAGCCCGACTCCTTGCCGATGTAGAGCTGTGGGCGGGCGTTAAATATTTGCAGACCGGAAAGCAGCATGAAGAACAGCGCGATCGCCCATAGCCAATGCGTCAGCCGCGTCCAGCGCGACTGCCGATAGATCAGCGTCGCATCGCTCGGCGCGGCGGTATCTGCTCCGGCGGCTTGGTTTCTGGCAAGCGATTCCATCTGTTGTTCCCTCCGGCCGCGTGTTCGCCGCGGCCTGTCAGATCTCTTCTCCTCCCAATACGTCGCCAGCTTAAGCGATGTTTCACCCGATCACGGATTTATTACGGACTGCCGAGGCTGACTGCGAGGTTGACCGCGGCTGCCACGATCACCGTGTTGAAGAAGAACGACAGGATCGAATGCACAAGCACGACACGGCGCATTTGCGAGGTTGTGATGTTGGTGTCGGCAGTTTGCGCCGTCATGCCGATCACTGTCGCAAAATAGAGGAAATCCGAGCCTTCCGGCCGTTTGCCGCCCGGGAAGTCGAGGCCGCCGACCGGAATTTTCTTTTTGGTGTCGCCATCCATCGCGTCGCCGTCCAACCAATAGAGATGTGCGTAGTGAAGTGCCGCCATCGCATGGATGGTCAACCAGCCAAGCGGGATAGACAACAACGCCACCGTAAGCTCGACGGGATCCGCGCTCTTCTCCCTGTTGATCAATTGAAACAACGAGATGATGGCAATTGCGACCACAACCAGCGTGACCGCGAAGATGGCCAGCACCGGCAGGTCCGTGTCGCCTGCATTCTTGCGCAGATAGCTGCCAGTAAGCCGCGGCATGTGAGCGACGACAAGACAGAGATAGGCGGCAAAGAACACATTGGCGCCGATCGAATAGGCAAGCGGCGCACGCCAGATCAGCGCTGCGGCGAAGGCTGCCACGCCGATGCAGGCCGACAGCGCGAACGGCGTGTGGCGTTGCATGGGCATCTTGGTGGGGGTACCGGTCGTCATGGTTTCAGTCCGCTGAGGCGGATTTCAGCGCTCGCCGCAAGATGCGGTCAAGTTCGCCGAGAAACCGCGAGCGATCCTGCGGCGCGAAGCTCGAATTGTAGCCCTTGCTTTCGCCGGTCTCGCGCAGGTGCTGCTTGAGGTCGCGCATCGCCACCGCCATGCCGATCGTCTCAGGCGTAAACGGGCGTCCCGTCGGGCCGAGTACATGGGCGCCAAGCGCCACCGCGCGGGCAGCAAGCGGGATGTCGGCGGTCACCACGATGTCGTTGGGCCGGGCATTTTCGACAATCCAGTCGTCGGCGGCGTCCGCACCCTTGGAGACGACGACATTGCGGATCATCGGATCGCGCGATGGACGCAAGCCGCCATTGGAGACGAAGGTGACGACGATGCCGTGCCGCTCGGCGACCTTTTCGACCTCGGCCTTCACTGGGCAGGCATCGGCATCGACGAGAATAGCGGGTGCGGGCATCGTTGTTCCAAATGTGAAAGAGCCGGGCGACGTCGCCCGGCTCGATCGATGATAGTCGAGCGGCTACTAGGCCGGCAACGCGCCGGATCTCTTTGCCGTCCAGGTGGCGATATAGTCCATCAAGCCAGGATTGAGGCAGTCATAAGGCTCGAGCCCGATCGACTTCAGCTGTGACCTTATGCCGTCCATACGGCTCGGATCGACACCGGATTCGATGATCGACGAGACGAAGGCGGTGAAGCCCGGAGGCGACCAGCCGTCCTCCTGGAAGCGCTCCGGATGGATGAAGGACAGCCCCTTGAAAGCGTGGTCGCGCTCGACCGGGCCGTGCATGTGGACGCCGCAGCCGGTGCAGGCATGGCGCAGGATCAGCGCGCCCGGATCGACGATCCTCAGCTTGTCGCCGTTTTCGGTGACCGTCACGTCGGTTGTACCGGCCACCGCCACGACCGAGAACAGTGCGCCTTCCGGCTTCCAGCATTTGGTGCAGCCGCAGGCATGGTTGTGGGCGATCTGGCCCTTGACCTTCACCTTGACCGGATTGCTGGTGCAGGCGCAGACCAGCGTCCCGCCGGCAAAGTCGGCCTTTTCCCTGGGCAGTCCATTGTCGATTTTCGGATGCAGTTTTTCCGGCATTTTTGTCTCCTCCCTTGTTGAACATGTGCATTTTCGGCCGCTGGCTGATTGGCCGGCGGCTTTCTCCTCCTCCTCAGTAAACTACCACGCTCCTGATCGACTTGCCTTCGTGCATGAGGTCGAACCCCTTGTTGATGTCCTCGAGCTTCAGCGTATGGGTGATCATCGGATCGATCTGGATCTTGCCGTCCATGTACCAGTCGACGATTTTTGGCACATCGGTGCGGCCGCGCGCGCCGCCGAAGGCGGTGCCCATCCAGGTGCGGCCGGTGACCAATTGGAAGGGTCTGGTCGAAATCTCCTGGCCGGCGCCGGCGACGCCGATGATGACCGACTTGCCCCAGCCGCGATGCGAGGCTTCCAGCGCCTGGCGCATCACCTTGGTGTTGCCGGTGCAGTCGAATGTGTAGTCGGCGCCGCCGATCTGGTCGGCACCGCGCTTGGTCATGTTGACGAGATGCGGGACGATGTCGCCGTCGATCTCCTTCGGATTGACGAAATGCGTCATGCCGAATTTCTCGCCCCAGGCCTTCTTGTCGTTGTTCAGGTCGACGCCGATGATCAGGTCGGCGCCGGCAAGGCGCAGGCCCTGGATGACGTTGAGGCCGATGCCGCCAAGGCCGAAGACGACAGCGGTCGCGCCTTGCTCGACCTTGGCCGTGTTGATCACCGCGCCGATGCCGGTGGTGACGCCGCAGCCGATGTAGCAGATCTTGTCGAAGGGGGCGTCGGCATTGACCTTGGCCACCGCGATCTCGGGCAGCACGGTGAAGTTGGAGAAGGTCGAGCAGCCCATGTAGTGGAACAGCTTGTCCTTGCCGATCGAGAAGCGCGACGTGCCGTCAGGCATCAAGCCTTGACCCTGCGTGGCACGGATGGCGGTGCAGAGGTTGGTCTTGCGCGACAGGCAGGACGGGCACTGCCGGCATTCCGGCGTATAAAGCGGGATGACATGGTCGCCCTTCTTGACCGAGGTGACGCCCTTGCCGACGTCGACGACGATGCCGGCGCCCTCATGGCCGAGGATCGCCGGAAACAGGCCTTCCGGGTCGGCGCCCGACAGTGTGAACTCGTCGGTGTGGCAGATGCCGGTTGCCTTGATCTCGACCAGCACCTCGCCATCACGGGGACCTTCGAGGTCGACCTCCATGATCTCCAGCGGCTTTCCGGCGGCGACGGCGACAGCGGCGCGCGTTTTCATCAGGCAATCCTCCCATGGCAGTCTGCAATCCAGGTTAGATTTAACTTACCACTCAGCCCTGCGCTATGCACGAAGCGACGTTCTGATCCCGGATTTTCGTCAGAGCTCGCCGATTTGCGTCCGGGATAGGCTCCGACTTTGCCTTGACCGGCCCCCTGAAGCCCATAAAACGGGAAGCCCGGAAAAGAAGGGCAGCCGAGGGACGAGGCCTGCATGTTCACAAAGATCCTGATCGCCAACCGTGGCGAGATCGCCTGCCGTGTGATCAAGACGGCGCGCAAGATGGGCATCGCCACCGTCGCGGTCTATTCCGACGCCGACCGCGATGCCGTGCATGCCGAAATGGCTGACGAGGCGGTGCATATCGGCCCTTCTCCCGCCGCGCAAAGCTATCTGGCCCCGGAAAAGATCATCGCCGCCTGCAAGGCGACAGGGGCCGAGGCCGTGCATCCCGGCTACGGTTTCCTGTCCGAGCGGGCATCCTTCTGCGAGGCGCTGGAGCAGGAAGGCATCGTCTTCATCGGCCCGAAGCCCAAGGCCATCAAGGCAATGGGCGACAAGATCGAATCGAAGAAGTTCGCCAACGCGGCCAAGGTTTCGACGGTGCCCGGCTGGCTTGGCGTCATCGAAAACGTCGCCCATGCCGAAAAGATCGCCGGCGAAATCGGCTATCCCGTGATGATCAAGGCCTCGGCCGGCGGCGGCGGCAAGGGCATGCGCATCGCCTGGAGCAAGGCCGAGGTGCGCGACGGCTTCGACCGGGCGCGCTCGGAAGCCAAAAGCTCGTTCGGCGATGACCGCGTCTTCATCGAGAAGTTCATCGTCGATCCGCGCCATATCGAAATCCAGGTGCTTGCCGACGCGCATGGCAACACGCTCTATCTCGGCGAGCGCGAATGCTCGATCCAGCGCCGCAACCAGAAGGTCGTAGAGGAGGCGCCGTCGCCGTTCCTCGATCCCAAGACCCGCAAAGCCATGGGCGAGCAGTCTGTGGCGCTGGCCAAGGCGGTCGACTACCAGAGCGCCGGCACGGTCGAATTCATCGTCGATAGCGACAAGAACTTCTATTTCCTGGAAATGAATACGCGCTTGCAGGTCGAGCATCCGGTGACGGAACTGGTCACCGGCATCGACCTGGTCGAGCAGATGATCCGCGTGGCGGCCGGCGAAAAGCTCGCCATCAAACAGGGCGACATCAAGCTGAACGGCTGGGCGGTGGAAAGCCGCCTCTATGCCGAAGACCCGTATCGCAACTTTCTGCCGTCGATTGGCCGGTTGACGAGATACCGGCCGCCGGAAGAGGGGCAATTTGGCGAAATAGTCATCCGCAACGATACTGGCGTCACCGAAGGCTCGGAAATCTCGATGTTCTATGATCCGATGGTCGCCAAGCTGTGCACCTGGGCGCCGACACGGCTTGCGGCAATAGATGCGATGTCGGAAGCGCTGGACAGGTTCGTTGTCGACGGCATCGAGCACAACATACCGTTCCTGGCGGCGCTGATGCAGCATCCGCGCTGGTGGGAAGGGCTGATATCGACCGCTTTCATCGCCGAGGAATACCCAGACGGCTTCGCGCCGATCGTGCCAGACGCCGAGGAGAAAGCGGTGCTGGCCGCGATCGCCACCGCGGTCGAACTGCTGCGCCGCGACCGGCTCGACCGGCTGGGCGGGCGGCTGGCGCCGCATTCCGGCGCCTTGAAACGCGATTGGGCGGTGAAGATCGGCCGGGATTATCTTTCGGTCGCCATCGTCGAAGGCATGATTTCCATTCCGATGGAGCTCGACCTCACAATCGACGGCGACAAGGCACTGAGGGTGACCTCCGACTGGCGGCCGGGCGATCTCATCTGGCGCGGCAAGGTCGGCGGCCGCAAAGTCGCGGCGCAGGTCAGGCCGGTGCTGAACGGGTTCCGCCTTGCCTGGAAAGGCATGTCTGTGACAGCCCGCGCCATGCTGCCGCGCACCGCCGAACTCGAAAGGCTGATGCCGGAAAAAGTGGCGCCGGACACGTCGAAGATGCTGCTCTGCCCGATGCCTGGCCTCGTCGTGTCGATCGCGGTTGCCGAGGGGCAGGAGGTCAAGGCCGGCGAGACGCTGGCTGTGGTCGAGGCGATGAAGATGGAAAACGTGCTGCGCGCCGAGCGCGATCTCATCGTATCGAAGCTCAACGCCAAGCCCGGCGACAGCCTTGCGGTCGATGCGGTAATCATGCAATTCGCGTGAGGCTGAAATCCGCCTCGGCGCCGGCCTGGGACGTTGGAGATTAGCGAAAGCCGAGGTGACGGCCAATCTCCCCCTCGTGGGGGAGATGTCCGGCAGGACAGAGAGGGGCGCGAAGAAACGCGACCTTGCAATGGGTTGGCACGCTCAGTGGAGGAGGGACAGGCGAGGCCGTGAGGAATTCGCTTTTTGCCGTCGTGGCGTATTTTGTTCTTGCTTTGTGCCGGCAGCTATGCTACTAATCTCGGTATGGTGCTAATTGGCTCCAACGACCCGCCCGCTGTGGCGGGTTTTTTGTTTCCGGCCTGAGGTCGGCGGGACAGCGCCCCTCTCTGTCCTGCCGGACATCTCCCCCACGAGGGGGGAGATTGGCAGCTTCAGCGGTTGCTCTAAACTTCCAAAGCTCCAATCGCTTCCGCTGGACTCGTGTTACCCGGTGCCGGACAATACATCTTCATCGACTGAGTCCTTGTGAGGCGGCGCGAAAAAACCATGGCGAATGAGAGACTTCCACGCGATCCCTTGCTGCGCGAGGCCTATGCAAAGGCGTCGCGGGCGGAGCAGGCGGCGCGTCGGTTCATTCATCTGCGCGTGCATTCGGCCTATTCGCTGCTCGAAGGTGCCTTGCAACTCGGCAAGATCGTCGGCCATGCGGTGCAGGATGAATGCCCGGCAATAGCCGTCACCGATACCAACAATCTGTTCGGCGCGCTGGAATTCGCCCAGAAAGCCGGGAAGGACGGCATCCAGCCGATCATCGGCTGCCAGATCGACCTCGCCTTTTCCGGCGAGGCGAGCGACAGCCAGCGCGACCGCAGGCGGCAAGGACCGGAGATGCGGCCCGTCGTACTGATCGCCGCAACCGAGGCCGGTTACAGCAATCTGGTCAGGCTGGTCAGCCGCGTCTACCTCGAGACACCGCCCGGCGAAGCGGTGCATCTGACGACCGAGATGCTGCAGGGCCACTCCGACGGTCTGATCTGCCTTACGGGCGGGCCGCGAGGCCCGATCGGCAATGCCTTGAAAGAGGACCGCCGCGAACTCGCCGAGACCCGGCTCCTGGCGCTCAAGGGCCTGTTCGGCGACCGGCTCTATGTCGAGCTGGAGCGCGTGTCCGGCTACGACCGCACGATCGAGCAGTCGTCGGTCGACCTCGCCTACCGCCACGATCTGCCGCTGGTTGCCACCAACGAGGCGTTTTTCTTTTCTCGTGAAGACTATGAGGCGCATGACGCGCTGATCGCCATCGCCGAAGGCTCCGTGGTTGCGGCCGACAATCGCCGCCGCCTTTCACCCGACCACTTCCTGCGAAGCCAGGCCGATATGGCGAGGCTGTTCGCCGACCTGCCGGAAGCAATCGACAACACCGTCGAGATCGCGCTGCGCTGCTCCTACTATCCGAAGACCCGCAACCCGATCCTGCCGCGCTTTGCCGGCCGCGATGTCGCCGACGCCGACGCAGCGGTTAAAGCGGAGGCGCAGGAGCTTGCCCGGCAGGCGCATGAAGGGCTGGACGCGCGGCTGGCGGCGCATGGGCTCACACCCGGCTACACGGCCGAGCAATATCGCGAGAGGCTGGATTTCGAGCTCGGGGTCATCGAGAAGATGAAATATCCCGGCTATTTCCTGATCGTTGCCGACTTCATCAAATGGGCCAAGGCGCAAGGCATTCCGGTCGGGCCGGGCCGCGGTTCGGGCGCCGGCTCGCTGGTTGCGTATTCGACGACTATCACCGACATCGATCCGCTGCGCTTTTCGCTGCTGTTCGAGCGCTTTCTCAATCCCGACCGCGTGTCGATGCCCGACTTCGACATCGACTTCTGCCAGGACAGGCGCGAGGAGGTCATCCGCTACGTCCAGCAGAAATACGGCCGCGACCAGGTCGGCCAGATCATCACCTTCGGCACGCTGCAGGCGCGCGCGGTGCTGCGCGACGTAGGCCGTGTGCTGCAGATGCCTTATGGTCAGGTCGATAAACTGAGCAAGATGGTGCCGTCGAACCCGGCCAATCCAGTCAAGCTCGCCGACGCCATCGCCAACGAGCCGCGCTTTGCCGAAGAGGCCGAGCGGGAGCCGATCGTGCAAACGCTGCTCGACACGGCGCAGAAACTGGAAGGTCTCTACCGCCACGCCTCGACGCACGCCGCCGGTATCGTCATCGGCGACCGGCCGCTGTGGGAACTGGTGCCGATGTACCGCGATCCGCGCTCGGACATGCCGGTCACACAGTTCAACATGAAGTATGTCGAGCAGGCCGGGCTGGTGAAATTCGACTTCCTTGGGCTGAAGACGCTGACCGTGCTGGACAGGGCGGTCAAGCTGATCCGCCGCCGCGGCATCGAGATCGATCTCGCCCACATTCCGCTCGACGACCCGGAAACCTACGCCATGCTGTCGCGCGGCGAGGTGGTCGGCGTGTTCCAAGTGGAAAGTGCCGGCATGCGCAAGGCGCTGATCGGCATGCGGCCCGACTGTATCGAGGACATCATCGCGCTGGTCGCGCTCTACCGGCCGGGGCCGATGGAGAACATCCCGACCTACAACGCCAGAAAGCACGGCGAGGAGGAGATGGCGTCGATCCACCCGAAGATCGACCATCTCGTCAAGGAGACGCAAGGCGTCATCGTCTACCAGGAACAGGTGATGCAGATCGCGCAGGAGCTTTCCGGCTATTCGCTAGGCGAAGCCGATCTGCTGCGCCGCGCCATGGGCAAGAAAATCCGCGCCGAGATGGACAAGCAGCGCGAGCGCTTTGTTTCCGGTGCGGTCGAGCGCGGCGTCGGCAAGCCGCAAGCCGACTTCATCTTCGACCTGCTGGCAAAGTTTGCCGACTACGGTTTCAACAAATCGCATGCGGCCGCTTATGCCGTCGTCTCCTACCAGACCGCTTATCTGAAGGCGCATGACCCGGTCGAATTCCTGGCGGCATCGATGACGCTCGACATGGGCAATACGGACAAGCTCGCCGATTTCCGCCAGGATGCGCTGCGTCTCGGCATCGAAGTGGTGGCGCCATCGGTGATGACGTCGTTCCGGGATTTCGAGGTCGGCGAGAACCGCATCTTCTATTCGCTGGCCGCGCTCAAGGGCGTCGGCGACGCGGCGGTCGAGCACATCGTCGCCACGCGCGGCGAAAAACCGTTCAAGAGCCTCGCCGATTTCTGCGAAAGGGTCGATCCGAAGATCGTCGGCAAGCGCGTCTTCGAAAGCCTGATTATGGCCGGCGCGCTCGACTGCTTCGGCCTCGACCGCGCGGCGATGATGGCCGGCGTCGAGCGGATGATGGGGCTGGCATCGCTGGCGCAGCAGAATGCCGTCACCGGCCAGCATGACATTTTTGGCGCCTCGCTTGGCGCACAGTCGCAGGCACTCAACCTGCCGGCGACCGACCCCTGGCTCGCCGCCGACCGCCTGCACCGCGAATTCCAGGTGGTTGGATTCTATCTCTCGGCGCATCCGCTCGACGAATACAAGGCGGCGCTGCAGAAAATGCGGGTGCAGACCTGGGGCGAGTTTTCGGCCGCCGTCAAACGCGGTGCTGCCGCCGGCCGGCTTGCCGGCACTGTGACCACAAAGCAGGAACGCAAGACGCGCACCGGCAACAAGATGGGCGTCGTGCAGTTTTCCGACACGTCGGGCCAGTATGAAGCGGTGCTGTTCTCGGAAGGGCTGGCACAATACCGCGACCTCCTCGAACCCGGCCGCTCGGTGGTGATCACCGTTTCGGCCGAGGACAGGCCGGAAGGCGTCAATCTGCGCATCCAGACCGTGCAGTCGCTGGAGGACGAGGCAAGCCGCATCCAGAAAGCGCTGCGCATCTTCGTCAGAAATGACGCACCGGCATCGACAATCCAATCGCAACTTGGGCAGCGTGGCGACAGTCAGGTGAGCATCATCGTCATCAAGGAAGGCGGCGAGGGCGAGGTCGAGATTGAGTTGCCCAACCGCTACCGCGTCTCGCCGCAGATCGCGTCGGCGATGCGCGCTGTGCCAGGCGTGGTGGAAGTGGAGCTGGTGTAGCCGGCTGCCCGGCTGGCAACACTGGACGGCTGGTGGCCCAAACGTTATCGCAGTCGCCATGAATGCAATAGACAAGAGTGGAGCGCAGGATTCTTCAGCCTTGGCGCGGCTCCGCGACATGCTGCGCAAGCTATATCACGGGCGCACAGCGGCGGCGTTCCGGTTTCAGCTTGCGGCTGTTGTCATCGACCTCGCCATCATTGCCTTTTTTATTGCCACGCCGGTGATCTAGAAGTCGTCCTCGTTCCTCTGGCTGGACTACTCCGTGGCAGCACTCGTCGCCGCCGACATGATTGCCCGGCTGCTTGCCTCCAACGACATGCTGCGCCTGATGAGACAGCCGGCGTCGTGGATCGATGCCTTCATCCTGCTGACTCTGCTGATGCCTACGGCGCTGGCCAATCTCGGTTTTTTGCGCATCCTGCGGCTGTGGTCGCTGTCGCGTAGCGGCGCGCTGTGGCGATTTCTCGAGATGCGCGGCTTCAGGCGATGGCGCGAGGCGAGCCGCGCGGTCATCAATTTCCTGACGTTCCTCTTTGTCATCACCGGCTTCGTCTACACCTTCTTCTTCCGCACCGTGGGCGGTCTCGAAGGCTATGTCGATGCGCTGTATTTCACCGTCGCCACAGTTACCACGACCGGTTTCGGTGACATCGTCCTGCCCGGCGTGGCCGGCAAGCTCACCGCGATCGCCACCATGATCATCGGCATATCGCTGTTCGTCAGGCTTGCGCAGGCGCTCTTCCGTCCCACCAAGGTGTTCTTTCCTTGCCCGCAATGCGGGCCGCAGCGGCACGAGCCCGACGCCGTCCATTGCAAGGCCTGTGGGCACGTTCTGAACATACCCGACGATGGCGATTGAATTGCAGGGCTACGATGCTGCCACCTCAGCCGGTTTGGCGGCTTTTTTCTGCAGATTGAGCAGATTGCCGAGCAGGATCAGCAGGGCGCCGCCGGCGGTGAAGGCGTCGATCTGCTCGTGATAAAGCAGCCATCCGATCACCGCCGACAGCGGTACGCGCAAAAAGTCCATTGGCGAGATGACCGTCGCATCGGCATAGACAAGTGCGCGGGCCATGCAGAAATGCGACGACATGCCGGTAAACGCGATCAGCAGGATCCACGGCCAGAGTTCGAGCGGCGGGTTGCGCCATTCGTAAAGCGCCGGGACGAGGCCAAGCACCGACTGGATGATCAGCATCCAGAAGATGATACGCACGACGCTGTCCGTCCGCGTCAGCGACTTGACGAGGACCACCGAGACGCCGAAGCAGACTGCGGCTCCCAGCACGATAACATGCCCCGGATTGACCGCGCCGACGCCCGGACGCACGATGATCATCACGCCGATCAGCCCCAGCACGATTGCCGCAAGCCGTGGCCGGGAAAGCCTTTCGCCGAGGAAAGCGACCGCCAGCAGGGCGGTCCAGATCGGCGTCGTGAATTCGATCGAGATCAGCACCGCAAGCGGGATCAGCGTCAAGGCGTAAAGCCAGGCAGCCTGGCCGGTATAGTGGACGACGTTGCGGGCGATATGGGCCAGCGGACGCCCGGTGCGCATCGCCGGAAAACCGCCTGACATCATGACCAGCGGCAGCAGCATGAAAAAGCCGATCACCGAGCGCAGCTCGAGCACCTGGAAGACGTTGAGCTCTGCCGTCGTGGCCCGGCCGGCGACCGACATCGCCAGGAACGAGGCGATCGACAGCGCCATCCAGAACGCCGCCTTGGGGATCGAGGGTGCGGGTACCATGCGCGCTATGTCGCAAGCCGGCGCTTTCATCGCAACCGCTAGCCGACGCATTCGACTGGGCCAGCCGTGAAGCGTTGCAAACAGTGATGTTGAAGCCGGAACCCGCCGCTGAGGGAAGCGTTGGTCCCTCAGTGTTTGCGTGCTGTGTTTTGGATACCAACGAGGAGCGGTCCGATGAAATCACTCGCACGATTTGTACTTGCCGGCTGCCTGGCGGCCGGGGCCGGCGCAGCGCATGCCGACGATCCGGATTTTCTTCGCTCATTCCAGGGGGATTTCGCCGGCAAGGGCATCGTCAAGGTCACCACCGATGCGCCGACGGTGAATGTCTCCTGTCACTTCAATTCCGACGCGACGTCGAACTCATTGTCGCTCGACGGCAGCTGCCGCGGTCTTATCTTGGTGACGCGCGACATCAGCGCGGACCTCAGGTCCAGCGGGACGAAATACAGCGGCACCTATGTCGGATCGCGCACCGGGCCGGCGCAATTGAGCGGCAGCCGAAAAGGCAACGCAATCAATCTCGGCATCCGCTGGGCCAAGGAGGTCAATGGCGATCGCAAGGCGCAAATGACGGTCGAGAAGAATGGCGAGGACGGCATGCGGCTGACCGTTATCGACGTCGACCCGAAAACCGGCGAGCGCGTGATTACCAGCCGGATCGATCTGCGGCGCACTTAGCACTATCACTCCTCGATCGGTTCGGGCGGGTGCGCATCACGGCCCTTGCCGAAGGTATAGCCGGTTTCCACCGCCCTGCGGCCGAACTTGCCGCGCAGCGTGTCGATGGCGCCTTCGGCCATGGCGCGCTTGCGTGACTTGACGTCGACCAGGTCGGGCGGGTCCGCCCGGTCATCGTCGGAGAGATCGCTGACGCCAATGCCGAGCAGCCGGTATTTCGTGCCATCCGCTTCCTTGTGTAGCAGCTCGAGCCCGGTCTGAAAGATGCGGTCGGCCAGCCGGGTCGGATCGCCGAGCTGGCGATTGCGCGTGCGGATCTTGAAATCCTGGGTCTTCAGCTTGAGGACGACGGTGCGTCCGGCAATGCCGGATTTTTTCAGCCGGGCCGAGACTTTCTCCGCCAGCGCCCTCAGCACCGAAACCAGTTCCTCGACGGAGGCGATGTCGGTGTCGAAAGTGGTTTCCGCCGAGACGCTTTTCGCGTCCTGGTCGGGAACGACGCGGCGGTCGTCCTCGCCGCGCGAAAGCCGGTAGAGCCGGTCGCCCATGACGCCATAGCGGCGCATCAGGTCGCCGCGTTCCATGCGCTGCAGCTGGCCGATGGTGCGGATGCCGTCGCGCTCGAGCGTGGCGGCAAAGGCCTTGCCGACGCCCCAGATCAGCGTCACCGGCTGCTCGGCCAGGAAGCCGATAGCCTCGGCCTCGCCGATCACCGAAAAGCCGCGCGGCTTGCGGAAGTCCGAGGCCACCTTGGCCAGGAACTTGCAATAGGACAGGCCTGCCGAAACGGTGATGCCGATCTCCTTTTCGACGCTGAGAGCGAAGCGCGCCAGCACCACCGCAGGCGGCAGGCCATGCAGGCGCTCGGTGCCGGCGAGGTCGAGGAAGGCCTCATCGATCGAGAGCGGCTCGACCAGCGGCGTCAGCGCCTGCATCATGGCGCGCACCTCGCGGCCGACGCGGACGTATTTTTCCATGTCCGGCGGGAGGACCACCGCGTCCGGGCAGGCTTCGAGCGCCTTGAACATCGGCATTGCCGAGCGCACGCCATGGATGCGGGCGATATAGCAGGCGGTGGAGACGACGCCGCGCTTGCCGCCGCCGATGATCAACGGCCGGTCCTTCAATGCCGGGTTGTCGCGCTTTTCGACCGCCGCGTAGAACGCGTCGCAATCGATATGGGCAAGGCGCAGCCGGTAAAGCTCGGGATGGCGCGCAAGCCGCGGACTGCCGCAGCGCTCGCAACGGCGTGCCTCGCTGCGCTGAAAATTCAGGCAGTCGCGGCAAAAACCGTGTTCGGGATTGTTGACAGGGGCCGCCATCGCTGCGAACATAAAGAGAACAAATGCAATGGTACGTCAGGACGGACGCCACGACAAGGCGGTGGGCCGGGAGAGAGCTCATGAATACGACCATAGCGCCGCTAGTGCCCGAGCTTTGGGCGGATTTCGAAGATCTTTTCGGTAAGCAAGGCGCCTGCTACGGCTGCTGGTGCACACATTTCCGGCTGTCGCCGGCAGCGCGCCGCGCGAGCGACCGGGAGCGCAACAAGGATCATATCAAGGCCCGGATCGAGGCCGGGCCGCCGCCCGGCCTGCTGGCCTTCGAGGGTGGTCAGGCGGTCGGCTGGATGCAGATCGGCCCGCGCGCCGACGTGCCCGAATGGAACAACCAGGGCAGGGGGTCGGCGCCGCTCGACCCCGCCGATGCCACCGATCCCGGCGTCTGGGCGATCTCCTGCTTTTTCATCCGCGCCAGGGCACGCGGCAGGGGCCTGTCGCACCGCCTGGTCACAGGCGGCATCGACTTCGCACGGGAAAATGGTGCCCGGCTGATCGAGGCCTGCCCGATCGATCTATCGAAGGATTCGCGCTCGATCGGGCTGTTCGTCGGCTCGTCGCGGGTCTTCGAAAAGGCCGGGTTCCAGCGATTGGTCGAGCGCAAGCCGGGCCGGCCGCTGGTGCGGCTGGTGCTTTAGGCAATGCCGCGGGCGACATCGATCCGTCCGGCTCGCCTTGCGGTTGTGATGGTAATTCCCTACCAGTGATAGAAACGGTTTGACGGCCGCGAATAAGTGAGGATCGACATGAAGCGCGTTTTGCCACTTGTTTTACTGCTTGCCTGCAGCGGACCGGCCTTCGGCCAAGCGGTCGACAGGCAAGGGGCGAAGCAGCTTTCCGACGATCTGGCGCGCTATATCGGAAAGAAGCTGTTCGATATCGGGTTCGTGAAAATTTCAGTCGACGGCGATGCCTACAAGCTCGCATTCGACTTCAAGCCAGTCACGGATTTGATGGCAAAGCAGCAAGCCTTCAAGTTCGACATCACGCCTTACTTCATCTTGGTCAAGCCGCGCAAAGATGGACACTGGGACGTTTCGGCGGACGTGTCCCCGAAGGGGTCTATCGATTTCGTTGGCCCTGAGGGGGCGCAGCACATCGACTTCTCCGTGTCGGACAACAAGTTCACCGGAGTTTATGACCCCGACCTGGCCGCTTTCGCGAGCGCAACCGGTTCGATGGCTGGCATGACGATGACCACCCGAGAGCCCAAGCAGCAGGCGGATGTCACGGTCGGTCCTGGCACTGCCGTAATAGTTTCGACCAAATCCGCAAACGGCGGCGTCGATTTCACGGTGACGGAAAAAATAACGAACTTCGCCGAAACGATCAAAGTCAACGATCCCAAAAGTGGGTTGAGTTTTCCGGCTGCTGTAAAAGCGCCTGAACTTTCCGTGGATGCGGCCGGCAAGGGTTTGCGGACAAAGCCGCTGCTCGACCTGCTTGCTTTCATCGTGGCGACTGATGATGCAGCCAAATTCAAGGCGGATGGGGCGGAGTTCAAATCGCTTCTGACGGCAGCACTGCCGTTGTGGGAGCGGATCGACGGCACCTACGGCTTCAAGGACCTTGTGGTGGAGAGTCCGGTCGGCAAGTTCGGTGCGACGCAACTGAATACCGCTGTCGGCATGGACGGCATCGCCAAGGAAGGCAAGATCAACTACGCGTTCAAGGTTTCCGGCCTAACAATACCGCAGCAGGTGCTGCCCAGCTGGAGCGTTGCGTTGCTGCCGACGGATATCGACCTCAACTTCGGCGGCGCCAACATCGATCTGGACAGCATGGTGAAGAAAACCATCGAAACCCTTGATTTCAGCAAGGATCCACCGCTGCCGGCAGATTTCGGCAACCAGATCTCCGCCGATTTCCTGGCCAAGACGCCAAAGGCCATTCTCGGACACAGCACGATCAAGAACGGCAACATCGAGATTGCGATGGAAGGCGAGATGACCTTCCCCGGCAAGAAGCCGCGTGCGGACGTGACAATCGACATCACCGGCTACGACAAGATCGTGGAGACCTTGCAGACGGCGGCGAAGACGGACCCGCAGGCCGCGCAGTATTTTACCGGCGCGCTGGCGATCAAAGGGTTCGGCAAGACGCTGCCGGACGGCCGGCTTGAATGGGTGATCAACACCAAAGCCGACGGTTCGGTGACGGTCAACGGCGCCATGCTGAAGCCGGCCGACCCCGTTGGGACGGACAACAGTGGGGAAGAGGCAACGCCATAAAGCACCAGCAGCGGCCCATCGTCGGCGGCAGGTTCTTCGATCTGCCCGCAGTCTCGGGATCGTCGCCTATATCGAATGCTCATGATTGTCGTCGCCGAGCGGCAGCGCCCGCAACGCCTTGCCCACTGCGGCCGGCGGAGTGCCGGTCTCCTCGGAAAAACGCATCAGCGTCGGCTCGTGGGCGAGGATGAACTGCAGCACGCCGGCCAGGAATCCCGGCTCGTCGGCCGCCCGGCGGATCGAATGCGCCTCGATGCCGGTGATCGCCAGGAAGCGGGGCAGAAGTTCCGGATCGGCGGCGACGAAGCCCAACGCCTTTACGGCAATGGTTTCGGCTTCCTCGCGCATTGACGCTGCGTTTGCCATCGCTACCTTCCTTCGTGGGCGGAATAGTTCTGTTTTCGCAGTAGTGGCAAGTGTTGCCGGCAGCAAGCTCGCCGACCTGGAATCCGAACGCTTTTCGGGCGGCCGGTTTCCGTTTCGTCAATCATATTGCCGTATAGTGGGAACAGGTTTGGTGCGTGCCGACAAGGGGCGCATGACGGCGCCCTTCGAGTGGAAGGCCAGCCGGGACGGGAAATCGATGCCTAAAAAGGTTATGATCGTCGAGGACAATGAGCTCAACATGAAGCTCTTTCGCGACCTGATCGAAGCGAGCGGCTACGAGACGGTGCGTACACGCAACGGCCTGGAAGCGCTGGATCTGGCGCGGCAGCACAGGCCGGACCTCATCCTGATGGACATCCAGCTGCCCGAAGTGTCCGGCCTCGAGGTGACCAAATGGTTGAAGGAGGACGATGATCTGCACGTCATCCCGGTCATCGCCGTCACCGCCTTCGCGATGAAGGGCGACGAGGAGCGCATTCGCCAGGGCGGCTGCGAGGCATATATCTCCAAGCCGATCTCGGTGCCGCGTTTCATCGAAACCATCAAATCCTACCTGGGCGATGCCTGATGTATCTTTCCAGCCGAGCCGGAGCTTTGTGAAATGACCGCGCGGATCCTCGTCGTCGACGACATCCCAGCAAACGTCAGGCTGCTGGAGGTTCGGCTGCTCGCCGAATATTTCGAGGTCCTGACCGCTACCAACGGGCCGGATGCGATCGAGATCTGCGAAAACGGCAAGGTCGACGTCGTGCTGCTCGACGTGATGATGCCTGACATGGACGGGTTCGAGGTCTGCCGGCGGCTGAAGGGCGACCCGGCGACATCGCACATCCCGGTCGTGATGATCACCGCGCTCGACCAGGTTTCGGACCGGGTGCGCGGCCTCGAGGCCGGCGCCGACGATTTTTTGACCAAGCCGGTCAACGATCTGCAGCTGATGACGCGCGTCAAGAGCCTGGTCAGGCTGAAGTCGCTGACCGACGAGCTGCGGCTGCGCGCCTCGACGACGCGCAATATCGGCATCGAGGAGCTTTTGAGCCGCAACTTCGCGGCCGACGACGCGGTGCCGAAGGTGCTGCTGGTCGATGAGCGCAAATCCTCCTTCGAGCGCATCCAGAAGATGCTGCGCGGCAGCGCCGATCTCGACATCGCCACCGATCCGCATGCCGGCTTCTTCCAGGCTGCCGAGTTGCCCTACGAATGCGTGATGATTTCGACGGCCTTCGCCGATTTCGACCCGCTGAGGCTCTGCTCGCAATTGCGCTCGCTCGATCGCACCCGTTTCCTGCCAATCATCCTTCTGGCGGACGAGGGCGAGGAGGGGCGCATCATCCGCGGCCTCGAACTCGGCATCAACGACTATCTGATGCGGCCGATCGACCAGCAGGAGCTGACCGCGCGGCTGCGCACGCAGGTGCGCCGCAAGCGCTACAACGACCAGCTTCGCGCCAGCGTCACCCAGACCATCGAGATGGCGGTGACCGATGCCCTGACCGGCCTGCACAACCGCCGCTATCTCGACAGCCATCTGCAGACGCTGTTCGACCGCGCCGTGGCACGGCGCCGGCCGCTGTCGGTGATGATCACCGATCTGGACCGCTTCAAGACCATCAACGATGCGCATGGCCATGACGGCGGCGATGACGTGCTGCGCGAATTCGCCCGGCGGCTGCGCAAGAATGTGCGCGGCATCGACCTTGCCTGCCGCTTCGGTGGCGAGGAGTTCGTCGTGGTGATGCCGGACACGGACGGTGCGGTAGCCGAAAAGGTCGCCGAGCGCATTCGCGCCGAAATCGCCCAACTGCCGTTTGCCGTCGGCGCAGAAGGAAAGGCCATCGAAGTCACCGTCAGTGTCGGCGTGTCGTCGGTGCTGAAAGGGGTGGACACGGTCGCGGCGCTAATGAAACGCGCCGACCTCGCGCTCTACGAGGCCAAGAGCGGCGGCCGCAATCGCGTCGTCGCCAAGGCGGCATAGCCCGGACACCAATTAGCCAGCCAACGCGACAAGGTTACGAATTTACCTTAATCCAAGCGATTTGCGAGGCTTGGTTAAGAAACTGTTGATTTTCATAAGTTGGTGCGCAAATGTGCAGCCCTTAGACGTAACCGGCACGAGGCTAGATCGCCGGTTCGACCCGAAGAATACCCCATGATGCTCAGGTCCGCCGCATCTCCTGGGTCCGTGGGGTCGGCCGGCCGGCGCTGGCACATAGGGGCCTCCTCGTACCGCTGCCAAACGCCGGCCGGCCCCCAATTTCAAAACACATCAGGACTCTGTGTCAGCATCCAGAAAATGCTGGCTTTTTGCCGTGACAGGTAGGCCGCCTTTTGATCAGCACGCTGGGGCGGTACGCATGTGCCTGCAGCCGATTGACAGAGCCTGTCTTCTATGCAGAAATTGGTTGGACCATTGAGCCATTTTTGGTGACCCGTTGGCATGACCGAATTCGGCCTTTCGCCCATACAGGCAACTGCTCGCGACGACGCGGTGCTCAAGGCCCTGGCCGGCTTTGTGATGCGGGAAGCCCTCGGGCCCGGCCAGAGACTGCCGACCGAACGCATCCTTGCCGAGCGCCTCAAGGTGAGCCGCAACACCGTGCGCGAGGCGCTGACGCGCTGGGAAGGGCTCGGCCTGGTCGAGCGGCGGCAAGGCAGCGGCACTTATCTCAAGGGAGTGGTGTCGCTGGACATGCTGCACATGCCGCTGACGCTGGCCGGCGGCAATGATTTCACCAGCCTGATGCAGACGCTGGAAATCCGCCGCGCGCTGGAGGCGGAAGCAGCCGCCCTTTGCGCCGTTCGCGCCGGCCAGGCAAATCTCGTCGAGATCGGGCGCAAGCTCGACATTATGGAGCAGGCCTTCCACACGCGCGCCGGCATGTCGGCGGAGGAGGACTGGGAATTCCACCAGTCGATCTACCGCGCTTCCGGCAATCCGCTGTTCGAGCAGATCATCGCCGCCATGCACGAGCTGTTCCACCGTTTCTGGGAACATCCGCTCGGCGTGCGCGACTTCGGCCACGCCAGCTTCCCTTATCACCGCACCATCTTCGAACGCATCGCCGCGCACGATCCGGAGGGAGCCCGGGCCGAGGCGCTGAAGCTGATCGCCACCGTCGAGGACGATCTGAAACGCGGTGCGGCCAAACTCAAACTCTCAGGCCAGAAATGAACGACCATCCCGCCGGTTTCGAAAACGACTATCTCGCCGAGGCTGCGACGCTTCTCGCCCATGACGAGCCTTTTCCCGGCGGTGCGGTGGTCCCGCCGATCTACCAGACTTCGCTCTTCACCTTCGCCAATTATGCCGAGATGGCCGACACATTCGCCGGCAGGCGACGCCAGCCGATCTATTCGCGCGGTGACAACCCGACGGTGATGGAGTTCGAGGCGCGTGTCGCCGCCCTCGAAGGCGCGCAAGCCGCGCGCGGCTTTTCCAGCGGCATGGCAGCGATCAGCGCCACGGTGCTTGCTTTCGTCGGTGCCGGCGAGCGCATGGTTGTCGTGCGCAACTGCTACGGCGATGCCTACCGGCTGTTCGAACGGCTGTTGCCTCGGCTCAACATCAAGGTCGACTATGTCGACGGTTCCGATCCGGACGCGGTCGCCGCAGCACTTCCCGGCGCCAAGCTGCTCTACCTGGAAAGCCCGACGTCGATGATGTTCGAGCTCCAGGACATAACGCATCTGGCACGGCTGGCCAAAGAGCAGGGCATCATCACCTCGATCGACAATTCCTGGGCGACGCCGGTGTTCCAGAAGCCGATTTCACACGGTGTCGACCTGGTGCTGCATTCTGCCTCGAAATATCTCGGCGGCCACAGCGACACAGTCGCCGGCGTGGTGGCCGGTTCGGCTGCCCATATCCGACACATCAACGAGCAGACCTATTCCTATCTCGGCGGCAAGCTTTCGCCTTTGGAGGCCTGGCTTTTGCTGCGCGGGCTGCGCACATTGCCGCTGCGGTTGCCGCACCACATGAAGAGCGGGCTGACCATCGCCGAGCGGCTGAAGGCGCATGGCCATGTCGAGCGGGTCAACCACCCGGCCTATTCCAACCATCCAGGCAAGGCGACGCTTGCCGGCTATGCCGGGCTGTTCTCATTCGAAGTGACGGAAGACGTCGACATCCCGGCTTTCGTCGATGCGCTGAAACTCTTTCGCATCGGCGTCAGCTGGGGCGGCCATGAGAGCCTGGTCGTTCCGGCAAAGGCCTCGCTCGAGCAGACGCCGGGCCTGAATTCGATGGCGCGCTTCGGCGTCAGCCCGCGAACCATCCGCTTCAGTGTCGGATTGGAAAGTGTCGAAGACCTGTGGGCGGATGTCGCCCAGGCCTTCGACAGAGCAAAAAGATAAAAGGAGCCGTTCAAAATGGGAGTGCTGAACATGAAAAAACTGAGCATCCTTCTTGGTGCCGTCGCGGGTCTCGCGATTTCCGCCGGCAGCGTGCTGGCCGATTCCACCATCAAGATGGTCGAGGTCATTACCAGCCCGCCGCGTACCGAATTCCTCAAGAAGCAAATCGCCGAGTTCGAGACGGCCAATCCGGGCGTCAAGGTCGAGCTCGTATCGCTGCCTTGGGGCCAGGCGTTCGAGAAGTTCCTCACCATGGTGCAGGCCGGCGACACGCCCGACATCGTCGAGATGCCGGAACGCTGGATGGGCCTCTACGCGACCAACGGCCAGCTCGAGGACCTCGGGCCATACATGGCCAAATGGGACGATGCCAAAACGCTGGGCGAGCGCGCCAAGCAGTTCGGCTCGACGGTCGACAACAAGCAGTACATGATCCCTTACGGCTATTATCTGAACGCGCTGTTCTGGAACAAGAAGCTGTTCAAGGAGGCCGGCCTGGACGGTCCGCCGTCGACGCTCGACGAATTCGTCGAGGACTCCAAGAAGATCTCGGCGATACCGGGCAAATACGGCTACTGCCTGCGCGGTGGCCCGGGCGCCTTCAACGGCATGCACATGTTCATGAACATTGCCGCTGGTAAGGGCGGCTATTTCAACGAGGACGGCACCTCGACCATCAACGAGGAAGGCTCGGTCAAGGGCCTGCAGATGCTCGCCGACATGTACAAGAATGGCCTGGCGCCGAAAGATGCGGTGAGCTGGGGTTTTAACGAGACCGTCACCGGCTTCTATAGTGGCACCTGCGCCATGCTGAACCAGGATCCCGACGCGCTGCTCGGCATCGCCGACAAGATGAGCGCCGACGACTTCGCCGTGGCGCCGATGCCGGTCGGGCCGAGCGGCAAATCCTATCCGACGCTCGGTTATGCCGGCTGGGCGATGTTCGCCAATTCCCAGCACAAGGACGATGCCTGGAAGCTGATGGCGACGCTGTTGTCGCCCAAGGACAATCTGGAATGGGCAAAGGAAGTCGGCGTCATTCCGATCCACAACGGCGCCGACCAGGACGCTCACTTCAGGACCGAGCAGTTCAAGGGCTGGTTCGAAGAACTGAACAACGGCGACAAATACGAGATGGTGACGCCGCCGACGCATCTGGAAAACCTCGGCAATTTCGTCGACCAGGTGGCGATCAAGAATTTTCAGGAAGTGCTGCTTGGCCAGAAGGCGGCCAAGGACGTGGCCGACGAATGGGCCAAGTTCCTGACCAAGGAACAGCAGGACTGGCTGGCCAAGAACAAGAAATAGCTTTTCTTCCTTCTCCCCGTTCACGGCAGGGCTATCGCATATGAGTGATGGCATTGATGAGATAGTCGTCGTTCCAGGCGCATTTCTTGATGCGATGGCTGATGGGAACTTTGGCAGCATCGGCGGC